>JAGAUV010000038.1 GCA_017620635.1 Muribaculaceae bacterium | reverse complement strand
ATCCGTACAAAATGGTGCATAAAAACGCCTAACACTGACAGTTATCAGCATTAGGCGTTCTTGTAAGAGTTAAGTTTTTTCGCTCAGTAACAGTCAATTACTATCAATATAAATCATTGATAATCAGCTGATTACTTCCCGATGCAAAACTTCTTAAAAATATTTTGTAGTATTTCGGGGGTGCTTATTGAGCCTGTGATGACCGACAGAGAGTATATCGCTTGGCGAAGATCCTGAGCGGCGAGATCTGTAGGCACATTTTCTCTTATCGACCGTGCAAAATCCCTGAGGCTATTCGACGCTTTGGCAAGTGCTGCTGCATGGCGTGCGTTAGTTACTATTATATCATCATTTGCCGTTTCCGCCTCGAGGCGCTTTGATATAGCCATTCTCAGCTCATCAAGGCCCGACCCGATCAGAGCGGAGCAGTGTATGATTTCAACATCCCTAAAGAGTTTGGCCCAACTCTCGCTGTCAAAATTATCGACCGCATCCATTTTATTGGCGACGATGATAAGTCTCTCCCGATCAATACTTTCCAATTCATCTTTCGCATCTTGTGGTGTCACGCCGGCCTCAGAATCAAGTACATACAAAACAAGCCGTGCATTCTGTGCCGCATTGCGCGATCGTTCTATGCCGATATTTTCTATAGGGTCTTCAGTGTCCCTTATCCCGGCCGTATCCTGAAAGCGCACAAGGAAATCCCCTATCACTGCCGTGTCTTCAACTATATCACGTGTTGTTCCGTGTATATCCGACACGATAGCCCTGTCCTCAGCCACAAGAGCGTTGAGCAATGACGATTTGCCGGCATTTGTTTTTCCTATGATCGCTATGGGCACACCCTCTTTTATCGCTTCGCCGGTTCTGAAACTCTGTGCCATCTTATTCAACCGCACCGACAAAGTATCCGACAATTCGAGCAACCGCTCGCGTGATGCAAATTCGACATCCTCTTCTGAGAAATCCAGTTCGAGTTCGAGTAGCGACGCCAATTGCACCAATTCGTCACGTACAGCATCTATTTTCTTCGAAAAGCTTCCTCGCATCTGCGACATTGCTATACGGTGCGATGCCTTCGACGATGACGCTATCATGTCGGCAACAGCCTCTGCCTGCGCAAGATCGAGTCGGCCCGATGCAAAGGCGCGTCGGGTAAATTCGCCGGGCAGGGCCATGCGACAGCCGGCCGCTATCAGCGATTGTATCAGTTGGGCCTGAATCCAACGAGAGCCATGCACGCTGAGTTCTACCACATTTTCGCCTGTAAAAGATGCCGGAGCGCGGAAAACCGTTGCTACAGCCTCATCGAGCTCTTCCCCCTCACTGTCAAGCACCTTGCCCAGATGTGCGCTATGGCTCGTTACCTCTTCCAGATTCTTGCCGACCCATATCTTACCTGTGATTTCAAAAGCCTGGGCTCCACTTATTCTGGCTACAGCAATACCGCCAACACCCGGAGCGGTTGATATCGCACAGATTGTGTCATTATGGTTATATATCAGATTATCCATTTTAGCGTTTTTGTCGGTTCCACACCCTGTAATTTGTCGAGCTTTCCACCTCGTTTTCTATATCGTCGGGCAGACATTCGAAAAAATCAAACCCGGTAATCGCTTCTATATTGTCTACGCTTGTCGAGAGTGCCTCAAGGCCATCGTCCGTAGGCTTGTTGGGGAAGATAAAACCGATGGCTCTCGGCGGCTTGGTATAAGGTGCAAAGACTATCTTGAACAATCGGTCGGGCACTGCAACGCCCGATTCGCCTATCGTACGCTCATTAAGGTCTGTGAGCACCGGCCCACAGATTATGATCAGTGCACTGTCTCTCTCTGCCCAGCGGCGACACATCTTTTCGAGGCTCGACCATATTCCGCCGTTGATCGAATGATCCTGCGGCACGATATTGGTCAGGTAATGCGAGTCGTCCATTGCCGCTTCGCTCCATTTCATATCTCCGGCCGGTGCCATGTGGCCGCGGTCATATCCCGAATAGCGGTAGTCATCAAGCGTAGCGCAGCCGTATATATCATTGTCTGCCTTAAACTTCGACTTGCGGGGGCTCTTGCCTTGCGCCTTGGCTTCTGTCAGCTCCCAGGCTACATAGTTTGGTACGTGATGAGAAGGGTTGAACGACACATGGAATCCGGTGTAATCTATCGAAATCTCGTTCAACTCGTCGGGTACGGTAACCTTAGTTAGATTTTCTGCCGATATGCCGCAGTCAAGCTCTGCCGGCTCTTCTCTCGTTGCCTGCCCTACAGCGACAAGTGCGGCGATGAGAATTAGAAATATCGCCACCGTCGACGATACACCTTTTGTTAGGCGAGAGGGCCGACGCGGTCTCTTTGCCCTGCGTTTCATGTAGGTATCATTCATCCCTATAGTTTTTTATCGATTTGGCCAGACCTTCTACATCTGCCATGTTCATTGATGCCGACAGGCTTATGCGTAGTCTGTCGGTCCCCGGAGGCACTGTCGGTGTCCGTATTGGCAGTACTTCAAAGCCATCGCGTCTTAAAGCTTCCGACATCCTTACCGCGCTGTGCGGATCGCCGATCATAAATGGCTGTATGTGGCTTTCGCTGCCCGATCCGAGGGCAGCGCCAAGAGTCTTGCCAAGCTTTTTAAGGTGGATTCGCCTTGCGTCCATCTCCAGTGACTTGAGGAAGATAAATTTACTCCACATCACATTTATAGGCGGCAGGGCTGTCGAGAATATAAGGCTACGGGCTTTGTTTACAGCCCAGTCGCGTATCGTCCGGCCTGTCATTGCATATGCTCCGGTCGACCCGAGAGCCTTGCCAAGTGTCCCGATTATTATATCCACCTCCTCGCTGCGCTTGCCGAGCGACATCGACATGCCCAGGCCTGATGGACCCTCTACACCGACCGCATGCGCCTCGTCTACATACAATAGCGCCCCGGGGCAGCCCTTTTTTATATCTGCGATCTCGTCGAGCGGCGCCTTGTCGCCATCCATGCTGTAGACGCTCTCCACTATTATCAGAGGCCTTCGGCCTTGTGCCACAACCTTCTTCGCAAGAGTCGAAAGATGCCGCATATCATTGTGGCGGAAACGCTCGAAGGGAGCGCCCGACAGTTTTATGCCGTCGATGATACTTGCGTGTACAAGTTTGTCGGCTATGATGGTGCAGTCGCCTGTTGCAAGCGCTGACACAAGCCCTACATTGGCGTGATAGCCGCTGTTGAAGATCAGTGCCTCGCGACGGTAGGCATCTTTAAGTGTCGCTTCAAAATCGGCAAACGGCTCCTGACAGTGGGCGAGCAGCCTGCTTGCCGAGGCCGACATCATTACGTCCTCCGCATTCAGATTGTCGAAAAACTCACGGCGCAGCTCTTTGTCAGTTGCTATGCCGAGGTAGTCGTTGCTACTGAAATCGATCAGGCCGGGCGTGTTGCAGGGGTGTGGTATAATCCGTTTGTTGCCTTCCCGTTCGAGCCGTTCGAGATTTTGTCTAATAGCAGTCTTCATCGTTCACAAGCTCTATAAGTGTGCGGCAAAGATAGCGCAACTGTTCGGGGCTGATTATATATGGCGGCATTATATATGCATTATGGCCGAATGGACGTATCCATACTCCTTTCTCCACACACTTGCGCTGGAATTTACCTACATCGACACAATCCTTTGTCTCCACTACACCTACTGAGCCAAGAATCCTCACATCGGCCACCTTGTCGGATGTCCTCGCGAGGGTAAGTTCTTCTTTCAGTATGTTCTCTATGCCGCTGATCACGGCCGGCATATCCTTCTCTCCGAGCATTTTGAGAGATTCGATGGCGATGGCGCAGCTCAGAGGGTTGCCCATGAATGTCGGGCCATGCATCAGCACACCGGCCTCTCCGCGCGATATTGTGTCGGCTACCTCCCGGGTGGTCATTACGGCACTCATGGTAAAATATCCGGCCGTGAGACCTTTGCCGATACACATTATGTCCGGCTGGACTCCGGCATGTTCGCAGGCAAAAAATTTGCCTGTGCGCCAGAAGCCCGTCGCTATCTCGTCGAAGATCAGAAGCACGTCGTACTTATCGCATAGTCTTCGGGCCTGCTTCAGATACTCAGGATGATACATCCACATGCCTCCGGCTCCCTGGAGTACGGGTTCGAGGATGAGGGCGGCTATCTCTCCGTTTTTTTCTTCAAGCAGCCTTGCCAGTTCGTCGATATCATCAGCTATCCATTCTCCGTCGAATCTCGATTTTGGCCTTGGCACGAAATATCTGATCGGTAGGGCAGAGCCGAAAGCACTGTGCATGCCGGTTACGGGGTCGCATACGCTCATTGCATTCCATGTGTCTCCGTGATATCCGCGTCGCACTGTTACAAAGTTGGTCTTGTCGTGGCTTCCCGATTTCGATATGGCTGCCTGAACGGCCATCTTCATCGCCACTTCTACAGCTACCGAACCCGAGTCGGCATAAAATATATTATGCATCGACGACGGGGCCACTTCGAGCAATGCCTTTCCCAGCTCTATCGCCGGGCTGTGTGTCAGTCCGCCGAACATTACATGACTCATGCGTTCGAGCTGTCGCTGTGCGGCTTCATTCAGTCGCTTGTCATTGTATCCATGTATGACACACCACCACGACGACATGCCGTCGATAAGCTCTCTTCCGTCGGCGAGACGTATTCTTACGCCCTCGGCAGAGTCTACCTTATATGTAGGCAATGGATTGATGGTGGATGTATATGGATGCCAGAGATGTTCGCGGTCCCATACATCGTGCAAAATCGTTTCGTTTTCCATTTGATGTAGTATAAAAACCAACACAAAATTAGTAAAAAATTCGACGCGTGACAATACACCGCCGCCCTTGTCCGACCGAATCCCTCAGTCTATTCCCCAAAAAAATAAGCACTTTCTTACGTAACTCATATCGTCCATAACTTTGTGGCATGCACCACTCAGTTATGGACTTTGAGTAAATTCAGAAAAGAAGTTCGGCCGTGTCTTATCGCACTATAATCTTGCAGGTTTCTGATGTTTGACCTTTGTCAGTGAGTGTGATAAGGTAAATGCCTGGAGAAAGTGCGTCTGTAGGTACAGAAACCTGTGTTGCGTTTGCTTCAACTTTAACGCTTATGATGGTTGACCCGTTAAGCGTATTAACTCGGATAGTACGTTCGCTTGTCGAGAACGGTAAATCCACAACTACAGGAGTCCCTTTTGATGCCGGATTTGGTCTTGCCGTAAGATGATTTTCTTCCTTTACAACCTATGCCACACCATCGGTAGTCTTGTCGATGCGATAGAATCTAACAGTATGTACATAGTTACCCTCGTCGTTATACCAATTATAATCGACCTGTGCGAGAATATTGTTGTCCGATTTGAAAAATTCTACACTTGGCTCACCCTTGGCGTTATCCGGCATCGGGAAGGTATAAAGCACCTGATTATTTTCGTTGACAACTTCCAGCCCTGAATAGTGGACTCCGTACACTGTCCGTTTGTAGTCTGTTTCGCCATCTCCGTCACGGTCAGTATCTGTAATGCCGAAAAGATATTCTTCAGGAGAAGGCGAGGCATCTGAAATAAAACCGTTCTCGCCGCCTTCGGCTACTTCTGCCTTGAATCGGACGTATTCGAACGCTTCGTCATCATTGAAGAACGTCTGAGAGAATGGTAGATAAACTCCGCCGTTCCAATCGTTTAATTTTGCAACATCGTTGCAATGAGGAGTGCAGAAGTTACTGATGGGAACATCCTCCCATATGCGTGTTTCCCATTCGCCGTCGTACTTCTGTGTTTGTATGGAGTAAGTGTAGGCATAGCCCCAAATTCGTAATTCGATCTTTTCTTATCACGCGAGACTTTTCCAGAGTTCCCGTCGAAGCTCTTTCCTCAAATTTGCTGTATGGGTGCAGGATGGGAAATTGAAGGATTTGAGAGCTTTAAGTTCAAAATCAAAAATCTCAGCCGAATACTTCGAATTACCGTCTGTATATCCGTATTCATCATCAGAAAAATAGATGGTCGCTTCGCCGTTCTTCATGTACTGTCCGGGGATGAAACGTGTGTTGGCGCCGTTCATCTCTTTGACGAATGTTTGAGCGGAGACTGCAGAGGCACAGGTTAAAGCGCTTGCTATTGTGATGATGTGAATTATTTTCATCTAAAAAACATTTGTCGCCACTGGCTCAGTGGAGGGATTGATTATAAAAACGAAGACACCTCAATTCAGTGCCGAAGAACGGCAGAAACGATTTGAGGGGATAGCTCGCCGGTTGGCTTAGTTAATCGATATCATCGTTATGTGTGATACAGCTATTCCACAAAGCATACAGAACCATGACACCATATATAAAAAATACAATTCCTAATATTTGACCGATAAGGTAAGCCATAGATATTTTTATTAAACTTTTGCAAATATAACAAAATAACAGCGCTTTTGCAAGAAAAGTTGCTGTTATTTTGGAGCGGCCGGTTATCGAGTGTAAACGAGGCGGAGCGGACAATTATATAAAAAATGCCAAAAAGAGCCTTTAAAATTGATTATGAAAATATTTAGTGTTAATTTTGCAAACTGAAACCGTAAAAACAGCGTTTCAACGATTAGAGAAAACTTTAAAGAACATCATAACTAATGGACGTAACACTCGAAAAAACAAGCGAACTCGAAGGAGTCATTGTAGTCCGTCTCGTAGAGGACGACTACAAGGCACGTGTAAAAAGCGAGCTTAAGGAAATCGGACAGAAGCGACAGATCCCCGGCTTCCGTCCCGGCCACATCGACATGGCACAGCTGCAGAAGCGTTTTGGCAAGGAAGTCAAGGCCCACGTTCTCAATGAGGTGGCATCAGACGCAGCTCTCAAATATATCGAAGACAACAAACTTGATCTCCTTGGCCAGCCATTACCTTTGGTTGAAGAGGAATATGATCTCACAGCTACCGAATTTGTATTCAAATACGAAATTGGTCTTGCTCCGACCGTCGACATCAAACTTGACCAGAGTGTAGAACTCGATTATTACAATATCGCAGTGAGCGATAACATGATCGACGATCAGGACAAGGCTCTCCGCAATCAGGCCGGCGAGCAGGTTCCTGCTCAGGAATATGCAGCGCGTGCTCTGGTAAAGGGTGTTATCCGCCAGCTCGATGAGGAAGGCAAGGAGAAAGAAGACGGCATCATGGTAGAAGACGGCATCCTGGCTCCGTTCAGCTTCAAGTCTAAAGATCAGGCTGATAAGTTTGAAGGCAGCAAGGTGGGCGATACTATCGTATTCGACGCTTTCGCCACATGCGACGGCAATGAGGCTGAAATCGCATCTATGCTCCATATCGACCGCGACAAGGTGGAAACAGTCCGTGGCAACTTCCAGATTACCATCTCGGAATTTATCGTACACAAGCCTGCCGAACTTGGCCAGGAGTTCTACGACAAAGTATTCGGGAAGGATACCGTACACAATGAAGAAGAATACCGTCAGCGCGTGAGCGAGATGATCGCCCGTGCTCTCGAGCCTAACAGCCGTCAGCTCTTCGCCCGTATGGCCGAAGATTACCTGATGGAGACTTATGGCAAGGATATGCAGCTTCCTCTCGACTTCCTCAAGAAATTCATGGCTCGCAACAACAGCGAGATCAAAGCTGAGGATATCGCCGGCGAGGTAGAGCGCGCCGTGCCCGGTATCAAGTGGGAAATCATCGAGAACAAGGCCGCCGAGACTCTCAAGGTAGAGATCAACGAGGACGATGTTAAGGCATTTGCCCACGCAATGGCTATCGAACAGCTCCAGAGCTACGGAATGGCTCACATGGCAGACCAGATGGCCGATTACCTTGCAGAGAACATACTCAAGGACAAATCTCAGCGCCAGCGCGTAGTGCGTCAGGCATTCAACGGCAAGCTCATCAACTCTATCCACAATGCTATCAAACTGAACGAGAAGACAGTAAGCATTGAAGAGTTCCGCACACTTGTCGACAGCCTTAACAATGCCTCAGGTGCCGCTGTTGCTGCAGAAGAGTAAGATAAATAACATACTCCCATCACAATCAGCCGTTGCTTTACAGTAGCGGCTGATTTTTTTCAGTCCGTCAGAATGGAGGAGGGTTGAATGTCAGAATTTCAAAGAACTCTTTGACGACGTTTTGGCTTTGGGCAGCGGAGTCGACTACCGCTCGGGCGTTCGGTCTTTATTGTCACGGGCCGGGGCCGGAGGGAAGAAAAAATCGGCTATATTGTCGTCGGACAGATCGGGGTCGATGATGTAGAGCCGTGGTGTGGGGTGTCGCGGCGGCGCGTGGGGCACGGGAGTGTCGGGATTGGCGCGGTATAGCGGCGGTATTCCGGGGTCACGGCCTCGGATGTGGATGATTATGAATCCGTTGCAGGATGTTGAGACTACTGGCGCGACGGTCTTGAGTATGGCAGTGAAGTTTCGCCGGGCCGCGAGCGCCGGTATGGTGGCGTTGAGAGGGAAGTATCGGTCGGCATTGAGGATGAGGGCATAGTCGAAAGTGAGGCCCCGTAGGTGGTTTGGTCTGAGGCCGGATGCGACGCTCAGCCATTGCCTGTCTTTTGCCGGGCGGTATTCGGTAATTCGCTGTGCCTGAGCTGTGGTGCGGTCGATAGCGACAGCCGTAAGGCCGGGGGCTATGCGCTTGTGCAGGAATCGGAGGTACGTGCACAGGAGTTCGCGCGAGTCGTATCCTGGAGGGTCTACGATAATCACGCGACGGTTTTGGGAGTGCTGTCGAATGTGTTCGAGAGGTGCGATGATCCGGCGCTCCCAGCGGTAGAGTGGGCGGCCGATGTAACGTTCGAAGTATATAGTGTATTTGCTCATAATGCTGCAAAGTTAGTATTGGGCGGCGCCGGGCTGTCCCGGGTTTTTCAAAATGTTTGATTTTTGAGGAGGGGGGAGTGCCGGTAGCGGAGATACCTTTCGCTATAACCGGAGCAAGCCCCCCGGCTCCGGAATTTGCTTTGTATTTTATCGATCGGAGGGGAACAAGGGGGGCGGTTGAGATGTTATAATTAATATTGATTGATTATGGATTCGACCGTTAATACAGACAGGCATTTCAAAGGTGTCAAGTCATGGCTCCGGGGTTTACCCGGAGGTGTGGCGGTAATGGTGGTCGCGGTAGTCGTGGGTCTGCTTGCCGGCAGTGCGGCGTTTCTGCTCAAGAAGATGATAGGTTTTACGTCGGGCTTACTGACATCGGGTATAAGTCCTGAGCATTTTAACGTGAGCCTTCTTATATATCCTCTTGCCGGAATCTTGCTTACAGGCTTGTACCAGAGGTATATATTGCATAGGAATATCGAGCACGGCGTGGAACGCATACAGGCCGGCCTGAAAGAGCGTAGATATAATCTTGGGTCCTGCTATATCTATTCGCCGATGATAGCGAGCACGCTGACTCTCGGCTTCGGCGGATCCGCCGGCTCGGAAGGCCCTATAGCGACTGTCGGCGGCGCGATTGGCGGTGGGCTGGGGCGCAAATTCGGTCTGAAGCCTGAGCTTATACGTGTGCTTGTGGGCTGTGGCGCCGGCGCCGGTATTGCCGGCATATTCAAGTCGCCGCTGGGCGGCGTACTTTTCACGCTCGAGGTGCTTCAGCTCGAGCTGACGACTACTACCGTACTGGCGCAGTTCATATCGTGCATAGTGTCGTCGATGACGGCCTATGTGCTCAGCGGCTGTACTTATGACATCGATTTTATCCAGACCGTACCGTTTGACCTCGGTATAATGCCTTGGGTACTGCTTCTGGGTCTGTTCTGCGGCCTGTATTCAGTTTATTATTCGCTGATAATGTCGAGGCTGCGCAGATTCTTTGAGTCGATAGACCGTCCGCTGACACGCAACATCATATCCGGCGGCCTTCTTGCCATATTCGTCTTTCTGTTTCCAACTCTTTACGGCGAGGGATATGATTCGCTGTCGAGGCTTATAAACGGGCATCATGCAGTGCTTACCGAAGCCGGGTTCTTTTCATCGCTTGGAGGCGATGTGTGGGTGCTTATAGGCATTACGTTCGCCATACTTCTTGTAAAGCCGGCAGCGGCATGCTCTACGAACTCCGGCGGCGGTGTGGCCGGCGATTTTGCCCCGGCGCTGTTTGCCGGCGCGATAGCCGGTTTTTTCTTCGCGCTTATAATCAATACGATATTCAATACCGCCATACCGACGGCCAATATGGCATTTGTCGGTATGGCGGCAGTAATGGCCGGAGTGGTACGGGCGCCGCTTATGTCGATGTTCCTTGTCGCGGAGATGGCCGACGGCTACCAGTACTTCCTCGCCCTTCTTGTGGCCGTGTATATATCCTACGGAATGGCCTGTTATCTCAGGCGGTCGTAGCTGCGGAGGAGATTGTTGTCCTTACGCATAAAGCGCAGGGCGAATACGGCGCAGATGAGAGCGGCGATCAGCAGCAGTACGCCGCCTGTCCATATCAGGGCGGCATCGGGCATTGATGCGTATATGATGATGCCTGATGTGACCAATGAGGCCACGATAAGCACAATCGTGATAAGTGTGACCTTCATCTGCAGCCGGAGGTTCTTAAACATGAAAATGGCGATAAACAACAATACCGCGATGGCGATGTTGAGTACCAGGAATACGGGGGCGTCGGAGACGAAAACGGGAGTCAGAGCCGCGGTCTCGACGGCTGTACGGTTGGCGTAGGGCGTGGCGCAGAATATGCACATGAGCACTACGGCGATAAGGAGCAGAACACTCTGCCAGCGTTGGATTACCATATGATTAAGTGTTTAGATTATATATTACCGAATTTAGAACCGTTAAGCCGGTACAATAGAATGTCGGGCGCGACACGCAGGCCCGGGTATGCCTTGTCGGCGGCCACGGGCCAGTCGCCCAGCTCCGCGATGGTATGCCTCAGGTCCTTGATGTAGTCGAGACTGTCGCCTTTTCCCGGCGTGGATATCTCGTCGAGCCACATATTCTTCGCCTCGGCTGTATTGCCGCAAAGCCACAGGGCAATGCCGTGAAGGCCCGTAGGGAGTATACGGCGTATGTCGGCCGGTATCAGGTCGATTGTCCCGGCTGATTCATGAGGCTGACCGTTTCGGAGGTATAGCTCCGCCAGTTTCAGTTTGGCTGTGAAATCGTCGTCGGGCGCGACGAAGTCGGCCTGGTGCAAGGTCTCGATAGCCTGTTCGAGATCGTGCAATGCCTCGTAACACTGAGCCAGACATATCAGTGGCGCCGGCTCGCCCGAGCCTTCGATGCCGCTGCCAATGAGAATGTCTGCCGCATGCTGCACCTTGCCAGACTGCAGATATATACGGCTTAACTTGACGGCAATATCGAGTCGTCCGGGTTCACGCCGCAATATCTCGGTATAGCAGTCCTCGGCGATATCGGAGCTGTCGGGCTGCTGTGCTGCTGTTTCCATATCGGCTAGCATCTCGAGCTCCGCATCGGCGAGCGCTGATGTGCCGTCGGCCGCTACAATATGCCTGAGCAGACGGCAGGAGGCGGATAGGTTGCCCTGATCGCCCAATGCTTTGGAAAGGCCGATATAAGCATCGGTGCCTATGCCGGAACGATCGAGACGCGAGGGCTCGAAGAGTGTGTCGGCATTCCAGTATCTGCTTATCGGCATTTCGCCGACCTTGGGGTACTTGGCGATGAATCTCGATATCTGGATTATCTGGTTGGATATCAGTGTGCTGTCGGGGATATTGCGGATCTCCGACATGGCTTCTCTGAACTCCGGCGTGTCGGACATGGAGCGCATGCCGTCGACCAATGTCGACAGTGTGGTAGAGCGCATAGCCGAGGGCATGTTGCTCATCGCCAGGAGCAGGGCATATTTGTCGCTGTCGGCGATGTGCGGCATCATGGCGATCGATTCCGCTATCTCTGCGCCTTCTCCATCCGTTATGTCGGCGAGGAGGCTGTGCTGCGGGTCAAACGGGATGAACCAGTTGGGCAGGGAGGCGAAGAAGGGGAAGTAGCGCATATTGCCTATGCTGCGGCCGAACACGTCGGCTCCCGAGGCCTGGGCCTCGTTGAAGCGTCGTATCTTATCGTAGTCGTCGGTGCTGAGGTCGATATTCTTCAATGCCTCGGCATTGTTGAGATCCAAACCTCTGAAGCGTTGACTTAGTGATGCAAGGTCGTTGAAGAAGTCTTTCGAACCATTGCCTAGAGAGCGTATTATCTGGCTGTAGACTTCGTAGAGGTCTATCCCGGCGATAGTGAGACTCTCCCATATGCTTTTTTCGACAGGGTCGTCCATACGGCCGGAAAAGACAGTGGCAATGATTACGAGCCATACGGCCGAGGCAATAGCCATGCGGCGCTCGCCGTTGGCCAGTGCCTTCTGCAGCAGCCTGATCACGTTGCTGTCGCGATAATAGAATAGGGACAGGCCGAGGGCGTTGATCCAAAGCTCCCTGTCGACTTCCGATATGGATGTGTCGGCGATAATATCCTCGAGCAAGGTGTATGTGTCGTCGTCGAGGCGGTAGTGGGCCCAGAGACGGTTGAATATGTCGGCCGACAGTCTTTCGAGAGTGGCGTGCGATCTTGGATCGGTCAGAGCCGATGGGTCGGTACGCAGACGGGCGGCCTCGGAGAGATAGTCGCTTATGATGCTTTGTATGTTTTCTTCCGGTCTCAGCCTCTCGAAACGTATCTGTGCGCCGTAGGCCGTGTTGTCGCAGGCAATTATATTGCGTCGGATGATGGCGGCGATGTCCTTGATCTTCGCTGCGATATCGGCAATGTCGCCCGATGATGCCGGGGCATATGATGAAATATAGCGCAGCATATAGAAATAGCGGCTTTCGATATCATCGAGCCTGCCCGACAATGTATCGTCGGCAAGCTTGGCGGCAGCCGATCTGAGGGACTGTATCGCCTCGGCATACTTGTATTGTCGTAGCTCGGATAAGGCGCGGTCGAGTAATTGTCGGGCCTGATGGAGATTATCGTTGGTCATATTCGAATTTTTCAAAGATTGTAGAGTGGGGCAGCGCATCCTTTGGAATAAGGATGAAATCGAAGGGGAGCCGGTCGCCGGCAGCAGTGATTCTGATGAATCTTTTGCCGAAAGCGACCTTCCGTATTCTGTCGCCCGTGAGTAGAACGCTCTGATATGCCTGTCGGTTTTCGTCTTCGGCATCAAAGCGGTAGAAGTCGAGACGTACGGCATCGCCGTCCTGATTTACGGTAAACGGATGAAGCCTCAGAGCCATATCCTTGCGTCCAGCGGCGATGAAACAGCTCATGGCTATTATCATGGGTATGACCACAAACAGTTCCATCAGTCCGATCAGCCACCACCTCATGTCGCTGAATCCGGCGACAAATGCGATGAGCAGCAACACCGCCGCTATCGCAGCCGGTATGCGCCCGTATCTTATAAAATATTCTTTAATATAGGCGGATGTGGGTATGCGGCATAAATCAAGGCCTTGGGTCATAGCGCACTTGCAATAGCTTTGTATGATTTGTCCATAAGGTCGGCCAGCTCGTGCCTGCCGCCTTCGGGGGCTTCTATAGGCTTGTGGATGGTAAGTGTTATGCGGCCGGGCCGGGGCAAAAATGATCCGCGCCGAAGTATCGTGTATGCGCCGTCGATGGTTATAGGAACGACGGGCAGGCCGAACTCTACGGCGAGAGAGAAGGCGCCGCGACGGAAGGTGTGCATGCGGCCGTCGAGTGTGCGCGATCCTTCAGGGAACACTACCACCGACATGCCGCCGGCAAGGCGCCGCTCGGCGGCTTCCATTGTAGCCTTGACAGCCGACGGCGAGGAGTTGTCGACAAAAATGTGGCCCGACACTTTGCAGCTGTAGCCGACCAGCGGTATGCGTTCGAGCGATTTCTTCATCATCCAGCGGAAGTTGTGGCCCAGATAGCCGTAGATGGAGAATATGTCGTATGCTCCCTGATGGTTGGCAACGAACACATAGCTTTGTCCGCGTGATATGTTTTCTCGGCCGTATACCTTTACCCTTACCAGAGAAATGATGCAGAAAAGGCGCCCCCATATGCTGCCGGGCCAGTAACCGAAGAAGCGGCCGCCGCCGAGGGCGCTGCCTATTATGGTAATGCCGGCGGCCAATATCGTGATTGTCAGCAGTAATGGTATGGCAATCAGGAAGAGGTAGATATAATATAAGGCGAGTTTCATAGCGTGATCAGCTTTTATAAAGCAAAAATACAAAAATTAGGCCAAATCGACAAAAAATCGTTTTGAGCTGAATAAATGATACGATTTTTCTCGTCGGGCGACAAAAAAACGGCGCAGATGGTGTGTCTGCGCCGTCATGGGGGTTATGATGTGTCGGGGTTGTTATTCTTCCTCTTCTTTGAGGGGGTTGAAGCCCTGGGCTTTCAGTGCTATCTCACCGCCGTCGCGAGTGACAAGTGCGCTGCCGAGTTCTTCCTTGCATATATAGCCTATTACCTTCACACCTTTCATGTTTTCTACTTTTTCGTGATCGGTAAGTGGCACTGTAAAGAGTAGCTCGTAGTCCTCGCCGCCATTCAGAGCCGCGGTAACGAGGTTCATGTTGAGTTCCTCGGCCATTACGGCAGTCTGATAGTCGATGGGAATGCGGTCTTCGTAGACTCGGCATCCCACCTTGCTGTCCTTGCATATATGGATCAGCTCCGACGACAGGCCGTCGCTGATGTCCATCATGGCGGTAGGTACCACGCCGGCTTTAGCGAGCTCGTCGATGATGTCGCGTCGGGCTTCGGGCTTGAGCTGCCTTTCGACAAGGTACTCTTTGCCGGCGAAGTCGGGAACGAAATCCTTTTGTCCGGCCGATGCGACTTTCTCGCGCTCGAGCAGCTGCAGGCCCATGTATGCCGCGCCCAGATCACCGCTGACGCAGATTAGATCGGTGTCGTGTGCTCCGTTGCGGCGCACGGCCTTGCCCTTGGGAGCCTCGCCGATACATGTAATGGATATCACGAGGCCCTGATGTGAGGCTGTGGTATCTCCGCCTATGATATCGACGCCATATTGCTCGCAGGCGATGCGGATGCCGGCGTAGAGCTCTTCGATGTGCTCTACGGTAAAGCGCTTTGATATACCCAGCGACACTGTGATCTGTCGCGGCTGGCCGTTCATGGCGTATACATCCGAGAAGTTTACCACCGCCGCCTTGTAGCCGAGGTGTTTGAGGGGAACGTAGGTAAGATCGAAATGTACGTTCTCAAGGAGCAGATCGGTCGTGACAAGTATATCGGTGTCGGCCGGGTAGTGGAGTACGGCGGCATCGTCACCGACTGCCACGGCGGTAGAGCTGTTGCTTATCTCGAGATTTTCGGTAAGGCGGTCTATGAGACCGAATTCACCGAGCGACGAAATTTCAGCCATGATATCAGCAGCGTATTACCATCTCTTTGACAAGGGCCTCGACTGTAGGCTGTGCCTTGACAGCGGCCTTCTGCACTTCTTCGTGAGTGGGTACTTCAGTCACGTCCTTGCCGCCGAGATCGGTAATTACGGAGATACCGAATACACGCATGTCGGCGTGACGGGCAACTATGACTTCGGGAACTGTAGACATGCCTACAGCATCGCCTCCGATCACACGGAAGTACTCATATTCGGCCGGAGTCTCGAATGTAGGGCCGGGGGTACCTACATATACGCCGTGGACGAGACGCAGGTCTTTCTCCTCTCCGATCTTGTCGGCGAGGGCGACGAGTTTCTTGTCGTAGGCTTCGGTCATGGCCGGGAAGCGCGGACCGAGTTCCTCGTAGTTTCTGCCACGGAGAGGGTTCTCGGGGAAGAGGTTGATATGGTCGGTAATAACCATGACATCGCCAAC
Organism: Muribaculaceae bacterium; assembly: GCA_017620635.1. Lineage (GTDB taxonomy): Bacteria > Bacteroidota > Bacteroidia > Bacteroidales > Muribaculaceae > CAG-873. The sequence continues at coordinate 22,578 of JAGAUV010000038.1, read as the reverse complement.
TTTAAATTCTTTGTTCATGCCGCCGGCGGCGTTGCTGACAAAGAGAGTATCCACGCCGAGAGCCTTGAACACACGTACGGGGAATGTTACGGTCTTCATGTCGTATCCTTCATAGTAGTGGAAACGGCCCTGCATGGCTATGACGCGACGTCCGCCCATTGTTCCGAATATCAGGTTGCCGCTGTGGCCCTGGACGGTGGAAACGGGGAAATTGGGGATCTCGGAGTAGGGGATATAGAGTTTGTCTTCGATATGTTCGACGAGGTTGCCAAGGCCTGTGCCGAGGATAATGGCAAGTTTAGGCATCTCGCCTACGCGCTGACGGAGGAAGTCGGCGGTCTGGTTGATTTTTTCGAGCATGGGTGCTTGTTTTATGTTGGTTACTTTGATATAAACGCCGGTCAGATATGCCGGGTTCGGTATAGATTGTATTTTCTTATTGCTTACGGCGGTTTTTTTCGCGTAGTTCTTTTTCGAAAGCTTCCTCGAAGGTGGGCTGCGGCACTGGGTATTCGAAATCGACCTTGACCGGCAGGTAGAAGGTCATGGCGCGCAGCTCGTGGGGATAATAGGGGTTTGCAGCAAGGCGCACAGCGTCTTTTTCGGTGGTTATGATGATGCGTTGCTTGCCTTTGAGCTGACGATAGCGCGACAGGATATGGTCGATATCTTTCTTTGTATACTGATGGTGGTCGGGGTATATATCGACTTTCACTTTGGCCGCGAAGCTCTTGATGTGCTTGATGAAGGGTCGCGGATTGCCGATGCCGGCGATAGCGAGTATCGAGTCGCCCTCGTTGAGCCAGTCGAGATATGGCACTGATGTGGCGACATCCTCGAATACAGGCGAGAGTGCCTGATAGTCGATATGCGAGAAGAAGAGGTGCTGCCAGGGCATCACGTTGTAGTGGTTGATCTCGCTGCGGTAGTCGGCCGGGCGCAGGCTGTAGGGACATTTGCCTACGATGATCATGTCGGCGCGGTTCAGACCACGGGCCGGTTCACGCAGACGTCCGTAAGGCAGCATGGCGTCTTCGTAGACGGGCCGTGCGTACTCGGTAATGACTATCGAGAGTGTCGGCTTGACGTATCTGTGCTGGAAAGCATCGTCGAGGACTACCATCTCTATCGTCGGGTCGATGCGCAAGAGCTCTCTGATTCCCAGCACACGGTCTTCGCATACGGCGACGATTACCTCGCCACCGAACTTCGTATATATCTGGTAGGATTCGTCGCCTATGTCGCGCGGCATGGTCGTGCGGCCGGCCATGATAAAGCCACGAGTCTCGCGTTTGTAGCCACGGCTGAGCACGGCCACCTTGCGGTTGCGCCTTACCATCTCTACAATGTACTCGACATGAGGAGTCTTGCCCGTTCCGCCGACGGCGAGGTTGCCCACGGCTATGACGGGGATGTCGAACTCCACTTCTTTCAGCAGGTGCCAGTCGAAGAATTTATTGCGCATATATGTCACTGCCCCATATAATTTGGAGCATGGCAGTAATATGAGCTTCGACAGCACGCTGTTGTTTTTCATCGCTTATCTTATTCGAATATTATTGGTTCGATACGGGCCTGCATGGGGTTGGCGGTGCGCATGCGGCGGACGATATCGATATATTTCATAGTCTCGATATCGTAACCGGCAGCCTTGAGCTGGTCAAGACCGCCCGACTGGCGCAGAAGCTGCTCCCATACGCTCGATTCGGTCTTTGGATAGCGGACTATATCTTTGCTGTCGAGACCTGTCTCGTCGGCAAGAGCTTCGATTGTAGTGTCGAGGCTACCTATTGCGTCGACAAGTCCGAGCCCGAGCGCGGCGGTGCCGATCCACACGCGGCCTTCGGCTATGCTCTTCACATAGTCCTGCTCAAGACCGCGGCCGGCGGCTACACGGCCGGTAAAGAGGTCGTAGATGTCTTCTACGCTCTTCTGCATGGCTGCATGCTGCTCGGGAGTCATGGCGCGGAAACCGGTAAGGCCGATAGCGTTTTCGTTGGTCTCTACTGCAGAGAAATTGACTCCGAGTTTGTCGGTCACAAGCCCTGAGAAATCGGGAATCATGCCGAATACACCGATAGAACCTGTGATGGTGGTCTCATCTGCAAATATCGAGTCGGCGCCACAACTGATGTAGTAACCGCCCGATGCCGCATAGTCGCCCATCGACACAAACAGCGGCTTGTCCTTGCTCTTGAAGTATTCGAGGGCTTCCCATATCTGCTCGGAAGCGAAAGCGCTGCCGCCGGGAGAGTTGACGCGGAATACCATGCCTCTGACGTGTTCGTCGTCGGCAAGCTCTATGATCTGATTTACCATGTCGGGGCCTACGATGCCGTCTTTTCCGCTGTCGGAGATCTCGCCGATGGCGAAGAGTACGGCGATGTGGTCTTTGGCACTGTTGAAGTCGCTAATGTTTTTTACCGACAGATAATCGGCCGGAGTCACGAGCCGCAGCTCCTCGTCGGACCTGATGCCGCAGTATTCGCGGAGCAGTTCGTCGCTCTGGCGCTTGTAGAGGAGTGTGTCGGCGAGGCCGTCGCTGATAAATGTTTTAGCCTCGCGAGTCGATATCAGCTGCGATGCCATGGCGCGTACGGAGTCTTCCGGGATGTTGCGGTTGACGCTGACAGTCTCGGCAAGGTAGCTCCAGATAGAGTCGATGTACTGCTGCATCTGCTCGCGTGCCGGTTCGCTCATCGATGTGAGGATATATGGCTCTACAGCACTCTTGTATGTGCCGACTTTGATGATCTGCATCTTGACACCGATTTTGTCGAGAAGGCCTTTGAAGAACGGGGTCATGCCGCCAAGACCGTGTATGTCGATCGATCCTATGGGGTTGAGCGCAACGCAGTCGGCGGTAGTCGCGATCACATAATCGCCCTGGCTGTAGCTGTCGGAGTATGCATAGATCCATTTTCCTGATTCCTTGAACCGTGCGATAGCCTCGATAAGCTCTTCGCGAGAGGCCATGCCTATGCCGGCGCCGCTGCAATTGAGGTAGAGACCTTCTATCTTGTCGTCGTCGGCTGCGAGCTCGAGACTGCGTATCATATCTTCAAGTGTAGGCGCATCGTTTTCAACCTGCTGCAGCAATTGTAGGAAATCGGCCGGCTGTGTGCGGTCGTATACTTCTCCTGAAAGGTTGAAGTACAATGCCGAATGCTTTTCGACTTTGACCATGCTGTCGCCCGATCCACTGCCGATAGCTACACCAACAGCGATCATGCCGCCGATAAACAACAAAAACAACGATATCCACAAGCCGGCCATTGTGCCGAGCATAGAGACGAAGAAACGTTTTAACATTGCTGTGATATTATGTCTAATATATTTGTTCTAAGCGTGTTAGAAATCAATAAGGGCGCTACGCCTGCCGGCGCACCGCTTTACCGACACAAAGTTAATGAATTTTTTTCTGTTTGACATTATAATTACCTATAAATTAAAAACAAAAATATCGTCGCGACATAATATTGAGATAAACAGTCGGTTTGTAAGAAAAATTCCGTAATTTTGTGAGGATGTAATCAATAATACCTTTTATGAGAATCTTAGTTTCCTTAATCTTTTTTCTGACTGTTTGCACGGGCATGTCGGCTCAGCGTGCCGACAAGATCAGAAAGACCCTGCTTGACCCTGACTCGAAAGAAGTCCTCGTGGTGGCACATCGCGGCAACTGGAGAGTCGCTCCCGAAAACTCTATCGCGGCTATCGACAGCGCTATCAGCATGAAAGTTGATGTCGTGGAGATAGATGTGCAGCGCACTAAAGACGGCAAGCTGATACTTATGCACGACAATACCGTGAACCGAACGACCAACGGAGAAGGCAAGATCAAGGATATGACTTTTGACGAGATCCGCGCTCTCAGGCTTAAAGACTATAAGGGCAATATAACCGACCATCAGGTGCCTTCGCTTGAAGAGGCTCTGCTGGCTTCGAAAGGTAATATAATGCTCAATCTCGACAAGGCATACGCGCATTTCGATGAGGTGTGCGATCTGCTCGACAAGACCGATACCTGGGACCTGATCATAATGAAAGGCTCGAAACCGTATGCCGATGTAAAGAAGGACTATGGCAGGTATCTTGAAAAGGTGGTGTATATGCCGATACTGAGTCTCGACCCCGACAATGCCTATGAGGCGGTGCTGGCATATGACACCAACATGAAACCGGCTGCTTATGAACTGCTTATCGGCAAACTTTATGGCCCGAACATAAAGCCCGTGCAGGAGCTGCTTAAAGGCCGCAGCCGCATATGGCTCAACACGATGTGGGCCGGATTTGTGGGCAAGCTTGACGATGCTATGGCTGCCCGCTGTAATCCTGATGATGTCTACGGTTATATGATTGATGATCTCGGTGCCGGCATGTTACAGACCGACACACCCGGCCCTATGATCGAATATCTGCGAAGCCGCAATCTGCATGAATAAGATCAGGCTGTTTCTGCAGGGGCTGTCGTTCCGTACAGGTCTGATCGTCTTATTATCCTGTGTGCCTTGCTACATTATCAGCTTCGCACAGATGATGTTGCCGGTTAGCGCTTATGTGAAAGGGATACTGTGGTTCATATTCTTCGGTATGGCCAAAACTCTACAATACGCCGGACTTACAATTTTAGGAGTTGAGGGTATCCGGCGATTCAAACGTATATTTAGAAAAACTACTGATCGAAATGGCGAATAAGGAATATATAGAGAAGAACAGGCGCTGGCTTGAGCAGAAAGCGGCCGAGCCCGGAGTGGAGACACTCGACAAGGGAATATGCTATAAGGTAATAAAGAAAGGCCGGTCCGACGGCGCCAGGCCCAATCGGAGCAGTGTGGTCACGGTGCATTATGTCGGTAAGACCATCAACGGCAAGACCTTCGACAGCAGCCGTGGCGGAGTCGCTCTGGCATTCCGTCTGAGAGAGCTCATTCCCGGCTGGATCATAGCTCTGCAGCAGATGCACATAGGCGACAAGTGGGAGTTATACATCCCTGCCGAGCAAGCCTATGGCCGTCTTAACCAGCCCGGCATCCCGGGTGGCTCCACACTGATATTTGAGATTGAACTACTTGGTATAGCCTGAATTGCGATATGAATTTGTTTCTTAATATAATATGGGCGGTCTTCGGAGGCCTTATGATCGCTGTCGAGTATATTGTCTCGAGCCTGTGCATGATGATAACAATAATAGGCATACCCTTCGGCCTGCAGACACTCAAACTTGCTATTGTGGCCTTGTGGCCCTTCGGAACCAATGTAGTGCCGTCGGGCTTCCCTTCCGGTTGCCTCGCCGGCCTGATGAACGTGATATGGTGGATCGTTGGCGGCATACCCATAGCCCTGACACACCTTGGCTGGGGCATAATCCTGTGTATTACGATAATCGGAATACCCTTCGGCATGCAGCACTTCAAGCTCATGAAACTCGCCCTGTTTCCCTTCGGTAAAGATATTCAGTAATAATTTTTGCGGATTAGCCGAAAAGGATTAACTTTGTAGTCTAAACATTTATAAACTATGACTGAAGACGATATAAAGAAGTTGCGTCGTGATCCCGACGGTCTTCTGACATACGAGTATCTCGCAAATCATATCGGAGAATGTGGCCCGGAGGAGATAGATCGCCTGATCGACAATATGAACCGTGTCGATTTATCCGGCCAGTTCATGACAAGTGCGGCCCGTTACCTCAACGCCATAGACCCTGTAGGGTATGAGCCGGCAATCCGCAGCCTTGTAGCTGGCGCTATCGATAAGGATCGCGAGCATAAATATCTGCCGGATCTTCTGCAAGGTCTCTACGGCGAAGATTATGAAACACGGGCAAAGGAGCTGATCGCTGCCGACGACAATTTCCGCCGTATATACAAGCGATTGTTCCCTACTGCGATAATTTGAATTGACATCATGAAGAATATAGTCGGAATTTTTGGCGCCGCTGTGATGTGTTTCGCAGCCATATCCTGCCAGTCGGGATCGTCGGCCGATAAAAATATAGATAATATGGATAACAGACAGTCAGAAGATACAAGCTCGGTCAAGGTCGAGGTTGCTACTACCGAGGGTAATTTTACTGTGCTTCTCTATGGCGATACGCCTCTGCATCGCGACAACTTTGTAAAACTTGCAAATGAGGGATATTACGACGGGACCCTGTTCCATCGCATCATTAAGGATTTTATGGTGCAGGCCGGCGATCCCGATTCAAAGAATGCCAAGGCCGGTCAGGCTCTGGGCAGCGGAGGTCCTGACTATAAGATCGATGCTGAAATAGTATTCCCCGGTCACTTCCACAAGCGTTATGCTCTCGCTGCTGCACGACAGGGCGATCAGGTAAATCCGATGCGCCAGTCCTCAGGCTCGCAGTTCTATGTGGTGACAGGCACAAAACTTGACACGGCGCAGGTGGCTCAGATAGATCAGCGTCTGAAAATGAACCGTATGCAGAAAGCGTTCAACGAACTCGCAATGGCGCACCGCGACAGCATACAGGCCATGCAGATGCGCGGCGACAGAGCCGGCCTGAACGCATTGCAGGAAAAGCTTGTGGCACAGGTCGAATCGCAGTTCGAAGGCGACACCACATCGTTGGTAACACCCGAGATGAAGGAAGCTTATACTACGGTTGGCGGCGCACCCCATCTCGACGGAGAATATACGGTGTTCGGAGAGGTCATAAGTGGATTCGATACGATCGACCGCATCGAAAAAGCCGAGACCGACGGCCGCGACCGCCCCAAAAACGATATTCGCATCACAGGAATGAAAGTGCTCGATAAATGAGCGCCGACATCTTGCCTATCCGACGGCATACCTTGGCCAACGGCCTGCGTATAGTTCATTCGCAGGATACGTCCACGGCTATGGTTGCCGTCAATGTTTTATATAATGTAGGCTCTCGCGATGAGCACAGAGAGCTTACGGGTATAGCGCATCTGTTCGAGCACCTGATGTTCGGCGGATCGGCCAATATATCGGATTATGATGCCGAACTTGAGCTTGCCGGCGGCAAGAGCAACGCATGGACAAGCTGCGACTTTACCAATTTCTACCAGAGCATACCGGCGCAGAATGTAGAGACCGCTTTCCATCTCGAAAGCGACCGCATGCTTGCCCTTGACTTTTCCGATACCTCGCTCGCCATTCAGAAAGGTGTGGTTATAGAGGAGTTCAAGCAGCAGTGTCTCGACCGTCCCTACGGCAAGATGATGCACAGTCTGCGCAAGGCGATGTACTCTCCCTGCCATCCGTATTCATGGCCGACCATAGGTCTGACACCGGAGCATATCGAAAATGCTACAATGGCCGACGTGAAATCGTGGTTCTACAGCCATTATGCACCCGATAACGCGATACTGTCGGTAACGGGTAACATAAGCTTCGAGCGCACTGTAGAGCTCGCCGGGAAATGGTTTGGAGATATACCGTCGAGGAATGTAGCCGACAGATCATTGCCCGACGCCGGATTCCCTAAGGAGGACATATATACTGAGGTTTACGACTCTGTTCCGGCGACAATGCTTGTACTTGCCATACCGATGGATCCGTATGGCACTCAGGGATATTTTGCCGCCGACGCTATTACCGACCTTCTGTCGGCCGGCAGGGCGTCACGTCTCACGTCAAGGGTAATATACGGCAAGGGCAGAGGACTCGTCGTGGCGGCTGACGCATCGATTATTGGCAGCGAACACGACGGTATGCTTCTTATCGTATCGCGCCTTGCGCGTAACGGCGACGACGATATCGCCGAGGCCCGTAGTATCCTGTTGGATGAGTGCCGCAGGCTGTCGCTGCCCGGAGAAATTACGCAAAAGGAGTGGCAGCGCTCGCTCAATAATTTCGAGGCCACATTCAGATTCGGTAATTTAGGCTACCTGTCGAGGGCATCGAATCTTGCTTTGGCCGAATATCATGGCGAGGATCTCAACCGTGTGGTGGCCGACCGACGTTCGCTCGACCCGGCGGTAGTGGCGAGATACTCGGAGAGCCTCTTTGACGGAACTCCTGTAGTCACTCTGGCCTATCGGCCCTATAACTGAAACTCACACGCCGTCTGTCGGGTAAAGACATAAAGAATCCGCATGGTCAGTATGTAACTGAGACCATGCGGATTCTTATATCTTATATTATCAGTTCAATGTGGCAAGCGATGCGCGGAGAGCTTCGAGCTTGGTCTCTGCGTCGGCAAGCTTTTTGCGCTCGGCCTCGACGACAGCAGCCGGAGCTTTGGATACAAAGCGTTCGTTACCGAGCTTTTTCTCTACAGATGCCTTGAAACCTTCGTAGTACTCTATGTCCTTGTTTATTCGGGCTGTCTCGGCCTCTACGTCGATCGCTGTGTGCTGAGGTACATTAAATTCGAGCGTGCCTACCATGAACGATGCCGCTGTGGGATCCTTGGCGGCGTCGATGCTTATCTCGGCGAGATTTGCGAGCTTTGTAGCGATGAGCGCCGAGATATTGTTGATCTTTCCGAGTACGAGCAGGGGCAGTGTTTCCTTGGGCGAGATGTTCTTGCGAGCGCGTACGCCGCGTACGCCGTTCACTATATCCTGCGCCAGTGTCATCTGTGCAAGTATCTCACTGTCGATAACTCCGGCTTCGGGCATGGGGGCGTACATGATTGATTCTCCCTCTTTGCGCTCGGCGAGAGCCTGCCACAGTTCTTCTGTGATGAAGGGCATGAACGGATGCAGCAGACGGAGCAGGCGGTCAAAGAAGTTCTCGACCTCGGAATAAGTGGTGGCATCGATAGGACTTCCGTATGCCGGCTTGATGGTCTCGAGGTACCATGCCGAGAAGTCGTCGCGGAAGAGACGGTATACGGTCATGAGGGCCTCGCTGATGCGGAACTTGGAGAAGAGATCGTCGATCTCACAGATGCCTTCGTTGAGGCGGCTTTCGAACCACTTGGCTGCAAGCGCGTTGAGCTCGGGCTGTTCTGTCTCGGCCACTTCCCAGCCTTTGACGAGGCGGAATGCGTTCCATATCTTGTTGCAGAAATTACGACCTTGCTCCACAAGCTTGTCGTCGTACATGATGTCGTTTCCGGCAGGAGCGGCAAGCATCAGTCCCATGCGGACACCGTCGGCTCCGTAGTCGCGGATCAGGTCGAGAGGATCGGGCGAATTGCCGAGTTTCTTGCTCATCTTGCGGCCCAGAGAGTCGCGTACGATACCGGTAAAGTATACGTTGCCGAAGGGTTTGTCGCCTGCATACTCATAGCCGGCCATGATCATGCGTGCTACCCAGAAGAAGATGATGTCGGGGCCGGTAACAAGGGTTGCAGTGGGGTAGTAGTAGCTTATTTCTTCGTTGCCGGGGCGGTTGATGCCGTCGAACAGTGTGATAGGCCAAAGCCATGAGGAGAACCAGGTGTCGAGCGCGTCGGGATCCTGACGGAGATCGGCCGGCGAAAGTGTGCTGTCGCCGCTTTCCTTGCGTGCCTGTTCGAGCGCGTCCTCGGGCGTAAGGGCCACGACATATTTTGCGTCCTCGGTAGTGTCGAGGTTCGGGTCGCCGTAGAAGTAGGCCGGAATGCGGTGACCCCACCACAACTGGCGGCTGATGCACCAGTCCTGTATCTTTTCGAGCCAGATACGGTATGTAGTCTTATATTTTTCGGGTACAAAACGGATGAAATCGTCCATCACAGGACCCATGGCGATGTCGGCGAAATGGCCCATGCGTACAAACCACTGGAGCGACAGACGGGGCTCTACAGGTATGCCGGTGCGTTCCGACAGACCGATGTTGTTCACGTAGTCCTCGACCTTCTCGAGCAGTCCTGCTTCTTCGAGATCCTTGGCGATGGCTTTACGGCACTCGAAGCGGTCCATGCCCACATACATGCCGGCCACGGGTGCTACGGTAGCGTCCTCGTTGAAGATATCGATGGTCTCGAGATTGTGGGTTTTGCCGAGCATGAAGTCGTTTTTGTCGTGTGCCGGTGTGACCTTGAGACAGCCGGTGCCGAACTCGATGTCGACATAGCGGTCCTCGATCACGGGTATAGTGCGGCCTACGAGCGGAACAATTACCTTGCAGCCTTTAAGCCACTGGTTCTTGGGGTCCTTGGGGTTGATACACATGGCGGTATCGCCCATTATTGTTTCCGGACGGGTGGTGGCGACCACGGCGTAGTGGCGGCCCTGCGCATCGGTGTGTATCACGCAGCCCTCGCTTTCCTTGATTTCAGCCGGTTCTTCTGCAAGATAATAACGCAGATAATATAGTTTGGACTGCTCCTCTACGAAATACACCTCGTCGTCGCTGATCGCGGTACGGTTCTGGGGATCCCAGTTTACCATACGTTTGCCGCGGTAGATGAGGCCTTTGCGGTAGAGGTCGTTGAAAACTTTAGTCACACTTTCGCTGCGGAGAGGGTCCATGGTAAACGCAGTGCGGTCCCAGTCGCAGGAGGCTCCGAGCTTGCGGAGTTGCTTCAGAATGATACCACCGTATTTGTCGGTCCAGTCCCACGCGTGCTTGAGAAACTCCTCGCGTGTGAGGTCGGTTTTTTTGATTCCTTCGCTCGCAAGCTTGGCGATAACCTTTGTTTCGGTCGAGATCGAGGCATGATCGGTGCCGGGTACCCAGAGTGCGTTCTTACCTTGCATTCTGGCACGACGGATCAGGATGTCCTGGATTGTATTGTTGAGCATATGCCCCATGTGAAGTACGCCTGTCACATTTGGGGGCGGTATTATGATTGTATACGGTTCGCGCGAATCGGGCTCGCTGTGAAATAGTTTATGCTCAAGCCAATAGGCATACCATTTATCCTCAACCTCCGAAGGGTTGTATTTTTGTGGTAGTTCGTTCATCGTTTTATACTGATTTTGGCTGCAAAAGTACGAAAATTTGTACTCTTATGCAAAAGATTATTGTCCTAACTTGCCATGTGCGCCCGGGCCGGCGCTCCGCATGGCATGTCGGGACCCGGATGTCAGAATATAGAGCTTTCGATATCGGTTGTGAAGCGCTCCAGGGCCTCTATACCCATCAGTGAGTTGCCGAAGGGATTAAGCTCGGGGCTCCATACTGATATAGCAAGTTTTTCGGGCAGATAGGCCACGATGCCGCCGCCCACTCCGCTTTTGCCGGGAAGGCCGACACGGAAGGCGAAGTCGCCCGATTCGTCGTAAAAGCCGCATGTCGACATTACTGCGCCTAATCGTTTCGCCTGACTCTCGGTCAGTATCTGTTTGCTGTCCTGTGGATTGACACCTCTGTTGGCAAGGAAAAGAACCGATCGCGCGAGGTCGACACAACTCATGGCGATAGAGCATTGATGGCAGTACACATCGATCAGAGTGTCGACATCGTTGTGGATATTGCCAAAGCTTTTGATGAAGTAGGCAAGCGCCATATTGCGGTCGGCATGCTCTCGCTCCGATTTTGCCACACGTGAGTCATAGTAAATGTCTTCATTGCCGCTCAGCTCTCTCACAAAATCGAGTATGGCTTCCTTGGGGTGGGGGTATATGTCGATCAGCCTGTCGGTAACCACGAGCGCTCCGGCATTTATAAACGGGTTGCGTGGTATGCCTTTCTCATATTCAAGCTGTATCAGCGAGTTGAACGGATTGCCCGAGGGCTCTGTCCTGACCGAGCGCCATAGCTTTTCTCCGAGATGACTCATGACCATGGCCAGTGTATAGATCTTTGATATACTCTGGATCGAGAAACAGGTATCGGCATCGCCCTTCAATATTGTATCTCCGGCAAGTGTCTCTATCGCTATGCCGAACTGCCGGGGATCTACCTCCGACAGCGCCGGTATGTAATCGGCCACCTTGCCCTTGCCCCGGAAGGGCAGCACCTCATCGTAGATCCGATCGATTACCTTTCTATATTCGGCAGTCTCAAAATTCTTTGGCATAAGACCTTCTGTATTTTCTTTGCTTGTTATAATTAACAGAATATGGTTCGATATTCTTATCTCTCCTCAAAAGTAATAATGCTCTTTGAATCATACAAAATTTATCGCGCTTTTTTTGTGGTAATTCTGTCTTAAATGATAGGAAAGAGTGAAATGACACTGTTTATTTGCAGTATGAGGCAGCGGCGGCAGGCTACTTCAGCAGCTGATAGCCCTGTATTACGCTTGACTGGAGTACTCGGGCATATCTCTCTGTCATGGCTACGTTGGAGTGGGCGAGCATCTTGCTCACGGTTTCGATGCCGACTCCCTTCGTCAAGGCCCACGTCGCGAAGGTGTGGCGGCCGACGTGCATCGTCAGGTTGATGTGCAGCTTCGCCATGCTCGCGATAAGCTTCAGCTGGTCGTTGCACTTCTGGTTGCTCATCAGATCGAGGTTGTAACCGTATTTGCGCAGTATGGTCATGGCTTTCGGCAGCAGTACGATAGTGTAGGGCATACCGCTTTTACGGCGCTTGTCGCGTATGCAGTAATCGTCGCCTTGCATGAATATGTCCTCCTCCCTGATCTTGACGAGGTCGGAGTAGGCGAGCCCTGTGTAGCAGGAGAAGATGAACATGTCGCGCACCTTCCCGGTCATGCCGTAGAGCTCAAGAGATTCAATGCGGTCGCGCTCCTCTTCGGTAAGAAACTTTATCTCTTCCGACTTGCCGCGCGATATCCTCATGCCCTCGTAAGGACTGCTCTCAATCCGCTCTAACTGGATAGCCTCGTTGATATATGACTTAAGGCGCTTGTGATAGCCGTGTACCGTCGACTGGGCTGTGACGCGCTTGCGGATGAAGTCGTCCCAGAGCCGGATGTTCTTCGGCGTAAGGTCGCAGAAGTAGCGGACAAGCCCGAACGCACGGAGGCTCCGGAGCATTACAAGATGCTGGCGGCGAGTCGATTCGGCTACCGGCCTTATATAGATGCGCTTCTCGAGCCAGTCGAGAAACTTGCCCGTAGATTCCTCTACCTTCGTTTTCTTTACCATTTTAAGAAGGGACATGTCATAGTCGCCCTTGTCTGAGGCTATCGTCGACATCTTCTCGTGAAGACCGTCGTACACACGGCGGATCTGCCCGTTGAGCCTGTCGGCCTCGGGATGGTCTACGACCTCGCCTCGCCATTGATGCCGCAGCACTGCGACGCCTGTCGAGAGCCTCACTCGCTCGCGCTTGTACGACACCTCTATCTCGACTGTGCCCGGTGTGACCGCCGAGGCCTTCCTGCGGCGGTCAAATATTACTTTAAAACGTGGAATTCCTGCCATAACTTATTTTATTTAAGAATGATACATTATTTGCTGCACCGTGTGGCAACATCGAAGTCTGTATCAAAGTTAATGTGCGGAATCCAATCCGGCAAATGCTGTGCAGACATATGTCAGGAGCGGTGGCATAACTCACATCGGGCGTGAATTAAAATATTTGAGTCGCTGAATAGCATTGCAATAAAAAACATTAACTTTGTGGTCGTATGGACATTGCATGCACATCTTATTTATTCACGTTTAAACTACATATTTGTAACATAGGTTATGGAACAGAAATACTGCCAGAGCTGCGGAATGCCGCTCACAGACGAAATACTCGGCACGAATGCCGACGGCACACCAAATGAAGATTATTGCATCTACTGCTACAAGGATGGCAAGTTCACGCATGATATGACCATGGAGCAGATGATCGACCATTGCGCACAGTTTACCGACGAGATCAACCGTCAGTCAGGACAAAATCTTACCGTCGGTCAGGCAAAAGAAATGATGCGTAGCTACTTCCCTCAGCTCAAACGATGGAAACAATATTTCGTAAGAAAAGCAGAAGAGCTATTGGCCGAGTGTCCCACTGTTACCATAGCGTCTGTCAACAGCGATGGCTTTCCTCGACCTGTGCCGATGGCAAAAGGCGACATTTAGGGCTGTGGCACTGTATGGATGGCAACGGGTGCTGACTCTGTGAAAGTCGCCGACTTCAGGAAGAATCCCAAGGCCGGATTATGCTACGATAAAGACGGCTCAAGTGTATGCCTCCTTGATTATATTGAAAAGGATTGAATAAGATTTATTAACATATATGTGCGAGATTATCGCCCAGTGCGCCGCTAACTTTGCGTGTGAAAGTCATATTGACTTTCCGTGTAATCTATAAATCCGCCCCTGTATGGTTTTCATCATTGCTATTCTCTGCGTTTTATGTTGGCTTGGACCGGCACTCAAAGACGGCGCAGATTTCAAGTAACACATAAATATGACGCTACTATGATTGGTATAATCCTTTGGGCTATAGTGATAATTTTCATTGTCATTTGTGCATGCCCCGGCTTCATAACCGCACTACTTGTCAATACGGCGATTGTGCTGAGCGTTTACGGACTTATTGCATGGATAATTATAAGAATCAAGAGACGACGAATGAGAAAATGACATTGGAAATCAATAGCTGATATGCAGCTTAGCATGCACGATATAAGCTTCAGCTGGTCGTTGCATTTCTGGTTGCTTATCAGATTCCGCTTATCAGATTCCGCCTCAAAAATAATAATTTGACAGCCTGTCGGACTATTACAAAAAATGATTAACTTTGTAACTGGAGAACTATAAACATCTGAAAATGGCCACAAGGTTAAACACAAATGGCTGACGTCGCCATAAAACCTAATCGCGTAGCGCTTTGCTGCGTAAAGAATCAAATTCCTAAACTTCCAAGCAGTAGTTTCAAGGCTCGGCCAGCCATCAGATAACTGCCGCTGGAGTTTTTATTTTTTTCAGATGAGCCAAAACTCATTCATAACGAATAGGGACAGACTGATGTCCGAGATTATTCAAGGCATTCTTCCAAAGACGGATGCCGTAGATATTCTTGTGGGTTATTTTTTCTTTTCTGGCTATTATTTATTGTCCCAAGGGCTCGCAAACAAGAAATTGCGCATTCTTGTAGGGCTCGATGTAGATACTAATATCTCAAAAAGCATTCAAGTAATAAACACGCTCTCAGAAAATAAACTTTCACTCGGCCAACTTAGAGAAAAATACTATCAGGAATTTGTACATCTATTCAACAATTCGGATTTTCTCGACAGTGAAGAAAAACTGAAGTCGTTTACGCTGTTTTACAACAAGATAAAGGACGGTTCACTTGAAATACGCAAAACAGAGGAACCATGTCATGCCAAAATGTATATTTTCGACTATGATGACAACCATAGTGAGCAGGGCGAGGATCCAGGCAATGTTATAACAGGTTCAAGTAATCTGTCATATCAAGGACTTGAAGGACGCACAGAGATTAACGTTCGTCTTAAGGACAAACAAAATCATATCGATGCCAAGAATATCTTCAACGAACTTTGGGAAACATCTGTGCCGGTTGTTGACCAAGACACGCTGCCAGAGTGGGAAGACAAAGTAATTAAGCATATCTGGTATGAGAAGTTATATGCACCATATTTGATGTATATACGAGTTCTTCATGAGTATTTCAACATTCCATCCAAAGACAATATTCTTACACCGCACGACATAACTGAAGGCAGATACAACAATCTCAAATACCAGACTGATGCAGTGCAACTTGCACTTAATGCGATTGAAAACCATAATGGAGCCATTATCGCAGACGTTGTGGGACTTGGAAAATCTATAATTGCATCTACGATAGCACGTAATCTAAGGTTGCGTACAATAATTGTTGCGCCTCCGCATCTTGTCAGACAATGGGAGGTTTATAAAGACGAGTTTGGCTTCAACGCATCGGTGTTCAGTGCTGGAAAGATAGAAACCGCACTGAACCATTTTAAGGAGATTGCGAGATCAGGCGAACAATTTTTGATTATTATTGACGAGGCACATCGTTTCAGAAATGAATATATCAAGGATTACTCATTGCTCCATAATCTATGTAGCAACAATAAGGTCGTTCTTCTCACCGCCACACCATTCAATAACCGTCCGAGCGATATTTATTCGCTATTGAAATTATTCCAAATTCCCAACAAATCCACTCTCAAGACCGTGGAGAATCTTGGAGAATCTTTCCGCGAGCTTATTGCAACTTACAAGGAGATGGAAAAGGCTAAGCGAGAAAAAAGAATTACTGATGCGGAGGTCAAGAAAGAAGCAGAACGCATTGCCTCAAGCATTCGTTCCATAATCAATCCTCTTGTTGTACGTCGGTCTCGAATCGACTTAAATGAGATTCCCACCTATAAGGAAGATTTACGTATCCAAGGTATTAAGCCTGTGATTCCAGATGACCCACAGGAGCTTAATTATGAACTCTCTGAAAATCAGCTCAAATTATATCTGCGTACTCTTGATTTAATCGCAGAGTCGGAACATAAAAACGATGGTGTCACACGATTCAAATCTGCTCGATACCAGCCTGTGGCTTATGCTATAAAGGAAAAGATTGAAGAATTGACAAAGTATCTTGAAAAACGTACAGGAGTTGAGTATCGTATGCTTGTCGGACGACAACAGAACGTTTCATCTTTTATGCGTAAACTTTTGGTGCAACGTTTTGAAAGTTCAGTTTATGCCTTCCGTCAATCGCTCGGATTTATGATTAAATCGGCTGAAAATCTATTGACATGGATAGAGAAATCCGGTGAAATTCCCGTCTTCAAAAAAGGCGGTCTTCCCGATGTCGATGATTTTTATGAGATTACTGATGATGGCGTTAAAGAAATATATGATGCCTTCGAACTTTATGAGCAAAAGGGACTGTTTACGATACCTCGTCGCTTCATTTCCGATGAATTCATTGATGATGTAAAATCAGACATAGCCCTTTTGCGAAGAATACGCGAGGAATGGTTTGGTGAAGATGACCGAATCAAATTCGATCCAAAATTGGATGAGTTCAAGCGTCTCCTTGCCGAACACCGGGAAAAAGATCCCAAACGAAAAATTGTCGTTTTTTCTGCGTTTGCCGATACCGTAAATTACCTTGGCGAGACACTACAACAAGCCGGGAATCCTCTACGCGTCATGAAATATACATCAGGGGACGCATCTTCCTCAAACAAAGAAAAAATTCGTTCAAATTTCGATGCCGGTCTTCGTAAAGAGCTACAACAAGATGACTATGATATCTTGATTGCAACTGATGCAATCTCCGAAGGATACAATCTACATCGAGCCGGAGAAATTTTCAATTATGACATCCCTTACAATCCCACTCGTGTCATTCAACGTATCGGGCGAATCAATCGCATAAACAAGAAGGTTTTCGAGCATCTCTATATCTTCAACTTCTTTCCGACGGAAGTCGGAGAAGCTGAGACGCGCACAAAAGAAATATCCACTCTTAAGATGGCAATGATCCATGCCATTATGGGGGAAGATACTAAGGCTCTGACCAAGGATGAAGAAGTACAGAGCTTCTTTGCAGAAAGATATCGGAAGGAATTAGCCAAGACAGAAACTGCATCGTGGGACACACCATATCGACGGCTACTTGACCAACTTAAAGGAACTGACCTTTATAAAGAAGCATTGTTGATTCCTCACAGAGCCCGAATTGCGAGACAGACAGAAAAGCCTCGTTATGGAGTAATGATGTTTGGAAAGAAAGGCAATGATTTCGTGTTCAAGATTGCGAATGGAGATGAAATTGCGATGTTGAGTGCGGAAGAGGCTCTTTCATTGTTTGAATCGCAGCAAAACGAGCCTCCGTTTGCCGTAAATGAGTTATTTGATAAGACATATCAATCGCTTAAATCCAAATTATTTTCAGGCGTTGACAAGCAACGTCGAGACCCACGTCTATTGGAAGCACTCGCCAAAATCAAATTGATTCGAGAATCCAATATATTGGACAAGGCATACGTTGATGATTTGTTGACTGTGGCACAGGCAGATGGATTGTCCGGTTACGAAGTGCGACATTTGACAAATATTAGGAAAAATGAAATAGTTGAACTCCCGAAGTTGATTTCTCACGCCTATCTATTGAGAAAACTTGAGACAATGGCTTCCGTGGAGGCTGGAGAAGAATCTTTAATACTGACAGAGCAAATATTACCCTTATAATGGAATTTGACCGCCCATATTCAAGACAAGAATTCATTCGTTTTCTTAAAGGATTTCTGTCCATTGATGCTCAATTAAATGAGCAGCAAATTATTCCTTTTCGCACAAAAACAAATTTTGCGACAGTCGCGACCCGTTTGGGCTCATGTGAATTGCTTGATTTGAATGTATATGAAGTAAAGCATAATTCTCGTAACGATGGGCGTGTCGGACTATCCAAAGACGCATTTCGTCTTATCGCGGATGAAGGGATAAGCCGCGCTCTCGTCGTTTTTGTCCCCGAAGACTCCAATGACAATTATCGCTTCTCATTGGTGGAACTAACCCTCTCATGGGATGATAACGACAAGGTTGGGAGGTCTTATTCTAATCCTCGTCGTTATTCCTATTACCTTGGTAAAGGTGTGGCTTACTATACGCCTAACAAATACTTAAACGAGCCGGGGCGGATACTGTCAGTCGAGGATTTACGAAACAGATTCTCTGTAGAAATTCTCACTAAGGCTTTCTATAACGAACTCTCTGATTGGTATGCATGGGCGATAAAAGAAATACAGTTTCCCAATGATATCACTACGACAAAAGATGACACTGAATACAATCATATAGCTGCCATACGCCTTATTACAAGGTTGATATTTGTATGGTTTATTAAACAACGTGGACTTATTCCATGGCAATTTTTTGATGAAGATTATATCAGAGAGAACCTACTTGAGAACTTTAATCCTAATGTCAAGGTAGACCTTTTCTATAAAGCGACGGATAGTAAGTATTATCGTGCAATTCTTCAGAATTTATTCTTTGCTATGCTCAATGCGCCATTATGTAAAGAAGGTTCTAAAGAAATTACAGAACGTAAATTTAAAGATAATCGTGGACAGTTTGATGATAATAAGTTAATGCGTTATCGTCATCTCTTCAAAAATCCTGATTTATTTTTACAGCTTGCAAATTCTACTGTACCATTCTTGAATGGAGGCTTGTTTGACTGCCTAGATGATAAAAAATCAGGAATGTATTATGATGGATT
This sequence comes from Muribaculaceae bacterium, assembly GCA_017620635.1. Lineage (GTDB taxonomy): Bacteria > Bacteroidota > Bacteroidia > Bacteroidales > Muribaculaceae > CAG-873. The sequence continues at coordinate 3,576 of JAGAUV010000038.1, read as the reverse complement.
CAGTGAGCGGAAAGAATCTATTGCACAACTACGAGTCCCAGATTATCTCTTCTTCGGAGAAGAAGTGGGTCGTGGAATTGATCTTTCAGAATATTATGGAGATAAAAATAAGAAGAAAGTATCTGCCAGAGGTATTATTGATATCTTAAAACGCTATAATTTTACTGTTGAGGAAAATATGCCTTTTGATAAGGACATTTCTCTCGATCCAGAGTTGTTGGGTAAAGTTTTCGAGAATCTTTTGGCTGCTTATAATCCGGAAACCAAACAGACCGCTCGTAAGCAAACTGGTTCTTTTTATACTCCTCGTGAGATTGTGCAGTACATGGTAGATGAAAGTCTGATTGCTCATCTCAAACGTACAGTATCAGAAGAACTGGAAGCCGAATATCGTAAATTGCTTTCGTATACAGATGACATTATCAATTTAACTGAAGAACAAAAACAGCAGGTAATGTTGTCGTTATATAATTGCAGGATACTTGATCCTGCTTGCGGTTCAGGAGCATTTCCTGTCGGCATTCTACAACAAATGGTTCATATTCTTACTCAGATTGACCCAGACAACAGCCGTTGGCAGAAAATGCTATTTGACCTTGCACAAGATGAATCATCTGAAGTTTTCAAAAATTCCACAGAAGAGGAAAGAAAAGAACAATTGGATGATTTATATCATTCGTTTAATGCGGATTTCAATCGCCCGGATTATTCGCGTAAGCTATATCTGATTGAAAATTGCATCTACGGCGTAGATATCCAGCCGATTGCCATCCAGATATCCAAGCTGCGTTTTTTTATCTCACTCATCATAGATCAGAAGCCTAACAATGATCCTGTCGATAATTTCGGAATTAGGCCCCTGCCAAATCTTGAAGCGAAGTTCGTTGCAGCCAATTCTCTGATTGGGTTGAAACGTGAAGAAGGGAATCTCTTTAATACAAAGGAGATTAAAGAAAAGGAGAATCAATTAAAGATTGCAAAGCATAAAATATTTGGAGCAAAAACCGCTCGAACTAAAAGAAAATACGAAAATCAAGTCACTCAGTTGCGAGAAGATATTGCTTCAATGCTCCTGGAGCAGCGTCTCGTAGGGAATGAGCAAGCTCAGCAACTTGCACAATGGGATATGTCTGATCAAAATGCCTCTTCTCCATTCTTTGATCCTGAATGGATGTTTGGTGTTAAGGACGGCTTCGACATTGTCATCGCCAATCCTCCTTATGTTGATGCCAAGAAGCTGAAGTCGCAATCAAAAATATTGAAAGACAATTTTTTAATATATAATGGGGCTGCTGATTTATACACATATTTTTACGAAAGGGGGATTAAGCTGTTAGTGCCCAACGGCATACTTACTTATATCACTTCAAATAAGTGGATACGGAGTGATTATGGAGAAAATCTAAGAAAACTCATTTTAGATAATTCTCTACGTACCCTCATTGATTTTGGGAGGAATAGGTTCTTTAATGCTACGGTTGACACTAATATATTAATGCTTAGTCGAGGTAATCGCATTTTAAAGAAATGTATTTATTATATTGACCATGTAATAAATCCTCATGACATATCAACATATACTAATAACCCTATCGAAAACACAGATTTATCAAATGGACCGTGGCTATTAAATGCTGGAGATAACGATTCTATAAAAATAAAATTAGAGAGTCATGGGACTCCTTTAGGTTCACTAAATGTAGACTTTTTCCGGGGTATTCTAACAGGATGCAACGAAGCGTATCATGTTACAACTTATGAAAAAGATCTCATTCTATCTTCTTGTGAATCGCAAGTGGAAAGAAATATTACGGAACAACTGTTTGTTCCTATTCTAAGGGGAAAAGATATTGCCAAATATTCCTATCAATGGCATGATTTATGGCTAATAAACGTTCATAATGGTGTCAAAAATAAATATCATAGAATAGATATAAGTCAATACCCATCTGTTAAGAAGCACCTAGATACTTATATTAGTAAGTTGACAAAAAGGACAGACAAAGGTTCTACTCCTTACAACTTGCGAAATTGCGCATATTTGGACACTTTTAGATGCCCTAAAATTATATGGCAAGCTATCTCGAAACGGCAAGCCTTTTCATTAGACTTGTCTGGAGATATGTACGGAGATGTAAGTACATTTTATTTAACAGGTGAAAAACTACCATATATAGCAGGTGTTCTTAATTCCAAGATATTTGAATATGCTCTCATAAACATATATCTTGAAGGCGATACTTTCAAATCTAAGAACGCCATCCTGCAAAATTTCCCAATGCCTAAATGTAATTTTCACGTTGAATCAAAAATTGAAAGTTACGTGTTGGATATTGTTTCAAATCACGATTTGTGCGAAGTACTAATGCCACAAATAGATTTTTTAGTATATCATCTTTACGATTTGACTTACGATGAGGTACTAATTGTTGATCCTGAGACTCCTATCACACGCGACCAGTACGAAAACTTCAATATTCAATAATACCATGTCAACACTGAGCGAACTATATATAACAATGGAGAATCTGCGTAAGCTCAATCTCCCCATTGATGAACGGCTGAAACAGGAAGCAGCCAAACTTGAAGAGGATCTCATCCGTACAGAGATTCTCCCGACCCTTACTGAGAAGATTGAACCGGCTTTAGCCCAAGTCCAGCGCGAACTCGTCTTGGTTGTTGACTATGTACCCGGGGCACCTCTTAAAGTAAGCATATCCCGTAAACGCAACATCGCCGATGTCCTCCCCGACGCTGTAGAAATTAAACCTGATCCTGTTGTTGAACATACGGAAAAGAAAAAAGGAGGCAAGAAGGTTGTAACCAATCCACGTACTCGTTTAAGGATAACTATGCCGGACGGCTCAATCATCGAAGAACGCACAGCTTGGGAATCATTACATAAATTTGTGCTGGAAGTCGGAGTTGACAAAGTGCGGGCAGTAGGCCTAATCGCCAATAAAATCCCACTCGTTAGCAACACGGTAGATAAGAAATACCAAATAGCACAAAAGCCACTCGGCAACGGATGGCTCCTGATGACCTGCTCCGACACCGCCACCAAGCGCAAACAAATCCTCGCAATCGCCGAGGCAGTTGGGATTAGTATAAATGTCGATATTATATAAACCTACGTAATCACTTAACATTATCATATATTAAATCTAATGCATCTCACAATTATGTATATTCATTAATTGAATTTAATTGTGAACTAATTATTGATGCCAGACTTCTTGGTAAATTTCTCCCTATTAATATCGGCAGCAACAATCCCTTTTATATTTGTTTTCCAATACTCCTATTTGATAGAGTAAATAGTAATTCTCAAAAATATTAACATATGAAGCCGTGGAATTTCACGTTAATGAATATGTTATTATAATGGATAACGGACAGATTATACTATTCCAGACGCAGGGTGGAGAGACGAGGATTGAGGTTCGGCTCTCCAATGAGGCGGTATGGCTCACGGCTGACCAGATGGCTGAGTTGTTTCAGCGCGACCGTTCAACCATACAACGTCATATCAAAAGAATCTACGATGAAGGTGAGCTGACCTCAGATTCAACTTGT
>JAGAUV010000037.1 GCA_017620635.1 Muribaculaceae bacterium | reverse complement strand
CAACAACAGATACGTCGAGGGTGGGGACACGCATCGAGATACCGGTAAGTTTGCCGTTGAGTTCGGGAATAACTTTGCCTACAGCCTTGGCAGCACCTGTCGACGAGGGGATGATGTTGCCCGAAGCGGCACGGCCACCACGCCAGTCTTTCATAGAAGGACCGTCAACGGTCTTCTGGGTAGCTGTGGTAGAGTGTACGGTGGTCATAAGGCCGTTAACGATACCGAATTTGTCGTTGAGGACCTTAGCGATGGGAGCGAGGCAGTTTGTTGTGCAAGAAGCGTTCGAAACGAACTGAGTGCCCTTAACGTAAGTGTCGGCGTTTACGCCGCAAACGAACATGGGGGTGTCGTCCTTAGAGGGAGCCGACATAACCACGTATTTAGCACCGGCTTCGATGTGAGCCTGAGCTTTTTCTTTTGTAAGGAAGAGACCGGTAGATTCAACTACGTATTCAGCGCCTACAGCAGCCCAGTTGATTTCAGCGGGGTTCTTGCAAGCGGTAACGCGGATGTGCTTGCCGTTAACGATGAGTTCGCTCTTCTCGAGGTCGTAATCTACGGTGCCATCGAACTGGCCGTGCATAGTGTCATACTTGAGCATGTAAGCCATGTAGTCTACGGGGAGAAGGTCGTTGATAGCGACTACTTCGATGTCGTTACGCTTTGTAGAGGCACGGAAGACGAAGCGACCGATACGGCCAAAGCCGTTGATACCTATTTTAGTCATAGTTAGTTAATAAATATTGGGTTGTTTGAATGTTTTCTTGATTCATCCGGCCACTGCCGGTTTTACGGACGCAAAATTAATGAAAAATTTCGGTATTTCAATTCTTTGTGCGCTATTTTTTTCTTCAAAGACTAATTTTTAGGCATTTGTGCAAAGTCCCCGGATCGAGAGGCGTTTATTTCGCCGAGAAAGATTGCGGCGTAGCTCGCCGCTTTCTTCTCGCCCACGCCAGATATCTGCATAAATTCGATGAGGTTGCGAGGCTTGCGCTCCGACATCTCGAGCAGGGTGGCGTCGGAGAATACAAGGTAGGGCGGTATGTTGCGAGCGGCTGCTATCTGACGGCGTACGGTCTTGAGGTGTTCGAAGAGGCGTTTGTCGGGGCTTGACGGTGCGGCAATGGCGTCGGCGGCGCTCTGTTTCTTTACTTTGTAGGATTGTGGCGGCGGACACACAGAGAGCGTGATGCGTTCCTGTCCTCGGAGTATGCGCATGCCGTATGGTGTGACATTGAGCTTGTTGTTGCGATCGTAGGCCATTTCGAGAAGTCCGAGCTGCAGCATCTGGGTAATGTAGTGGATCCATTCGGCATGTGTGAGGTCGACTCCGACGCCGAATGTAGGCAGGCGGTCGTAGCCGGCCTGTCGGATGTCGAAGCGCTGCGAGCCGCGCAATATGGCCGTGAGCATGACGATGCCTACCTGCTGGCCCGTGCGCATGACTGCGCTCAAAGCTTTCTGCGCGAGTATCGTGCCGTCGAAGCGTTCGGGCGGATTCTTGCAGTTGTCGCAGTTGCGCTCTTCGCCGAAGTAGCTGAGCAATATGCGCCGGCGGCATACCCGTGCCTCGGCGTATGCCTGCATCCGTGCGAGTTTTTCGAGGTTTACCTCGCGTTGGCCTGATTCGTTGGCGAAGTTGCGACGCATTACCACGTCGGCATAGGAATAGAACAGCACCGCCTCGGCCGGCAGACCGTCGCGCCCGGCGCGGCCTATCTCCTGATAGTAGCTTTCGATGTTGCCCGGCATATTGCAGTGCACCACCCAGCGGATGTTGCTCTTGTCGATACCCATGCCGAAAGCCACTGTGGCGCACACCACCTGCGCCGAGCTGTCGAGAAATGCTTTCAATGCTCTGTCGCGCTGCTCGGGAGCCATGCCGGCGTGGTAGCATACGGCTTTTACGCCGAGAGCTGTGATTGCCCGGCAGGTGTCCTCGGCGCCCTTTCGCGACAGGCAGTATACCACTCCCGAATCCTGCGGATAGCGTCGGGCCATGTCGGCGATGAAGCGTATGCGTGTCCGTTTGTCGGGCGACGTGTATGCTCTCAGCGATATGTTCGGGCGGTCGAAGGAGCTCATGTAGCAGTATGGGTCGCGCAGACCGAGTTGTGCTATTATATCGTCGCGTGTGAGGCGGTCGGCAGTGGCCGTGAGGGCTATTACGGGTGTCGAGGGGAAGCTTTCCTTTATCGTGGCGAGCTGCGTGTAGTCGGGCCTGAAATCGTGGCCCCACTGCGAGATGCAGTGAGCCTCGTCGATGGCGAAAAGGCTTATTTTGAGCGCTCTGAATCGGTCGATGTCGAGCAGCAGTCGCTCCGGCGACACATAGAGCAGCTTTATGCGGCCGGCCGCCGCGGCGGCGAATATGCGACGGTTCGCGTCCTCGTCCTGGTTGGAGTGTATTGCGGCCGCCGGTATGCCGTTTGCTACCAGCCCCTGTGTCTGGTCCTGCATGAGAGCGATAAGAGGCGACACTACGATGCCGCAGCCGTCGGCAAGCAGTGCAGGCAGCTGATAGCAGAGCGACTTGCCGCCGCCGGTAGGCATTATGGCCACGGCGTCGCGCCCTGAGGCGACGGTTTCGATTATCTCTGCCTGCCCCGGGCGGAACGAATGGTATCCGTAGAAACGCGCCAACAGCGACAGGGCTCTTTCTCGCAGGCTGATATCGGGCATGGAATAAAGAAGCGGCGCATGTCTGTTGCTGACACGCGCCGCTTTAAGAGTTTGGGATGATTTATTTGAGGACTTCCTTAACGGCGTCGTTAGGAACCATTTGCTCTTGGAAGGTATAGGCACCGGTTTTGGGTGACTTCACCATCTTGATAACCTTGCTGTAGGTGCGGCCTTCGCCCTTCTGGAGCGTGGCGACGGTTTTCTTTGCCATATCTCAGTGTCTTTATTATTTGATTTCTTTATGTACGGTAACTCGCTTAAGAATGGGGTTGTATTTCTTAAGTTCAAGACGCTCGGTGGTGTTCTTGCGGTTCTTGGTAGTGATGTAGCGGCTTGTGCCGGGCATGCCGGAAGCCTTGTGCTCGGTGCATTCGAGGATAACCTGCACGCGATTGCCTTTTGCTTTCTTTGCCATTTTGCGTTGGGGTTATATAGTGATTAGAAACCGATGATCTTGATGTCAGAATCCTGGAGGTAGCCCTTCTGTGCTGCCTGGCGCATAGCGGCGTCGAGGCCAAGCTTGTTGATAGTGCGGAGACCTGCGGCTGAGATAGTGAGGCTGATCCACATATCCTGCTCTACCCAGTAGAACTTCTTGTTGAAGAGGTTTACGTTGAATTTGCGTTTGGTGCGACGCTTCGAGTGAGAAACGTTATTACCCACAATCGCTTTTTTGCCCGTGATTTGACAAATCTTTGACATGGCTGTTAATGGTTTATCGTTATTTCTATTATTTTATACGTCAAGAAATTACGGGCGCTTCGACAACTCTCATATCGCCTTCCCGGGCGCATCTTTCCCGGGCGCTTTGATTGTCTGCGCCGCAATTCAGCGTGCAAAGTAACGCATTTTTTTTGACATAGCCAAATATTTCTGTATAAATTTGATAAAATCGCGGTTTTTGTGTAATTTTGCACTCTGAAATAATCCAATAGAGTATGCAAAATATACGCAACATCGCCATTATTGCACATGTAGACCATGGCAAGACTACAATAGTGGATAAAATGCTGTTGGCCGGTCATCTCTTTCGCGAGAACCAGAACGCCGGCGAACTTATTCTCGATAACAATGATCTCGAGCGTGAGCGCGGTATAACAATTCTGTCGAAAAACGTCTCGATCAATTATAAAGGATATAAGATCAATATCATAGACACTCCGGGCCACGCCGACTTCGGCGGCGAGGTGGAGCGAGTGCTCAATATGGCCGACGGCTGCCTGCTGCTGGTCGACGCATTCGAAGGCCCCATGCCCCAGACGCGTTTCGTGCTGCAGAAGGCTATAGAGATAGGTCTCAAGCCTATTGTCGTTATAAATAAGGTCGACAAGCCCAACTGCCGCCCCGAGGAAGTGCAGGAAATGGTGTTCGACCTCATGTTCAGCCTCGACGCCACCGAGGAGCAGCTCGATTTCCCCACCCTTTACGGCTCGGCCAAGCAGGGCTGGATGAGCACGGATGTCAACAAGCCCACCGACAATATCCTGCCGCTTCTCGATACCATCATCGACACTATCCCCGGACCGGAAGACAACCCCGGCGACACTCAGCTGCTTATCACATCGTTCGACTACTCCAAGTATGTGGGCCGTATCGCCATAGGCCGTGTGCACCGCGGCGAGATACGCGAGGGTCAGGAAATTGCGCTGTGCCGCAAGGACGGTTCGGTGTCGAAGCAGCGCATCAAGGAGCTGCATACCTTCGAGGGTATGGGCCGTAAACGTGTGGAGAGTGTCAAGAACGGCGATATATGCGCGGTCGTAGGTATCGAGGGCTTCGAAATCGGAGATACCATATCTATTCCCGATAATCCCGACCCCCTGCCTCGTATAGCTATCGACGAGCCCACCATGTCGATGACCTTTACCATCAACGACAGCCCCTTCTTCGGCAAGGACGGCAAGTATGTGACCTCGCGCCACATCGGCGACCGCCTCGCGGCCGAGCTCGACCGCAACCTCGCCCTGCGCGTGGAAAAAGGAGCCAAGGAAGATGTGTGGACCGTCTACGGCCGCGGCGTGCTGCATCTGTCGGTGCTTATCGAGACCATGCGTCGCGAGGGCTACGAGCTTCAGGTCGGACAACCTCAGGTTATTATAAAGGAAATCGACGGCGTGAAGTGCGAGCCTGTAGAGCTGCTTACTATAAATGTTACCGAGGACTCGGCATCGAAGATGATCGATATGGTCACACGCCGCAAGGGCGAGCTCGTGGCCATGAATACAAAGAACGACCGTGTGCAGATGGAGTTCCAGATACCGTCGCGCGGCATCATCGGTCTGCGCAGCAATGTGCTTACCGCGTCGGGCGGCGAGGCTATCATGGCACACCGCTTCCTCGAATTTCAGCCCTGGAAGGGCGATATAGAACGCCGCACCAACGGCAGCCTTATCGCTATCGAGTCGGGTACGGCCTATGCCTATGCCATCGACAAGCTTCAGGACCGCGGACGATTCTTCATCTTCCCTCAGGAAGAGGTGTACGCCGGCCAGGTGGTGGGCGAGAACGCCAAGGACAACGACATACCCGTCAACGTGACCAAGAGCAAGAAGCTTACCAACATGCGTGCGAGCGGAGCCGACGACAAGGCGCGCATCGTTCCGCCGGTGGTATTCTCGCTTGAGGAAGCGCTCGAATATATCAAGGGCGACGAATATGTGGAGGTAACGCCCCATCATATACGTCTGCGCAAGATCATCCTCGACGAGATAGAGCGCAAGAGAGCAAACCGCTGATCTGTCTCCGCGTCCGTTTAATCCCTCCTGAATTACATGATGACACCCTTTACCCTCAATCTTCACGGACGACCGATCGAGTACGACCGGCCGGTGGTAATGGGTATCGTCAACATTACTCCCGACTCGTTCTACGGCGCCTCGCGCACTCAGGACGAGCGCGCGATAGCGGCACGGGCCATGAGTCTTGTCGCCGACGGTGCCGCTATGCTCGACCTCGGAGCGTATTCTTCGCGTCCCGGGGCCGATGTGGTGCCTGTCGACGAGGAGCTTCGCCGGCTCGAGAAGGGTATCCGTGTAGTCCGCGAGGCTGTGGGCGGCGACATACCGCTGTCGGTCGATACTTTCCGTGCCGATGTGGCGCGCAAGGCTGTGGAGTGGGGCGCCGATATCATCAACGACATATCAGGCGGTACCCTCGACGAGTCGATGTTCGCTGCCGTGGCCGAGCTGAAAGTACCTTATATACTTATGCATATGCGCGGCACGCCGGCCACCATGCAGTCGCTGACCGACTATACCGACGTCGTGGCCGACGTGATCGGAGATCTGTCGCACAAGCTGGCTCGCCTTCAGGAGCTCGGCGTGGCGGATGTGATAGTGGATCCGGGCTTCGGATTCGCCAAGACACTCGATCAGAACTACCGTATGCTGTCGTGTCTCGATGCTTTCGCTGTCCTGGGGCGTCCGTTGCTCGTGGGCCTGTCTCGCAAGTCGATGCTCACACGCCTCCTCGGCATAGATGCCTCCGAAGCGCTTGCCGCTACCTCGGTGGTCAATGCATTCGCCATAGAGCGCGGCGCGGCGATACTGAGGGTGCACGATGCGCGCGAGGCCGCGCAGACAATAGCTCTTGCCGGCAAAATGGCCGTATGCCGCCGTCATGAGGCATGCGAGGGCTGATAAACCTACATAATAAACCTCTTATCAAGATAAAATGCTCGACCTCGGAATCAAAGACGCTATAGACATACTGCTGTTTGCAGTGCTGATCTACTATATCTACCGGCTCATGAAAGAGTCGGGCACCATCAACATCTTCTACGGAGTCCTTGCATTTATCGTAGTGTGGGTGCTTGCGTCGGAGATCTTCGACATGCGCCTTATCGGCACTATCCTCGACAAGTTCATGGCTATCGGCCTGATAATACTTGTGATACTCTTCCAGGAGCCTATCAAGCGTTTCCTTGTGGAGCTTGGCAGCCAGAGGCGGTGGCGCTTCCTGAGCAAACTCTTCCACCACCACAAGGAAGAGATCGACAACGAGGCGCTGGCCTGGGTAATGCCTATAGTATATGCCTGTATGAGCATGAGCAAGAGCAAGACGGGCGCTCTGATAGTGGTGGAGCAGTCGGTGCCGCTCGACAATTATGCCGCGTCAGGCGACCGAATCGACGCTCTGATCAACACGCGGCTGATCGAAAATATTTTCTTCAAGAACTCGCCGCTCCACGACGGCGCCATGATAGTGGCCCACGGCCGCATAGAGGCTGCCGGATGTATCCTGCCGGTAAGCCACGACAGCGACGTGCCCCGTACGCTCGGCCTGCGCCACCGCTCGGCTCTCGGCATCGCTCAGGCCACCGATGCCCTGGCTGTTGTCGTGAGCGAGGAGACAGGCAATATTTCTGTCGCCTACCGTGGCAAACTGGCCACTCGCCTAAGCTCCACCGAACTCGAACACCGCCTCAACGCTATCGCCATCACGATGACGAAATAGTATGGCATTCAATCGGAATACAAGTAAGATAAATATGACATCGGGGCCGCTTGTGCGGCCCATGATTTCTTTTGCCCTGCCGCTTATAGCCAGCGGCGTGCTGCAACAGTCGTTCAATGCGGTCGATATCGTGGTCGCCGGCCGCTTCGCCGGGCCTCACGCCTTGGCGGCTGTAGGCAGCAACGGCCCGGTAATAGGCCTGATGATCAACATGTTTCTCGGCCTTGCTGTGGGCGTAAATGTCGTTATCGCCAACTACATAGGCCAGCGCAACGGCCGTGGCGTGTCGGCCGCCACCGGCGCGTCGATGTTTCTGTCGCTTATCTGCGGAGTGCTCATGTTCACTATCACGCAGTTCTGCGCCGATCCCATCCTGCGGCTGCTCGACACGCCGGGCGAGGTGCTCGACGATGCCATAGAGTATCTGCGCATCTTTGCCGTGGGCATGCCTTT
>JAGAUV010000036.1 GCA_017620635.1 Muribaculaceae bacterium | reverse complement strand
CCGACCGGGGATAACATCACGGTCGTCGCTCCGCGACTCGGCTCCGCTCGGCCCTCCCGGCCTCACTCGCGCGGTGCGGCTTGCTTGTGGGGTGGGTTTTGGGGGAGAAATGGGGTGGGGGATTGAACAGTATGGAGGGGTTGTTTGTTGAGATTGCATAGGTTTAACAAAACGTAACAAAGATTATGATCAAGAAAGTACTTTTAGCAACTGTATTATGCCTGTCGGCCCTGACGGGGGTATCGGCACAGAAGGCTGAGATAAGCGCTTCGTATGGCGCATACACTCAGATGGATGCTACGGACATGAAGGATGGCTGGCACCATGTGAACACTGCGTGGGGCGCGCTGAATCTGGGTGTGAATTTCCGAGTGGCACGTAATATCTGGATCGGCCCGTCGTATACGTTCTCGTCGACAACGACCAAGGGCGGCCCTGATCACAGCAATATCGCCTATCATGCGATAATGATGAACGGCCGCTATCACTACTATCGCAACAGCATCGTGACGCTGTATGCCAAGTTCGGTCTCGGCGTGGAGATCTCGCATATGCAGCCCCGTCACAACGACAGCTACAACAAGGCTTACTGCGCATTCCAGATTGTTCCTGTGGGTGCACAGGTTGATATCAGCAGGGACTGGGCTATGTTTGCCGAGGGTGGTTTCGGCGCCCAGGGTCTCTTCCAGTTCGGATTCAAATATAAATTCTGAGGATAGAGGATACAAAAAATAGCGATGACCAAGATTTTCGGCCATCGCTATTTTGATGCTTCAGGGGGTGTTATTTGGTCGTTATCATTATTCTGTTTTTGTTCTTATCGACGGTAATGGAGGCTATATCGTCGGTCTTTATATCTGAGAGCTTGTCGATCTTCTTGCCGTCAAGGTAAAATTCCATATTTTCGGTCTGAGTCCCGTCGATCGTCACAGCGGTTTTGTAGGAAGAGGCATTGTTGCTGTTTTTCTTAATTTTTATCATCCTGCCTTTCAGACCTGATTCGGAGCAGTCGAAAGATATGTCTTCTCCGTTGACGGTCAGAGAAACGGATGAGCCCTTGGGGTCGCCGGCGAAGGGGAATGTCGCTATAATGGTAGCCGAGCCATTAGTCATGTTGCTGCTTATCGCATTGGCGTTGTATGTCCGGCCGCCGGATGTGAGGGTGGCGCCGGAGACGTTGAGGTTGTTGCCGAGGCTGTCGGCGTCGATGATTACGGTAGTGCTGCTGTTGTCTTTGCTGATGTCGGAAATTTTAAATACCCGAGGGTCGGCTTTGTCGGAATCGGGATTTTCACTAACTTTGCTGACGGAAACCTTGCTGTTTCCGATAGCCGTTACAGTCGCACGCACGGCAGGCACAGATGCCAGCCCGAGAGCCAATGCGAGCATCGGCACAAGCGCCAGGGCTTTAAATTTACGCCCGGCACCACTTTTTTGTTTGTACATCATTGTGATACGTTTTTTAAGTTTACTATGATTGAGGCTGTTGGCTAAGGACGGGAATCTGGAGCCAACAGCTTTTTTTATCAGTAAGAGCTGGTATTCCTGAGGGTCGTGGCCCTTGTCGATCACAGCCATATCGGCCTGATACTCATGAACGAGCATAAGTTCGTCGCGCATAAGCCACGCGGCAGGGTTGAACCAGTTGATAATGCATACGGCCTGAGCGAGCAGGAGGTCGATCCAATGGCGCGAGGCGACATGCTTCAGCTCGTGCGCCGCTATGGCGGAGTAGTTGTTGTCGTAGTCCTTTCGGCTTATGACCACATAGCGCATCCAGCTGAAGGGTGCGAATTTCTCGTTGTCGGTCACGACGAGGGTGTAGCCGTGGTGTGCGATTTTCTTTCCCGAGCGGATTACCTTGGTAAGTCGAGCCGATGTGTAAATGGTTTTTGCCGCCGCGAGGAGCGCCCCGGCTATGAATATCCATATCAGGAGTGTGCCCCACAACGGCATAGAGGGCTGAGCTTCGGCAGTGCCAAGGATTTCGAGGCCGTCGAGCGTGAGAGAGGGGGAGCCGGCGGTGGCATTGCCGATGGCCGAGAGCAGGGGTATGGTCGTGAACGATACGATATATACGAGCAGGAGTATGGCGCGGTTGAAGCTGTGCTGATTGTCCCTTGCCAGGAATATGCTATAGGCAAGGTACATGGCGAGCATCATGAGTCCGCTTAATATGGAGTATGACAGTAGTTCTCCCATTTTATTTGCCTTTGCGCTCGACAAGTCTGAGCAGTTCTTTGAGTTCGTCGGCCGAAATCTTGTCTTCCTCGACAAGAGCTGACACGGCGCCGTAGTAGCTGCCTCCGAAATAGTTTTTGATGAAGTTGCCGAAGCTACGGCTCCTGAAGTAGCTTTTGTCTACTGTGGCGAAGTAATGGAAGGATCCGTTGACTTCGTTGTGGCCGACAAATCCTTTGGCCTCAAGCCTTCGCACGACGGTGGAGACGGTGTTGAAATGGGGCTTTGGGTCGGGATATAATTCGACAAGCTTACTTATCAGTATGGGGCCGTGTTCCCAAAGGAGCTGCATGAGTTCCTCTTCCTTCGGAGTGAGTTTATCTTTGGATGCTTTGCTCATAACTATTTTTGTAGTTTATGCTGCAATGGTAATAACTATTTTTGTGGTTGCAATAGGGAAGGGCTGTATTTAATGTTCGTTAACTATTATTGATATATACCTCAAGTTGTTTCATACGGTCTGCCTTATACGGTATTCAATCTCAATGCCAAGGACATCATTTTCGAGATTGGCAAAAGGAAAGTATGATAAATCATACTTTCGAGCGCTCTAATACGGTCGGGACGGAAGGAAGCTGCGAAAAGTATGATATATCAGACAAATTGTGAATCTAAGTGATATAAGTTGGTCAATAAAAAAGACTGTCGAAAAGCCTTTGGCAAGCTTCCCGACAGTCATTTTAAGTCGAATCCAATTATTTACCGCTTCTTAGGAGATGAGGAGCGACACGCACCGGCGAGGGTGTGAAGGCCGGCGGAGTGTAAGGCGACAGATTAACGCCCGAACCGAATTTGGCAGCAGCGCCCGGTTCCATGATGCGGAGATCGACAAGTGGCGGAATCTTGTTGTCGTCCTTAATGAAGAGCAGACCGTCGCCGCTACCGTCGAGAGAGTCGTCCAGACGAGGAACGGCGCCCCATGGGTTGCGCATGACAAAGAGGGTAGTGTTGTCGGACGGCAGATAGAAAGAATAGGCGTGTCCGTTGACAGTCTTGTTCTGATTGTTGATTGATACGCCGCCCTGCGAGAAGCCGCCTACAACCATCATATCTCTCTTGAGCGATACAGTGACGGCACGCTGCAATTCGGAGGCTGACAGAACGCCGGGACGGAAGGCGAAGCTTGAACCGTTGCCGGTAATGATAGCGGCGACGTACTCGGTGCCGATACCGCCGATATCAGGAGTGTTCCTAAAAGCCTGGAACCATTTGATAATGGCTTTCTCGAGGACAGTAGCCCATGTGGGACGACCGTTCTTGCCGGAGCAAGCGCCGATGTTCTTGCTGTCGCCGACAAAGAAGTTTGTCACGCCAACTTCAATCTGTTTTCCGTCGGGATCGTAGAGCTTGACAGTAAATGTCTGGTCGCCGTTGTCCTTGATGATGTCCTTGATAAAGTCGGGGAACATATGAGCCATACATCCCATAACGGCACATAGGCAGCAGTCGCCGATAGAATGCTGATTTACATCGGCCGGGCTGGGCTTGCCGAAGGGATAAAGGTTGCCTACGACGAAATAGTTCCATTCCAGACCTGCAAAGGTGCCGGGCTCTTTGGAGGAGTCCTTGAGCCAAGCCAGGCGCTCAGCGGTTACGGGGAGATCGGACTCCCTGTGCTGGCTACCCATCACATGATTGTCGACATGTGTGCTTCCGGATGATTTCGACATGAGATCGTCGATATCTCCGGCGAAAGCCGGGGCGGAGAACTTCAGCTCGGCGAGATGAGTGAATTTGGCGCCGTGGTTGCCGAGGATGTTGAGTTTATAATATTTGTATTCGGTGTCGTTCTTTACCTCATAGGTCTTTGTCTCTTTACGAGCGGAGAAGTTCTGGTCTTCGCGAGAGTCAAGCACCACCCATTTGCGATTGTCGTCGGAGCCTGAGAGGGTCCACGATTTGGGGTCGGCCTCGGGAGCGTCGGTAGCCGAAGTGATAGAATAGGTGGTCACTTTGATGCGAGTCTCGCCCACCCAGTTGAAATAGACGCGGTCGTGATAGGTAAGGTGCTTTGTGGCAGTGTTATTGTCGACCATTTTATCGACTTCCGAACCGGCAGGCGCATCGGAGTACTGAGTCCAGATAGTTCCGGCGCATGGCATGTTGGCATTGTCGGCACCTAATTTGAAATATGTTGGAGCCGGGACGCCACCGTTTCCTTCATCCTCGTCATTATCTTTGGAGCAGCTGACGGTGCAAAGTGACAGGAACAGAGCAGAGAACAGAAGTCCTTTTTTGATAAGTAATGAGGTAGTGCCCAGGGTCGAACACCATCGTGTGTGATGTTTCTTCATTTACTTGAATGTTGTTTATTTTAAGGTTTAAGGAAGCAGAAAAATCAATTTCCGCAGGATTATTTAAACAAAGTTAATGACAATTTCTGTAGCCGCAATATGAGCTTGCGGTTTTTGATGTTTTTTAACTAAGATGGGAGTGGGAGAGCTCGGCCAAGCAAATTTATTTGTTTGGCACTCGACTTATTCGTATTTTTGTATCGTATATTATTGTAAACGATACGATATGCTAAACAGGATATATACTCTTCTTAAATCAATACCGCATGTAGGGGTGTGGTATATGATTATATATCTGATATCGGTCGCCAGTATCGTCGATATCCCGGGAGCTCCTGTTTTTGCGATGTCAAAGCTGACACAAGCGATATTCATCATTTCGATAGCAGCTTTAAAGACTTCGGTATTGATTCTGATTGCGGCATGGCTGTGGCGCTATAGGATGGGGCGTATAATCTCGATTATCCTTTTGATACTGTATGCGTCCGCAGCAACAGTAAATATAGTATCATACGGTTTTTATGGTTTCGGCATGTCAAGAAAGCTCATAGCTCTGGTAGCCCAGACCAATGCAAGAGAAGCGACAGAGTTTATCCCGGATATGTTTTCCCATCTGGTATCATTGTTTACATCGTTGCGTCTGTGGATATTTGCTATTGCAGCAATTGCGGTGTATTGGATTTTGTCGAAATTGCCGCGAACCGCAGTGATTGCGGGTGCATCTGTATTGAGCATAGCCGGACTATGTATGTACTCATGGATATTCTTCAGTTATAGCACAGGCAAGACTTCCATATTTATGTCGTTGCGTATACCGAAGTATTTTCATGATCAGCATAGATGGGATGCAGAGATGCAGAAGCGTATCGACAATAAAATGTCGCTTCCCAATCCTGAAACCGTAAGATCTGAAAAATCAGCGGCCAATGTAGTGGTCATTATAGGAGAGTCTTCCAACCGTTCGAACCTGTCGATATATGGCTTTCCGCTGGAGACAACTCCTTATATGGACTCGATGTTGGACAGTCTTGTCGTATTTACGGATGCTATCGCCTCGTCGCTTCTGACGAGTTCGAATCTCGAAAGGATACTGTCGTTTAAAGCAGATGACAGAGTGTACGGCGACTGGTATAATTATCCATCGGTAATCGACCTGTTCAATGTAGCCGGCTATAACACATACTGGCTTTCAAATCAGGAACGGGCCGGCGTGTGGAGCAATGCAACGGGGGCTCTCGCATCGGGGGCTGATGTTATGAGGTTTGTGGGGATGGAATACTGCGATGACACCTTGCTCTCGGACCGCACGTATGACGACGCTCTTATCCCGGTATTCGATAAGGCTCTGACAGACAGCGCTGAGCATCGTATGGTTTTTGTTCATCTTCTCGGATCTCATGTGATATATGAGAACCGTTTTCCACCGGAACGTGCCCTTTTTGATTCTGAAGATATATTATCGACACTCGACAGACCGTGGCTTAATAATGACGGAGCACAATTACTTGCCGATTACTCCAATTCGCTTGTCTTCACAGATTCCATCTGGCATGAAATTGCAATGGAAGTAGCACGGAATCCTGAGCCGTCAATACTTATATATCTTTCTGACCATGGAGAGAAAGTATGTGTGGGCGATAATGGCAGAGCGCGTGACAGCCGTTCCGCCGAAATACCGTTTGTATTATATGCGAACAAAGCATATCGCGAGGCTAACAGGGAGATAATGAAACGGCTTGAGGCGGCAAAAGACAGACCGTTCACGTCGGCAGCAACCGTATATATGTTAATGACGTTGACCGGCACTGACTACGGTATGTACAATGGCGCCGATGATCCGTTGTCGGATGAGTTCAAGGCCCGGACACGTTTTGTAGATGAAGAGCCCTGGCCTCACGATCATGAATATTGACGGTATAAGAAAAGAGCGGTAAATGTAGATGTTTACCGCTCTTAAGATGGTTTGCCCGATTATTTAAGGACTGAGATGGCGCCTTTGTAGTCGGGTTCGTTTGTAATCTCTTCGACGAGGTCGGAGAATATTACCTTGTGGTCTTTGTCGAGTACTATTACGGCTCTGGCGAGAAGTCCGGCGAGAGGCCCGTCGACGATCTGCATGCCGTACTGCTCAACGAATATGGGGGATCTGAAAGCTGAAGCGACAACGACGTTGTCGAGTCCTTCGGTGGTGCAGAAGCGGCCCATGGCGAAGGGGAGGTCCATCGATATGCAAACTACGACGGTATTGTCGAGTTCGGTTACCTCCTTGTTGAAACGACGTACGGAAGCTGCGCAAACGGGAGTGTCGAGGCTCGGGAATATGTTGAGTACTACACGCTTGCCTTCGAAATCACTCAGTTTGACTTCGTTCAGGTCTTTTCCGGCGAGAATGAATGCCGGCGCTTTAGTACCGACGGCCGGTATGTTGCCGTATGTGTGGCATGGTGTGCCTTGAAAGAAAATTGTCTGCATTACAGTGAGTATTTAGAATTTGTTGCTTTCTGTATAACAATCGAATCAAGGTCTTTGTTGTAGCCGATCTGCACATCAGTGACGATGCCGTCGGTAGCGACGAAAATCAGGGCCGGGGTTACGGCACCAACGCCACAGTCGCGCGCGGCGGCGCCGGCATTGACGAGAAGGATCTCGCCGGGCCTAAGCTTGCCGACGATGCTGTCGCCCTCGTCGAGATTATGGTTGACGAGCACCCACACCGCATCGGTCTGGAAAGGAAGCTGGTCGATGGCCTTGCGGACATTTTCTATTACTTCGGGCGTGCTGCTGACGGTAGCGTCGATGAAAGAGAAAACAGTCGGAGCCGGCAGAGCTTCCTCGCGTTCGTGGATGTATCTTTCGCCCCCTTTCGTGGGTGCTGCGATGCGCGGCAGCGGCCTGCCCGGCAGGGTGGAGAGCGAGAAAGTGTTCTCGCGATATTTCTCGAATGCTTCGGGCTGTGCCGCGAGGAGTCTGTCGTAGCTGATGTCGCATTCTTGGCCGGTCTCTGCTTCGGCGAATTTAATTACGACGTTCTGTTCGCCTATCTGACCGGGATTCATCTCATATTCGATGCTGCGCGGCAGGAAGTCGCCGGGACGCAGGACGTAGGTGTACTCCAGGGCGTCGTAACCACCGGCACGGCGTACGCCTTCTATGACAACGGCTTTTTTACCTGACACGAGGGTGTCGGCAGTCACTTTGGAGATATATGAGCTGTCGGTGGCCATCTGTCTGAATCTGAGGCCAAGGAACTGAGGCAGAATCTCGGCGAACTGTACCTGCTGCTGAACTCCGCGACTTACATCTCCGGCCGGTGCGAACGGGTCGGCCGCTTCGGAATAGTGATATTCCTGGAGGCGTCTGTCGCGGTAGCGGAAGTGCGAGCCGTCGAAGTATGCCGAGAAACCGCTCGATATGCCTGAGGGGGAGGGCAGTGACCAGGTAATGAGGTAACGGCATGGCGAGAGTGTGTCGGCCGGTGCGGCCGCGCTCTGCAAAGCTATGGTGTACTTGACGGGTTCGGACAGAGAAGGGAGCAGAACGTCGTAGAGGACGGTATCGGCATAGCATGGTGTAGAAACCAGCTTTGATCCGATTTCATTGATGTCGAGCGCGCTCGCCGAGCAAGGAGCTATATGAGTCAGCGCCAGAGCTAAAACAATAATACCGAAAGTCTTCATGATGTGATGAATATTTTAGCATATAACGCTGCGAGGGGCTAAAAAGTTCACATCGCGGCCGATAAAAGTTTACCAGGCGAGGGTAAACGAAACGCTGTCGAGCTCGGCAGTCAGTGGCGGTCGGATCTTAGTGACCGTTATCTCGCCGCCGGTAATCTGAGGGTATCGGCCTGCCACGGCACGCTGTATCCTTCCGGCGACGTGTTCGATGAGCTGTGAAGGGACAGCCATTTCGGCCTTTATGATCTCTATTACGTCGGCATAGCTGATGGTGTCGTCGAGCCTGTCGCTATCGATGGCTCCGGGGCAAGGGAAGCGCAGGACGGCGTCGACGGCGAAATCGTTGCCGACACGAGTTTCCTGCGGAAATACGCCATGGTAGGCGTAGATCCGCAGGCCTTTTATGGAAATGGATGATTGCATCATTATCTCCGGCGGCTACTTCTTTTCTTCTTGCGGTTGCCTACTTTCTCGTATGTCGGCTTCGGCGCTTTCTGTTTCTTGAGGTCGCTGATGCTACGCGGAGGGTTCTTTTCATCGACCAGTGCGAGGTCGAGCTGTTTTTTCTGTATGTCGGCTCTCGCTATCTGGACGGTAATGTGGTCGCCGAGACGGTAGCGGTGGTTGTGAGCACGCCCGACGAGGCAGTAGTTGCGGTCGTCGAAGTCATAGTAGTCGTCGGCGAGGTCGCGGATCGGGACAAGGCCTTCGCATTTGTTCTCGTCGAGTTCGACATAGAGTCCCCACTCAGTCACACCGGAAATCACGCCGGTATATACTTCGCCGAGTCTGTCGGCCATGTACTCGACCTGTTTGTACTTTATCGATGCTCTTTCGGCATTTGCCGCGAGCTGCTCCATGTCGGAAGAGTGCTTGCATTCGTCCTCGAGCTTCTGGAGGTTGACACTTCGTCCGCCGGCGAGATAACGGGCGAGGAGACGGTGTACCATCATGTCGGGGTAGCGTCGGATGGGCGATGTAAAGTGAGTGTAGTAGCCGAAACCGAGGCCGTAGTGCCCGATGTTTGTGGTGGTGTAGATCGCCTTCGCCATCGAACGTATGGCCAGCGTGGCGAGCAGGTTTTCTTCTCCTTTGCCTTTTATGTCGGCCAGCATCTTGTTGAGCGAGCGGTTGATATCTTTCGCGGCGCCTTTAGTGCGGAGTTTGTAGCCGAATACACGAGCGAGGTCGGCGAGGTTGGACAGCTTGTCGGGGTCGGGAGTATCGTGGACACGGTAGACGAAGGCTTTCGATTTCTTGCCTTTGGGAGCTACGCCGATAGTGGTCGCGACGACCTTGTTGGCCAGAAGCATGAACTCCTCGATGAGTTTGTTGGCATCTTTGGACTCCTTGAAGAAAACGGCAGTGGGGTGACCTTTCTCGTCGATATCGAACCGGACTTCGACGCGGTCGAACTCCACCGAACCGCTGTCGAAACGTGATTTGCGAAGAGCCTTGGCCATTTTGTCGAGCGTGAGGATCTCGTCGGCGAAGTCGCCTTTACCTGTCTCGATGCGTTCCTGGGCTTCTTCGTAAGTGAATCGTCTGTCGGAACGAATCACGGACCGGCATATGCGGTGTCCGAGGACTTTGCCTTCGGGAGTCATGTCGAACAATACGGAGAAAGTGAGTTTGTCTTCGTCGGGGCGGAGGGAGCATATGCCGTTGCAAAGATGCTCGGGGAGCATGGGAACGACACGGTCGACGAGGTATATGCTTGTGGCTCTGTCTTTTGCCTCGCGGTCGATAATGGTGTCGGGGTGTACGTAGTGAGTCACATCGGCGATGTGTACACCGACCTCGTAGTTGCCGTTGGGTAGGCGCCGGATAGAGAGCGCGTCGTCGAAGTCCTTGGCATCGCGCGGATCGATAGTGAATGTGGTAACACCTCTGAGATCCTCTCGCTGAGCTATCACTTCGTCGGTTATGCCGGGCTCAATCTTGTCGGCCGCTTTCTCGACAGATTCGGGATAGCGGTACGGCAGGCCAAATTCGGCCATAATGGCGTTGATTTCGGTATCGTTCTCGCCAGCAATACCGAGCACGTCGATCACTTCGCCCTGCGGATTCTTGGCGTCGTCGGGCCAGTCGGTAATACGCACGACAGCTTTGTCGCCGGTCTTTCCTCCGCGAAGTCTGGTCTTGGGAATGTATATGTCGGTGGCAAGGAATTTGCTGTCGGTCAGGAGGTAGGCAAAATGTTTGTCGACTTTGAGAGTGCCGATGAAAGTCTGGTCCTTGCGTTCGGTAATGTCGATCACTTCGGCTTCGGGCTCGGCACCTTTTATCCTCGCGGCGATAGTAACTTCCACCTTGTCGCCGTTGAGTGCGTGCATAGAGTTACGCTCGGCAACAAAGATCTCGTCGTTTGTCTCGTCGATTATCACGCTGTTTTTGCCGTTCGATCTGCGCACGAAAGTGCCGGAGGCTTTTGTAGAGCGCTGAGGCAGACGGTATTTTCCCGGAGCGGTCTCGATGAGGAGACCGTCGAAGGCGAGATCGGCGAGGTACATGGCAACATGCTTCTGCTCGGCCGGAGAGTTAATGCCGAGAGCGGCAGCTACCTGCCTGTAGTTGAATGTACCGGTCGGATTGCCGGCAATATAAGTGTCGATGTTTAGGCGTATTCGACCGATGTTTTTCTTAGAGTTCGTGTTTTTGGCCATGATCAGTTATGTATTAAGCCGGCGAGTGATGATATTTATAACCCCGGATGCGCTATAATAACACATCCGGGGCCTTATAAGTTGACTTAAGCGTCGATATTGGCGTAAGTAGCGTTTGCTTCGATGAAGTCGCGTCGCGGCCCGACGTCCTCTCCCATCAGCATCGAGAATATGCGGTCGGCTTCGGCCGCGTCGCTGATCTGTACTTGCTTTAGGATGCGGTGTTCGGGCGACATTGTGGTGTACCTGAGCTCTTCGTCGCTCATCTCGCCGAGACCTTTGTAGCGCTGTATCTGAGTGCGCTCGCCGTACTTGGCGATGAATTGTTGTACCTGAGTGTCGTTCCAGCAGTATTCTTCGTTCTTGCCCATCTTGCATTTGTAGAGGGGTGGCGAAGCGAGGAAGAGGTGCCCGTTTTCGATAATGGGCCTCATGCGGCGGAAGAAGAATGTCATCAGCAGTGTCGCGATGTGAGCGCCGTCGACATCGGCATCGGTCATGATTATGACCTTATGGTATGCCAGCTTGGACAGGTTGGGCGCCTTGGGATCGTCCTCGGTGCCGATTGTCACGCGCAGAGCCCTGAAGAGGCTTGTGATCTCCTGGTTGTCGAAGATTTTGTGGTCCATAGCTTTCTCGACGTTGAGAATCTTGCCTCGGAGCGGAAGGACAGCCTGGGTGCGTCGGTCGCGCGCAAGCTTGGCAGTGCCGCCTGCAGAGTCACCTTCGACGAGGAATAGCTCGCAGTCTTCGGCAGTGTGGCTTGAGCAGTCGGTAAGTTTGCCGGGGAGACCACCGCCGAAGAGGGGCGATTTGCGGAGCACTTTCTGACGAGCGGCCATAGCGGCATGACGAGCCTGAGCGGCGAGTACAACTTTCTCGACGATTGTCTTTGCTTCTTTTGGATGCTCTTCGAGGTAGTTGCCGAGAGCCTCGCTGATGGCAGCTGACACGGCCGGAGCCACCTCGCTGTTGCCGAGCTTGGTCTTTGTCTGTCCTTCGAACTGGGGTTCGAGCACCTTTACCGAAATGACAGCAGTTAGGCCGTCGCGGAAGTCGTCGCCGGCGATTTCGACTTTGGCGTTTTTGAGGAGGTTGTTGTCGTCGGCATATTTCTTGAGGGTTGTGGTAAGGCCACGGCGGAAGCCGGTAAGGTGTGTACCGCCCTCGATGGTGTTGATGTTGTTGACGAAGGAGTATATGTTCTCGTTCTGAGTGGTGTTGTATGTCATGGCGACCTCGACGGGAATGCCTGTGCGCTCTGTGCTGAGGTGTATGACATGAGGAATCAGCGGCTCTTTACTCGAGTCGATGTACTCGACGAACTCGCGGAGGCCGTCGCGGCTGTAGAATGTCTCGGAGCGCGGTTTGCCTTCGCTGTCGAGCTGACGCATGTCGGTGAGCCTGAGGGTAATGCCTGCATTAAGGAACGCGAGGTCGCGCAGACGGTTGGCCAGGGTGTCGTAGTTGTACACCGTGGTGGTAAAAATGCTTGCGTCGGGCTTGAATATGATGGTGGTGCCGGTATGCTCGCTTGCACCAACTGTCATGAGCGGCGTGGTGGGCTTGCCGCAGCTGTACTCCTGAGCGTAAACCTTTCCGTTACGACGGACTTCGGCTCTGAGGAAGGTGGAGAGAGCGTTGACGCAAGATACGCCTACGCCGTGCAGACCGCCAGAAACCTTGTATGAACCTTTGTCGAATTTGCCGCCGGCATGAAGGACTGTAAGAACGACCTCCAGAGCGCTTTTGTGTTCTTTTTCGTGCATGTCGACAGGTATACCACGACCGTCGTCGACCACAGTGATAGAGTTGTCTTCATTTATAGTAACGCAGATGTCTCTGGCAAAACCGGCCAGGGCTTCGTCGATACTATTGTCCACCACTTCGTATACGAGATGGTGTAAACCTTTTTCGGAAATGTCGCCGATGTACATCGCAGGGCGCTTGCGAACGGCTTCGAGCCCTTCAAGCACCTGGATATTACTGGCACTGTATTCCTCTTTTTCTTCTGCCATATTCGTTTGTTAAGTCTCGCTCCGCTAATGGAATCAGGGTGCGAAAGTTGAATAGTGTAGTTCTTCTTTTAAGCATACAAAGTTACGAAATTTTCTTGACATTATAAAATTTTCGTAACTTTACACCGTTAAAAAATATGGGAAGGCAACTTTTGTGTATGTTGCCGCGTTCTCCCCTATAAAAACATAATGTTATGAAATACCTCAAAGCTTTAATAATCGCGACATCAGTGTGCATGCTCGGCTCATGTTCCTTAATAAATAAGGTAAACAAGCGCGGCGGCACGGAAAACGCGGATGTCAAGGAAATGAAAATCGACAAGAAGAAGGGCAAGGTCAAGGATCTGACCGCCCCCCAGTATGCAGCGTCGGAGCAGGGTACCAAGCCTACGACAGAACAGCTGACAGGCGGCCGCTGGACCATAGTGTCGATCGGCGACACGGAAATCAACGCCGAGGACGAGCAGCCGTATATCCACTTCGACAAGCAGGGCCGTTTCTATGCGTCGGACGGCTGCAATGTAGTGAACGGCGACTATACGATACGCAGTAACGGCGATATGGCGTTCGGCAATGTGCTGTCGACGATGAAGTATTGCCCTGACGTACCGTATGCCCCGGCTATCGGCGCCCTTCTGGCCGACGGCAATCATCCGGCCATCGACTGCCGCACGATAGGTCAGGACACCTATCTGTACTTCAATGACGAGAGCGGCAAGAACATCGCTACTTACCGGCGTCACAACATGGAGTTCCTCAATGGCAACTGGGCTATAATATCGGCCGAGGGCAAGAAGATCAACGACGAGGAAGCCAACATATTTATAGATGTCGCCGAGCTCAAGGTTCACGGCAATACGGGCTGCAACTACTTCAACGGCGAGCTTTATATCGATCCGTCGCGCAGCAATGCTGTAGACTTCTCCAATATGGGCCTTACCCGTATGGCCTGTCCGAAGGCCGACCAGGAGCGCCGCATCATGGTGGCTCTCGAGGAAGCTGTATCGGCTATCGCCGGCAAGAAGGAAGGCACTGTACTGCTGCTCAACGGTCAGGGCAAGGAGGTAATGATCCTCAAGCAGAAGCCTGTAGGCAGCGAAGAGTAAAAACAGAAATCAGAATGAGAACATGCACATTGCGCCCACACGTTGGGCGCAACGGTGCTCTCTGCTGAAATTACGCCGGTAGCCGAAGTCGTATTCCATGCCGATCTGCATGCGCGGAGTCATGTTCCAGAATATGTTGACGGCGGATGCGATGCCGTACTTATACAGATCGGGCGATACCTGATTAGCCGGCAGGAATCGGGTCTGACTTGCCGATACGCTTGCGAATAGCGAGGGCGTAAAGTTATATTTCACACCCAGACAGAGACCATATGATGCCGGAGCGTACAGGACGCCCGGCTGCGATGGGTCGGGAATAAGATCGTTGGCGCCCATCATGAGGTCGCCGCCCAGGCTTGCGTAGCCGTGGCCGTAGTTTGCTATCGCATAAAGAGTGAGCATGGGCAGGGGCGAGCCGGTGGCGCTTAGCTGCAAGGCCCGGCCTGTCTTGTTGTGGTTTGTGGCGCTGATAAGATTGCGGTAGGAAAGTGTGCGGACAATGCCGGCGAGCCTGACGTGCTGTCCCGGCTCCCACTGATATTGGACGAAAGCTGCGAAGTCGGGCAGCCAGTTGCTTACCGATTTTGTGTTAGTGCCGTCGGCGCCAATGTTTTTGTCGGGAGTCTCGGCCGATACCGCGAAATACCATCTGTCTTTTATCACGGGCATGTATCGGACGAGTACGGTCGTCGGAGTGATCTTGTTAGTCGGCCCCTGGGCGTCGACTGTCGGCGGAATGGCGGCCGGGTCGGAGAATGTCGACGAGGCGTATCCTATCGTGAGCCTGTTGATTATGGCGTATGCTTTTTTGAGTCTCAGGTCACGAGACTGATAGCCGGTAAAGTCGGTCTCGATGTAGAGCTGGTATTCTCCGAGCGTTTTGTTCTGACCGAGAACTCTGAAGAAGAGGCAAGTACCGGCCGGTGTAGAGCCGAAGTGCCTCATGTCGGCCGGATCGGCCGGCATCGGAATCAGAGCCGGAGCGAAGCCGGGGGCAGGTATTGCGCCTCCCCAGTCGTAATATGCGCGCATACGTACGGCGCCGCCGATACCCATGGCGAGTTTCGAATCCTTGCTCAGAAAGAGAAAATAGGGCGCGCCGGGATCCATGAAGTGATGGAACTGATCGTAGTAGAAGGCCGCTATCCGCCGGCGTACGGAGTCGGTGTACTCTCTTAGTTCTTCGCCGTCGGCCGGCTTGCCGTCGATAAACACGAGCCTGTTCGACTTTGCGACAGAGTCGATGAATATGTCGTTATGGGTGCGTGCGTTAAGGATGGATGAAGCCGATATAATCGCGAAGAAGAGCAATGTGACGAACTGTTTCATGACGGAGTGACAAAATGGATGATTACCATTTAAACACGTGACTCCGCGATAATGTTTAAAAACGATAAACGCCCCGGTCTTTTGTGAGGCCGGGGCGTCGATCGTTTTATCGAAGGTATTACTTGTTGTCGGTAAGGGAGATGATGAGTTCTTTTTCATCTTCAGCATCGGGGAGGATGGTCACTTTACCTTCGCGAGCCAGCCAGCCCAGAGCTGCATAGACCTCTTTGTCTTTAAGTTTGGTCATTTTTTTGATCTGTTTTACACCGAGAGCGTCTGCGTTGTTGAGAGCAACCCAAACAGAACCGGCATACATTCCAATAGTTTCTGTGTTCATTGCGTTGAATGCTTTTTTTGTGTTAGACAATCGTTATCACTTGAATTTCGGTAATTTCTGACGACAAAATTACAACAAATTGTATTAAAAACCTACTATTTGTATAACAAATTAGCTGTAAATATGTTTTTCGGGGTCATTTCATGCTAAAAAGGCGGTAAAAAATAGCGTTATTTGCATATTTGTATGCCAATGAGTAAATTTGCAACATTAATAAAACAGGAAAAGAGGTGGCTAATATATATGACTTGCGTCGTTACGGGCGGATAGCGTTTCTGATATCCGCGGCAGCTATCGTCGCGCTGTTTTTATACTTTTCGAACGGTCTGATCAAGGATCTGTCGCAGGTAGAGAGAGAGCGAATGCAACTGTGGGCCGATGCGACCAAAGAACTTGTGTCGGCAACTATGACGAGTAATTCGTCGGAGACCAATATCGACTTCCTGCTCGGAATAATAAAGAGCAACACCACCATACCCGTTCTCCTTATCGACAGCGAGGGCAATATACTGCAGCACCGCAATTTCAACCTACCTGTGCCGAGCGACACACTCGGGCTCGGCGCGCCCTCGGATCCGCGCAACGCCGAGTATCTTGCAATGAAGCTCAAGGAACTTGAGGCATCCAACAAGGAGATACGCATAGAGATCACGCCAGATGAGGTACAGCGGCTTTACTATGATGACTCAACCCTGTTGCGGCGCATGAGCGTATTCCCTTATATACTTGTGCTTGTGATGCTTGCGTTTATCGCGGTGGTCTATTTCGCCGTGCTGTCGACCAAGAAGGCCGAGCAGAACAAGGTGTGGGTCGGCCTGTCGAAAGAGACGGCACATCAGCTCGGCACGCCGATATCGTCGCTTATGGCGTGGATGGAGCTGCTTCCCGACATGGGCGTGGACAAGGATACGGTATCGGAGATGAACAAGGACGTCAACCGCCTCAGTACCATAGCGTCGCGCTTCTCCAAGATAGGCAGTGCTCCACGCATGGAGACAGTTGAGCTCAACGACACGATAGGGGAGGCCGTAGGCTATATGGGCACACGCATATCGGGACGAATCAGTCTGAGCTGGCATCCGTATGCGCACGACATAGAAATCAAGGCGAGCAAGGCTCTTCTCGAATGGGTAATAGAGAATCTTATCAAGAACGCCGTAGACGCCATGGACGGCAAGGGCAGCATAGATGTCACAGTAGGTACGGGGCCCATCAATGCTTTCGTAGAGGTGGCTGATACAGGCAAGGGACTGAGCCGCAAGAACTTCAAGACGGTATTCAATCCGGGCTACACGACAAAGAGCCGCGGCTGGGGTCTGGGGCTGACTCTTGCCAAACGAATAATAGAACAGTATCACGGCGGACGCATCTTCGTGAAGCAATCGTCGCCGGCCGGCACGACATTCCGCATAGAGCTGCCGCTCAAATTATTATAGACCAATATGGAAGACAAAACTAATATAGAACTGATCCTTATCAATATATCGGGCGAAGACCGCCCCGGTGTGACGGCCGCGCTCGCCGATATCCTTGCCCGTCATGAGGCGCAGATACTCGATATCGGCCAGGCCGACATACACCACAGCCTTTCGCTGGGCATACTGTTCCGCACAACGGCCGACCGCTCGGGCGAGATAATGAAGGACATGCTCTTCAAATGCTATGAGCTCAATGTCAAGATACGGTTCTCGCCTGTCGCCATCGACGATTATGAGAGCTGGGTGTCGCGTCAGGGCAAGAACCGCTGGATAATCACTATACTCGGCCGCCAGCTCAAGGCCAGACACATAGCGCTCGTAACGGACGAGATAGCCCGTCAGCAGCTCAACATCGACAGCATACGCCGCCTGACCGGCCGTATGCCGCTGCACGAGAACGAGGAACCGCGCTCAAAGGCATGCGTGGAGTTCTCGGTACGAGGCAATCCTCTTGATGTCAATGTGATGCGCAGCCGCTTCCTCGAGATTTCGCAGACCGAGGAGTTCGACATATCGCTGCAGGAGGATAATGTGTTCCGTCGTTGCCGCCGCCTGATATGCTTCGATATGGATTCCACACTCATAGAGACTGAGGTCATAGACGAGCTTGCCGACCGCGCCGGCGTCGGCCCCCAGGTACGCGAGATTACCGAAAGCGCTATGCGAGGCGAGATCGATTTTTGCGAAAGCTTCAAGCGCCGTGTGGCCTTGCTCGAGGGTCTTGACGAGAGTGTGATGCGCGATATAGCCGAACACCTTCCGGTAACCGAGGGCGTCGAGCGGATGATGGAAGTGCTCAAACGAACCGGTTACAAGACAGCTATCCTGTCGGGCGGTTTCACATATTTCGGCAACTACCTCAAGCGCAAGTTCGGCTTCGATTATGTCTATGCCAACGAGCTCGAAATCGTCGACGGCAAACTTACGGGCCGTCATTTAGGCGATATCGTCGACGGCAAACGCAAGGCCGAGCTGCTGCGCATCATCGCCCAGGTAGAGAATATCGATATAGCGCAGACAATAGCAGTAGGCGATGGCGCCAACGATCTGCCTATGCTTGCCACGGCCGGTCTTGGCATAGCTTTCCATGCCAAGCCCAAGGTAAAACAGACAGCCCGACAGAGCATATCGACAATAGGCCTCGACGGAGTGCTGTATTTCCTTGGTTTCAAGGACAGTTACATACTGAGCTGAGGCCCGGGCCGGAAAAATCGACATCGGCATGAACAAAAACATATCGACCGCGTTTTAATATAAAAGCTATAACTACTCAACTATTTCATCAATGAGCTTACCCATGAGGGTACTGAAGTGCTATATTCTTCTTTTCGTTTTTCTTCAGATTACGGTTCCTGCGCTGCGAGTTGCCGCGCAGGATCCGCATCAGTCTGTCGGTCTTGTGCTCAGTGGAGGCGGCGCCAAAGGTATCGCCCACATAGGCGCGATCAAGGCTCTTGAGGAGAACGACATACCTATCGACTATATTACCGGAACTTCAATGGGCGCGATAGTCGGAGCCCTGTATGCAATAGGATATACCCCGGAGGAGATGATGGATTTCATTACCTCTCCTTACTTCGGCTATATGTCGACGGGCACGATAGATCCGGACTATAAATATAATTTTTCGTCGGAGCGCCCGTCGCCGCAACTTTTTGCGATGCAGTTCGGCCGAGGCGACAGCACCAAGACCAAAAAGATCTACAACCCCCAGTCGCTTATCTCTCCCACGCCCATGCAGTTCGGGTTTATGGAGATATTCGGTGCCAACACGGCCCAGTGCGGCGGCGATTTCGATAAACTGTTTGTTCCGCTACGCACTGTATCGTCGAATATGACCAAACGTCGCAAGCATGTATTCAGCGGCGGCAGTCTTGCCGATGCCGTGCGCGCCTCGATGAGTTTCCCCCTTGTTTTCCAGGCAGTCAAAATCGACGGCGACATCTATTATGACGGCGGAATCTTCGACAATTTCCCTGTAGATGTGATGCGCAGCGAGTTCGCTCCGTCGGTAGTGCTTGGCTTCGATGTGTCGGCGCCGAGCGAGGGACCGCCCAACAGCTATATGGATCAGCTCGATATGCTTGTGTCGATGCCTCAGAGCTATGATCTGCCGGAAGAGGATGGCGTGAAAGTGAGGATAAAGCTGAGCGAGTTCAGCCTTCTCGACTTTGGCGCGGCAAAGGAGATATACCAGAAGGGCTATGACCGTACGATGGAGATGATGGATTCGATCAAGGCTCGTGTACACACCCGTATATCCCCGGACGTGAGGCAGATGCGGCGCGAGGTGTTCAGAATGGGGACGCCGGAGCTACGCTTCTCGGATGTAGATGTTGCCGGCGGCTCGCCAAAGCAGAATGAATATATAGAATATCTGTTCAGACCTGACAAGGACAATGATACAATAGACGTGGAGCAGGCCAAGCTTGCTTTCTACCGTGCCTTGGCTTCCGACAAGCTGAGCATGCTTGTGCCGACGGCGGAGGCGGTAGACAGTACGGGTCTCTTCAAGCTGAATCTCGATATAGCCGTCAAGAAAAAGATGTCGCTTGGCGCCGGCGCGTTCATCACATCGTCGAACAACAGTTTCCTGTATCTTCGGGCCGGTTATTCGTCGATGAGTTTCAGCAGCGTAAATACCGATCTTGAGGCCTGGATAGGCCAGAGCTATATGGCCGGAGCGTTGCGAGGGACGATATATCTCCCTACCGAGCTGTCGTCGGCCTTCAATTTCACGGCAGTGGCCTCGCGCAAACGCTATCACGAGAGCGAAAAATTCTTCTTTAAGGACAACGAGCCTTCGTTTGTGACGGGCCATGAATATTTCGGGCGCATCGCGTGGGCTTTTGCCGCCGGCCGCAAGGCATCGGCCGAGGTGGGCGTCGGTGGCGGCAGACTGTATAATTCATTCTACCGCAACAGCAGCGAGGAGAGCTATCAGTCGGGCCGCGACAATATAGGCATCAATCTTGCGCAAGCATATGTGGGTTACAATTCGTCGACACTCAACGACTACAGTTACCCGACATCGGGCTATTACCGCCAAGGAGCGATAACAGGCCTTATGGATCGGTCGCACTTCTACAATGCAGTGGCCGATACACACAGCAGCCAGAATGAGCGTTGGATACAAGTGCATTGGCGCGAACGTGACTATTTCGACATATCGAAGCATTTCAGCTTTGGCATAGAGGGCGAGGCGGTAGCGTCGACCCGTCATCTGCTGCAGAGCTATTATGCGTCGGTAACGACAGCTCCGGCCTTCACACCTACGCCGGCTTCGAAAAATGTGTTTGACCCGGGCTTGCGCGCCAACAGTTTTGTGGCAGGCACGCTTGTGCCGGTGTACAAATATAACAGCAGTCTGTCGGCACGGCTCAGCCTGAGCGGATTCGCGCCGGCGCGTGTGGTGGTAGAGACCCCGGGCGGTTTTGCCCGTTACGGCGACTGGTTCGGGTCGGTCCATTTCTTCGGCGAGCTTGCCGTGGCCTGCCGCCTGCCGTTCGCCACACTGAGCGCCTATTGCAATTACTCATCGTCACATCATCATTTCAACGCAGGCATAAGCCTCGGATTTGATATATCAGCACCCCGATTCATACAATGAATAAAGTAATATTATGCGGCAATGTAGGCCGTGATCCCAAACTACGGATGGTCGACAACAGCGCAGTGGCCGAGTTTACTCTTGCCACGAATGAGCGCCGTCGCGGCCGCGATGCCAACGGCAACGAAATAGAACTGCCTGAGATCACAGAGTGGCACAATATAGTGATGTGGGGCCGTGCGGCCGAGTTTGCCGAGCGGTATATCCGCAAAGGTTCCAAGCTCCTTGTCGAAGGCAAGCTCCGCACCCGGTCGTGGGACGACCGCAACGCGATACGCCACAGCATAACCGAAATCTATGTGGATACATTCGAACTATTGCCGCGCTCAAATGGATAACAGAGAAAAGTTCAGCCCGGCGGACTATCTTTATATGCGCCGGGCCCTGCAGCTTGCCGCCAACGGCCGGTGGCATGTGTCGCCCAATCCTATGGTCGGCGCCGTAATTGTAGATAGGACAGGGCGCATAATAGGAGAAGGCTGGCATCGACATTACGGCGGCCCTCATGCCGAGGTAAATGCGGTAAACTCGGTGTCGGAGAGCGACCGCAGCCTATTGGGCGAGAGCACGATATATGTAACGCTCGAGCCATGCTCGCACTATGGCAAGACGCCCCCCTGCGCCCGTCTGCTGACCGATATCGGCATAGGACGTGTGGTGGTGGGCGCCGGAGACCCCAACCCGAAGGTCAGCGGCCGAGGCGTGGCCATGATCCGTGCCGCCGGCATAAGGGTGGACGAGGGTCTGCTTGCCGAGGAATGCCGAGCACTGAACAAGACCTTCATGACGGCCCATAGCCTGCACCGGCCTTTTGTCACGCTCAAATGGGCGCAGAGCTCCGACGGGTTTATGGATCATAAGAGAAGCGAAGACGAGGCTGCTGCAAAATTCTCGACGCCACTTAGCTCGCTTATCGTGCATGAGCGGCGAGCCTCGCACGATGCCATAGCGGTAGGGGGTCGTACGGCTGTCGCCGACCGTCCGCGCCTCGACACGAGGCTTATCGCCGGGCCGTCGCCGCGAAAGATAGTATTCGACCGACACGGCCTTGCCGATATGGACTGCTACCTGCATGTGACAGGCGACGAGCCTCTTGCCGATGTGCTCGAAAGCCTTTATAGAGAGCACAACATAACGTCGCTGCTCGTAGAGGGCGGAGCGTCGCTGCTTGACAGTTTCATAGATTCCGGTCTCTGGGATGAGGCTTATATAGAGGAGTCGGCTGTATGCCTTGGCGAAAAAGGGGCTGTAAGGGCGCCGTCGTTGCCGTCGGTAATGTTGGACGATGTGCAAGAAACCGACGGCAACAGGATATGCCGGTATGTGAACTTTCCGAAATCCAGATAGGACGTCAGATGTGATTGTCCGGGCTGCTGCAAGTATTGTGAGGCGGCGGCAATATTTTTTTTAATTGAATTTTCTTTGTAGATTTGCACTCTGTAAGTATATTTGCGAGTATAAGTAGGTTTAGAAACTCTAATAATAAAAACGGACAAAAACTGTGATCGACGAAATCCAATGCATAAACAGTCTCAAGCAGGGGAGCTACAAGGCTTTTTCGAAGCTATACGATGAATATGCCGATTACATATTCGGCTTTGCCCTAAGGCAGCTCCGCAATCGCGACGCAGCCAAGGATGTAGTGCAGGATACATTTATGAAGCTATGGATCAACCGTAGCATGATTGATAGTACAGGAAATTTCAAGGGATTCCTCTATTCTATAGCGAGATACCGCATTATAGATACACTGCGCCAGCAGATGAACGAGCCAAAATTCGAGGAGTATATAGAGCATTGCTCCGAAGAGTCAACAGATATTTCGCCGGAGGATATTATGATGTATGAGGAGTTTCTCGCAGTGGTCGCGGTGGCAAAAAATAAATTGACACCGCGTGAGCGTCAGATTTACGAACTTAGCCGTGACGCCCTTCTGTCCAACCGCCAGATAGCCGAGAAGCTTGGCATTTCGGAACAGACAGTGAAAAATCATCTGTCGTCGGCATTGCGCACACTGAGGGAATCGCTGAACGGCCTCCCGATCATCTTTATATTCTGGCTTTAGTAAAGCTGTTATGCCTTTTTATTATAAAAAAGCTTTTGTTTTGTTATCATAGATTTAGCGCGATCCATTTACGGTCCGGCGTCAAGTTAACAATATCGTAGTGTAGGCTGCCTGGTCGCGGCTTAGACCCTGGTCCCCAGCGTTAATAAATATTGGGGAACGGGGTCTTTCAATTTTTTGACTGCTATCTGTTTTGCTCCGGCGGTTGATCTGTAACGCCGTCGGAGAGGCTCGATTTGTAAAAATATGTTATATAACATATCATTTCGCATAGTACTCCCTGCTCTTTCTTCCGTATTTACTAATAACTCATAAAAATAGTTACAGAATTACCATATGTTATCACATTTCAAAGAGCTTTATAATAAATATGTGTCCGGCCGGATTGATCCGGAGGAATTTCAGACTTTACGAAGCTCGATAGATGTTGTTTCTGATGACTTCCTTTGGTCTGTCATGCTTGAAGATTCAAAGGAAAACAGTCAGGCACTGTCTATTATGCCCAAGGAGATGAAGGCGGCGGTAAAGCGAAATCTGTTCCGCTCGATCATGCGCCGTCGCTTCATGTCATTTTCGCGTTACGCGGCAGTCTTGTTAGTGGCTGTCGCAGTCGCTCTTGTAACGCGCGTCGTGCCCAATCAGGAGTTTTCAGCTTCTATTCCATCCGGTAGCCGGACGAGCTTGGTATTGCCCGACATGTCGAAAGTACAGCTCAACTCGGCCTCAGAAATCACATTTGACTGGGATACGGAAGGCGAACGCACCGTCCGTCTATATGGAGAGGCCTTCTTTGATGTCGCAAAAGATGCCGAGCACACTTTCCGAGTGTTTATCTCTGATATCGAAGTGGAAGTACATGGCACTTCGTTCAATGTCAATGCCTACGGGGACGAAAACATCACGATCTCTCTTGTGAGCGGTCAGGTAAGTATTGTAGGCAGCGGACTGAAGGGCAAAAGTTATGTAATGCGAGCCGGAGAGAAGGCTGTCTATAACTGCGCCGACGGCACCGTATCGATAGGCAAAGCCGACATGAATGTAGAAACGGGCTGGACACGAGGCGATCTTGTGTTCGCACATAAAAAGTTCTCGGATGTCATAGCCATGATAGAGCGGCATTACGGTGTGGAAATCGATGTCAGGAGCGACACCCTTGCCAACGATCAGCTGACGGGAACATTCCGAAACGAGGATATATCAGATGTCATTGCCAACCTCAGCAATATGTACAGGTTCAAATACAAAATAGAGAAAAACCATATAACCATTTACTAAATTAATTACTATGAGAAAACCAAAGACAATAGGAGAAGATCCTCGTCTGCAACGGCTAAGGCACGGCCTCGCACGGCTTGCCAAGGCTTTGTGTTTAGTCTGTGCGCTTGCCGTCCCGACGGGAGTGCAAGCTCAGTCTGAACAAGTTTCTGTAAAGGGAGATAATCTGCTCGAAATCTTTAAAGAGATAGAAGAGCAGACTGAATACACATTTGTGTTTCGCGACAATATTAATGTAGATACGGCGGTGTCGGTAAAAGAGGAGCATGGTCCGCTGTCGGAAGTGCTCAGTGATATACTGTCGCCTCTTGGTCTGTCATACTCGTTGAAGAGCAGGACAATCACTATAGTGTATGCCGCAGACAAGACTTCGGGCAAAGAGAAAGAAGAAGTTACCGTTACCGGCACAGTATTCGATAACGAAGGAGAGCCTTTGATCGGAGCCATGGTTATGGTAGATGGACTTAAAATAGGAACGACAGCCGATATAGACGGCAACTTTACTCTGAAAAATGTACCTACGGACGCTGTCGTCACATTCTCTTATACCGGTTATTTACCGTGTAAAATAAAGGTGTCGGACACTAAAGCACTGAAAAATGTGGTTCTGCAGGCCGACAAGAATCTACTCGAGGAAGTTGTCGTAGTAGGTTACGGTACAATGAAGAAGCGCGATCTTACCGGCGCTGTTTCATCGGTCAAGCTTTCGGAAGACCCACTCGGCACCACCTCGTCAGTGAGCCGTATGCTTGCCGGTAAGGCAGCCGGTCTGCAGGTTACCACCCCGAGCGCACAGCCCGGTGGCGCGACCAACTTCCTTATCCGCGGCGCGGCATCGATCAATGCCAGCAATCAGCCGCTGTTCATTATTGACGGATTCCCTGTCAATTCAACCAATGATGTGGGTGGCGGCTATTACAGATATGGCGCAAACGACAATATCCTTGGACAACTCAACCCCAACGATATAGAAAGCATCGATGTGCTTAAAGATGCATCATCGACAGCGATCTACGGCTCACGAGCAGCAAATGGTGTGATTATCATTACCACCAAACAGGGCTCGCAGGGCGCAGCAAAGGTTCAGTATTCCGGAACTGTAAGTGTTCAGACAATCTCCGACAAATACAAGATGGAGAGCGCCAGCGGCTGGATGGAAGCAGCAAATGCTATCAAATATGAGCGCTACATGCGTGACTGTCAGTATTATCCGTACGGCAACAGCTATCAGCCCAACCCTGAATATGTGCCGGCATACACGCCCGAGCAGATCGCAAACGCCGCATACAATACCGATTGGTTCGGCGAAATCAGCCGCACCGGTTTCCAGACACAGCATAACCTTTCGATATCGGGCGGAACACAGCAGACCAGATATCTCATTTCCGGCAATATATTCAAGCAGGACGGTGTGATCAAGACCAATGATCTTACGCGCTATACCCTCCGAAGCAATCTCGAACAGAAAATCGGCCGTATGGTAACTGTGGGACTGAATATGTTCGCATCATCGGCCACAACACACGACGTGCCTCTTGGCGGTCACGATGGTCCTGAGTTCGACCCTGTCATTACCGTGGCACTGAAGATGAACCCTATGATGCCTGTCCGTGACGAGAACGGCAATTATACACTTCCTCCCAAGGCCGCATTCACGCCCAACCCCGTGTCGATGCTCGAGATACAGAACAAGTACACCCGCGAGCGTCTCATGACTAATGGCTTCGTAGAGGTCAAGCCCTGGGATTTCCTCACATTCCGCGCCAATCTCGGCCTTGACCGCTCTAATATGAAACGCCGCGTATATATGCCTAAGTCGACACTTTACGGTGCAAAAGTAGGCGGCCAGGCAAGCATAAACGAGCTTGACAAGACCGACTATCTGCTCGATCTCACAGCGACGTTCAACAAACGCTTCGGCGAACATTCGCTTACCGCTATGGGCGGTTACTCCTACCAGCGCTTCACAGCTGAGTTTGTCAATGCGCAGAATCAGGATTTCACAGTAGAAAACTTCATCTACAACAACCTTGGCGCAGGCAACTTCAGTAAGCCCAGTGTCGCTTCGGGCCGCTCAAGCACTGAAATCGCATCGTTCTTCGGCCGAGTATCCTACTCATACGGCGACCGCTATCTTCTCACAGCTACCATGCGTGCCGACGGTGCCTCCAATTTCTCAGAGAATAACCGCTGGGGCTACTTCCCCTCGGTATCGGCAGGCTGGCGTTTTACCAGTGAGGACTTCATGTCGACAGTCAAGGACTGGCTCTCGAACGGTAAACTCCGCGTGAGCTGGGGCCAGACAGGTAACGCAAGCATAGGCAACCGCGTGGCCTCAGAGTACGGCCCCGGCACGAAATTCAATATCGGTAATTCTCTTGCCACCGGCTATCTGCTGACACAGCTCGGCAACAACAAGCTCAAATGGGAGACAACCACCGAGTGGAACTTCGGTCTTGACCTCGGTTTCTTCAACAACCGCGTGAACCTTACCGCAGAGTATTTCCGCCGTGTTATCTCCGACCTGCTCTCGCAGCGTTCGCTGATGTCGTTCAATCCCATATCGTCGATCGCCGACAATATAGGCAAGACGCAGAGCCAGGGTGTGGAACTGACACTCAACACTATCAATATCAGCACTCCCGATCTGATGTGGACCACAGATCTTACATTTTCGTTCTACCGCGACCGCTGGAAAGAGCGCGCCGACACGTGGGTACCCTCAGCCTGGGATAAATACGACGGACCTATCCGTGGCGCTTCGGGTTATGTGTCGGACGGCCTGATCAAGCCCGGCGAAGAAGTGCCCCATATGATAGGCAATTATCCCGGCCAGGTAAAACTGCTCGATATCGACGGATTCCAGTATAACGAAGACGGAACCATGAAGGTGGACAAGTATGGCATACCACTCAAAACCGGTAAGCCCGACGGCAAACTCGACAACGCCGACAAAGTGTTCTACAGCACTACCGACCCCGGTTATCTCGCCGGTATGGGCAACACGCTCCGCTATAAGAATTTCGATTTCAATATCTACTTCTATGGCATGTTCCAGGTGTTCAAGAACGGCAGCTATCTTGATTCGACAGATTACATAAATCTTATCGACAACGAGCAGAATCTTACCGAGGCGTGGCGCGACGCATGGTCGAGTACCAATCCGAACGGCAAGAAACCCGGTTTCATGCAGGCCTACAATGGATATGGATCGGGCGACTTCTTTGCCAAGCGCTTCTACATGATCCGCTGCCGCAACATCACACTGGGCTATACCTTACCCCGAATCAAGGGTATATCGAAGCTTCGTATGTATGTCGATATAAACAATCCATTCAAGATATCCAACTATAAAGGTCTCGATCTGGAGACCGGCGACACCAATGCCTATCCCAATGTCCGCAGCTATAGCTTTGGTTTAGAATTTTCTCTCTAAATTATCATGATTACTAATAATATGAAAAATATATTAGCCACCGTTGCCATGGCCGCAGCGTTATCACTGGCGTCGTGTACCGATCTCACGGAGGAGTACTACGACTCGGTGAACTCCAACATATATCCGAAAAACGAGCAGGATGCCGATGCACTTGTCCTGCAGGCCGCCTACCAGCAGTTTCAGGTAAACGTCTACAACACACTCAGCAGTTGTAATATCGACAATGTAGGCGTGTTTACCGAGCTTACCACCGACATCGGCAGCTCACAGTGGAAGAACGGTGCTACCAACGATCTGATGCAGGTCAACTTTTCCACCAACACGGGTATTGTCAAGCATTACATCAATCTTGTAAAAGCTATCTCAAGCTGCAAGAATACAATGAACATAATCAAGAATGTACCGATGAGTGAGGAGTCACTTGATAATCTCAACGGTCAGCTGCACTGTGGCATGGGTTGGATGGGCTATATGCTTCTCGACCTCTTCGGCGCGTTCCAGGTTGCCGATCAGGAGCACCTCGACCATCCTTATGATGTGATTCCGCTACCTCGTCTGTCGTATGAGGAATCGGTAAAATTTGTGGAAGACAATCTCCGCGAAGCCATACGCCTCTTGCCCGTCGACCGTTACCGTTACGGCTCCAGCAGCTACGGCCGTTTCAGCCGCGCCGTGGCATATACCATCCTGATGAAACTCTATATGCATGAGAGAAATTGGGATAAAGCCATTGAGTGCGGCCGAGAGATAATGAAACCCGAAATGGGCTTTGATCTTGTAGCTCATTATCCCGATATCTTTACTCTTGAGAACGAAGGCAACGACGAGACTATCTATGCAGGTAACTGTACAATCGAAAACAATGGCCAGCTCTGGCTCGCCCATGTGCTTCCCTCGGGTTATCCTACAACAAACCCCTATATACAGAAGTGGAACGGCTGGCATGTGCTCTGGAGCTTCTATGATACATTCGATCCATCGGACGAACGCCTTAAAGTGCTCGTAGGCGACTATGTAGGCACAGACGGAGTACGCTACAACCGTTCGAACCCCGGCCCCGGCCTGGGCGACGGCGCCCTTCCCGTGAAATACGGCGAAGACCCCGGGGATACAGGGCAGAGCAGCGGTATCGATTTCATCCTTCTCAGATATGCCGATGTGCTCACATTGATGTCGGAAGCCCTGGCCCGACAGGCCGGCAGTCCGACAGCCGAGGCAGTAGAGCTGCTCAACCGCGTACACACACGTGCCGGTCTGGAAGCATACGACGGCTTTAAGAATCTCAGCGACTTTCTTGAAGCCAACCTTACAGAGCGCGGTCATGAACTGTGGTTTGAAGGCGGCTGCCGCCGCAGCGACCTCATACGCTACGACCGCTATATACAGTACGCACGCAAATACCGCAACTCCAATTCGGCCCAGGACTATATGGTGCTTTTCCCACTGCCCCAGTATGTGATAGACGAGAGCCGAGGTAAGGTAATCCAGAATCCCGGTTATTAATTTTACCCTAAATCAAACATACAGAATATCATGAGATTATTGAAATATATATTTGGCATCGCATTGCTGACGATGACAACATCGTGTGCCGACGAGTGGCGCGATGATGTACTCAAGCAGGTAGAGGATGCTCAGCCTGAAGAATTGCCTGACCCTGTAATGGGCGAGCCCCTCAAGGAAGTACCGTTCCATAAGGGTGTGAACATCAACGGCTGGCTTGATTACGCGCTTTCGCGTATCGACAAGAACAAAATCAAGGACTGGGACATCGACAACATAAAGAAGCTCGGCATGGATGTGGTACGCCTTCCCATCAACTTCCATTCCAATGTCGGTCCGGGTCCGGAATACAAACTTGACGAGACCTATCTCAGCTATATCGACCATGCTGTCGATCTCATCACAAGCCGCGGCCTGTGGGTTATACTTGATCATCACAGCCTGTCGGTGGAAACCTTTACAAGAGACAGTGAAAACCTTGTTACCGAGTGTTGCCGCCAGCTTGCCCTCCGCTATAAGGGTAAGGATAAAATAGTACTGGAGATCTTCAACGAACCGTTCGGAAGAGATCTGCAGCAGTACTGGCCGGCTATCCAGGGGCGTATCCTCAAGGCTGTGCGCCATTGCGATCCCAATCTTATCATGATAGCTACCGGCTGGGGCTGCAAAATCTATAATCTTCAGGATTTACCTGAATACAACGACCCACGAGTAATTTATACTTTCCACTACTACGATCCCAGTATGTTCACTCATCAGGGAGCCTATTGGAGCGAAAATGAAGGAAAACTGTCGGGTATCCCCTTCCCCTATGATGCCTCGCGCATGCCTGAAATTCATCCCTGGTGGCAGAAAACACCATATCTTTCCTTCCTGTATGGCAGATATCCGGAGGATGCCACAGAAGAGAGAATCAAGAAAGATATCGACTGGGTTGTAAACTGGGGCCGAGAGCACAATAAGCTGTTGTTCTGTGGCGAGTTCGGTGCGCTCAATACAGCAGAACCGGCCGACCGCTATCGCTGGTACAAGGCTTTAGGCGATGCTCTCAATGGCAATAACATAGCCTGGACGCTGTGGCAGTATAACGATCTGCTCGAGATAAATTTCAGTATTTTCCAGGGAGCCCAGATTATGGAGCAGCTCGATGTGGATATGATGAATGCCTTGGGCGTGACAGTACCGCCGGAATATACCGGAGGCCCCATGCCGCTTACATTCTATAGCGACAATGCCAACAGATGGTGCAATATGCGTACGGATCTGAACGGCGGTTCAAGGTATCTCGACTACGACTGTACCGACAATCCCGCCGACGGACCCAAGTGCATACGTTACTTTGTGTTCAGTACTTCGGGGGGTGTATTGTTCGAATCTACTCCCTCTGCGAATTTGCAGAAGCTCTACGACAAAGGCGGATGTATCGAATTTATGGCGCGCACTACCTATAAATTCAAGTCGCTTGAAATACGTCTGCAGCAGAAGAAAGACGGGGCACCCCGTCAATGGCGAATGTCGGCCACAATATCGTCGAACGGCAATTCAGCCGCAACACGTCAGTTGACACCCGACGGAGAGTGGCACAAAATCACTATTCCTCTGAGCGAATTTAACTACCATGGCTGCGAGGGGCAGTGGAAAGAGAAACCGGGCGATGGCGAAGCCGGATTTGAATGGGGCTATGTCAATCAGCTCATGATTACCCCCGACAACGATCGCACAGCTGCCGGCAAGACCATTTACTTTGACGAGATTACTATCAAATAACCTTTTATCTACA
This sequence comes from Muribaculaceae bacterium, assembly GCA_017620635.1. GTDB lineage: Bacteria > Bacteroidota > Bacteroidia > Bacteroidales > Muribaculaceae > CAG-873. Next base: position 71,118 of record JAGAUV010000036.1, on the reverse strand, counting down.
CTTTCTTATGAAAAGACTCTATTATTATCTAATCTTGTGTATCGCATTTGTGGCAAGCTCGTTTGCGGTAGCCGCACAGGATGCACAGTACCCCGAAACACTCTATCTCATAGGCGACGCTCTTCCCAACGGTTGGGATGCAGCGACTCCCATGACTAAAATAGACAATGGCGTCTACCAGTACACGGGCGAACTCAAGGCCGGCAATTTCAATATACTTGCTCAGGACCCAAAAGCTACTGACAATTGGAACAATGCCTACGGTCTGGAGGACAAACAGACCATAAACTATAATGGTGTTTCTAACAGCCAGATCAAATTCTTCGTCGCAAAACCCGGCGGTTGCTACTATTCTGTTGAATCTGCCGATCAATATGTTCTTACAGTTGATCTTGTAAACGGTACGATTGATGCGTATGCAGATCACTTGTTCTTCTGCGGTGTTCCCAGTGATTGGAAATTTGTTGAGTTGACAAACGAAGGCAACGGTGTATTCTCCGGTAGATTTAACTTTACAGGAGCCGATCAAGCCTTTGCTTTGATGTTTATTAAAGAGTGGGGTTCAAAATATCAGATATCTACCGATTTGGGCCAGGATTATGTGTTTGGTCTCGGTGATTTCTCGGAGAAATTGAAATATGGGAATACCTGGTCTTTAAAGAATGAAACTCCCGGTTACTACGTGATCACTGTGGATATGAAAAGCCACACTATTACAACCTCAACCTATAACCCGAATCCGGTCGAGGCGCTGTATGTAAAGATTGGAGAAACCTACAATGCAATGACCCGTCAGGAGGACAACACCTATAAATGGACCGGCGAACTCAACAGCGATGGTTTTGTAGTCACTCCCGGCGAGGCCGCTTATCCCTGCTATATGCCACTTGTCGAGACCCAGACAGTGCCTGCGGCCGATACCAAGATGCTCTATAACATATCTGCAGACAACAATGTAAACAACAAATGGTCTGTGGAAGAGGAAAAAAGCTATACGGTAACAGTCAATCCGGAAGCAATGACACTGAGTGTAGAAGCGAATATGGGCACAGGCATCGAGGATATCGAGTCTGCCGATACAAAAGCTCCGGTTGAGTACTATGACCTCTTCGGACGTAAGGTGCTCACGCCCTCCAAAGGCCTTTACATCCGTGTACAGGGCGGTAAAACTTCGAAAGTAGTTCTATAACAATCAATAGCTTTCCGCCAAGTCGCTTCTCCCGGCCGTGTCCGGGCCAAGTGACGAGGCGGATATAAACCAATTACCTATTATGAAAAAATTTTATCTGTTTCTAATGTCATTCCTCGCGCTTGCATCGGGTACGTTCACGATCTCGGCGCAGGAAGCCGCAGAAAGAATCGAGTTCCGCGGTCAGGCAATGCGCGTCAACGACGCTCCCATCGGCTGGGATACCAGTAATCCTGTTTCTGTAGAAAAGAATGCTGATGGCAAATATGTGTTCACGGTGCGTTTTACCGGCTCATGCAGCTGCTGGCAGATGTGCACCGATGCCGACAACTATCGGGAATCGTGCATAGTACCGAGCTTCGATGTGGCATTCGTGGACTATGATCCCCTGCCCGAAGATCTGTATGTAAAGTCACAGGGCATAGAGTGTTTTAACGGAAAATATCTTGAGACACTTGTCGGCAAGACAATCCTCCTCGGCGACCAGCCCAACGCAGCCACATGGATCTGCAGCAGCCCCAAGCCCACTGTATATACCGTGGAAATCAACGGCGACCTCACTGAAATGCTTATTACCAAAGCCGAAGTGATACATGAAGAGATCGAGTACCCCGAAGCACTCTATCTCATAGGCGACGGTGTTCCCAGCGGATGGGATGCAGCGACTCCCATGACAAAAATAGACAATGGCGTATATCAGTACACCGGCGAACTCAAAGTCGGCAATTTCAATATTCTCGGTCAGGATCCCAAGATCGATGAAAACTGGGACAATGCCTACGGACAGGAGAGCGCGCAGACCATCAACTTCAATGGTGTATCCGACAGCCGCATCCAATTCTTCGCCACAAAACCCGGCGATTGCTACTATAAAGTCGAATTTGCCGACCAGTATGTTCTTACAGTCGATCTTGAGAACAGTATCATAAGTGCAGTTGTGAACCATCTGTATATAAATGGCGTCCCCACCGATTGGAACTTCGTAGCTATGGAGAACGAAGGCAACGGAATCTTCTCCTACAGAGCATACTTTGATGAAGCCGGCCAGCCCTTCGGCTTAATGATCAAGCCGGAGTGGACCGATGCATATAAGGTATCGACAAATATAGGTAAGGATTATGAGTTCGGTCTTGGCGATTACAGTGAGAAACTGGTGTATGGCTTAGGTTTCAGTATCAAAAATGCCAAGCCGGGTCACTATGTAGTGCGTGTCGATCTCAAGACGCTTACACTCTACACCTCGACCTATAATCCCGATCCCGTAGAGACGCTGTATGTAGTCACAAAGGGCGAGTACAACAAGATGAGCAAGCAGGCCAACGGCACATTCCTGTGGACCGGCGAAGTCGGAGCCGATTTCGTGATAACCCCCGGCACATCCGCTTATCCCTGCTATATGCCGCTTGCCGAGACCGTGAATGTACCTGCTTCGGGCCTTATCGGCAACAAGATGCTTTTCAACCACGACTCTTCCAATGGTGTTGAAAACAAATGGACGGTAGAAAAACCGGGCCAGTACACAGTGCTGGTAAATCCGACAGCAATGACGGTAAGCATAGGCGACGAGACAATTGCCGGCGTGGACGACATCAAGGTAGTCGATCCTGACGCTCCTGTTGAATATTATGATCTCTTCGGACGCAAAGTGGAGAATCCCGGCAAGGGCTTCTATATCCGAGTGCAGGGCGGCAAAGCATCGAAAGTGATACTCTGACGTATATAACCCCGGAGGGCTGTGCCGAAAAACAGGCACAGCCTCTCCTTAAAACAAGATCTTAATGAGAACCCCCCGTAATATATTTCTCTCAATAATCGCCATCTCGGCAGCTCTTTCATTCGGAAACTTCCGGGTGGAGGCTGCCGAGGGGGCTTTCCCTGATGCCACTGAAGCGAGTGCTGCGACCGCACTGAACGAGATCCCATTTCATAAGGGCGTGAATATCAATGCATGGTTCGACCGCAGCACATCGAAAGTCACACACGGCAAAATCAAGGGCTCGGAATTAGACAATCTGAAACGCCTCGGCATGGATGTGGTACGTCTTCCGATCAACTTCCACTCCAACGTTGGCGAAGGACCTGATTTCAAACTCGATGAAACCTACCTCGAATATCTCGACAAGGCCGTGGAGCGAATAACGAGTCGCGGACTATGGGTGATTCTCGATCATCACAGCATGTCGGTAGAGGACTTTCCGTCGTATGGCGAAGAACTCATCACTTCATGCTGCAGTCAGCTTGCCCTCAGATACAAGGGAAATGACAGAGTAATGCTCGAAATCTATAACGAGCCATTCAGCAACTATCTTAAAAACAACTGGTCGGATATGCAGGGGCGCATTATCAAGGCCGTGCGCGGCTGTAATTCCGACATGATAATGATTGTAACCGGCTGGGGCGGAAAACTCGAAAACCTTCAGGCATTGCCCGACTATAATGATTCGCGCCTGATCTATACCTTCCATTATTACGAGCCTTATATCTTTACCCATCAGGGCGCGTACTGGGATGAAAACACGGTAAAACTGTCGGACTATCCTTTTCCCTACGACGAGGCGCGTATGCCCGAGATACACCCCGACTGGGCAAAAGAACCTTACTTTACCTATCTCTACGACAGCTATACAGAGATGGCTACTGTCGGAAAGATCCATCAGGACATAAAAGCTATCGCCGACTGGGCCAACAAGAGCGGCAAGCCTGTTTTCTGCGGCGAGTTCGGAGCTCTCAATACTTCCGGCCCGGCCGACCGCTACCGCTGGTACAAGGCAGTGGCCGATGCCCTGAACGACAACAATATACCATGGACTCTATGGCAGTACAACGACGATCTGCCTGTCAATTTCAGCATCTTTAAAGATGGAAAGAATTACAGCACTCTCGACACCGAGCTTATGGCAGCTCTGGGTGTGACTGTGCCTGACGACTTTTCTCCTGACGCGCTCTATCTGATAGGCGACGGCGTGCCCTCGGGCTGGGAGGCCTCGACGCCTATGACAAAAATAGGAAAGGGGATATATCAGTACTCGGGAGTATTGAAAGTGGGTAATTTCAATATATTTACCGACGATCCGAGAGACACCGATGACTGGAAGTCGAATATTATCGGTCTGGAAAGTGCGCAGACCATCGATTATAACGGAGTATCCGACAGCCGTATAAATTTATATGCCACTGCTCTCAACGGTGACTGCTACTATAAGGTCAAGCAGACCGGCTACTACAATGTCGTCGTGGACCTTGTCAATAATACTATATCGACAGAGATAGGCAGGATGTATATCAACGGCATGCCGACCGACTGGAACTTCGTGGCAATGGAGAGCGAAGGCGATCGCGTTTTCTCATATAAAGGCAGTTTTGACAAAGCCGGGCAGAGTTTCGGATTCCTGCTTATGCCCGAGTGGAACAATGCCTATAAGATATCGACAAATATCGGTAAGGATTATGAGTTCGGGCTCGGCGACTACACAGAGAAACTGGAGTATGGCTCAGGTTTCAGTATCAAAAATGCCAAGCCTGGTCACTATGTATTGCGCGTCGACCTCAAAAACCTAACGTTCAGTACCACAACCTATAATCCCGACCCTATAGAGGCACTGTATGTGAAGTGCGGCGAGGCATACAATCAAATGGACAGGCAGAACGACGGCAAATATACATGGACGGGAAGCCTGAACGGAGACTTTGTAATTACCCCCGATAAAAAAGAATATCCGTGCTATATGCCCCTGGCCGATACGGAGTATGTGTCAGACACAGGACTCGCCGATAGCAAGATGCTTTTCAATACTGCTTCCTCCAACGATGTAAACAACAAGTGGAGAGCAGATAACCCTGCCGGGAAATATACTGTAAATGTCGATCCATCGGCAATGACTGTAAACGTGGATGTAAAGATTTCCTCCGGCGTTGAGCAGGTAAGCGTATCCGACGATACGAGCCCCGTAGAGTATTACGATCTCTTCGGCCGCAAGGTATTGAATCCGGGCAGCGGTGTCTATATACGTGTGCACAAGGGCGTAGCCTCAAAAATAATCCTATAGTGCACGGAATATTTTTGTCATCCGACCGTTTCTGATATAAGCACCTCAAGCAACTTTAAACCCATGGAAAAACTCTTTAGATTTCTTGTGACCGGTCTGGCAATGTCTTCTATGATGACCTTGCAGGCGGAAAACGTGCCCGATGCATTCCATAATCGAGGACAGTGGGAAGAAATGTCGATCTCATATGTCAATGTCCACATAGGCCTTGAAGCACCTTTTTCGGTACTTCATATTTCCGATACGCACCTGACGGAAGCTTATCCTGATGAATCGGAAAATAAACGGGCGATCTCCAAGGATCGCACAGCGACTTTCGGCGGTCTGCAGGCCGATGCCCTTGCAAGATCGTTGAACTGGGCCGACAGATATTGCGACTTTGTCGTACACACGGGCGATATGATCGACTATCAGAGCGAAGCCAATTATGATCTGGTAAAAAAGTATTCAGGCGAAAACCGTATACTTTGCGTCGGCAATCATGAGTTTTCTCCCGAGATGTGGCTGAGCGAAATACCTGAATCCAAGACAGAGCAGTACAAATCGTACACAAGAGATGAAATAGACAGGGTCTATAAGATCGATTCGAAATTCCAGTCGCGAGTTGTCAATGGTGTCAACTTTGTGGCGATAGATAATGTATATGGCACAGTGACACCTGCCCAGGTCGAACTCTTCGATAAAGAACTTGCGAAAGGTCTGCCTATTGTCTTGTGTATGCATGTACCCTTCTTCTCTGATGATATGTGGCGTGCGAATGTCAAATACTGGGCACGAGGCGGAGCCAAATTCCGTGATGCCGGAATACCTCAGCCTTCGGGCGATTATCTGGCACAGCAATCGGATAAGACCACGAAAGAGTTTATCTCGCGGCTCAAAAACGAAACGTTCCTAAAGGCAATACTTGCCGGCCATATCCATTTCAGTTATCAGGAACGGTTTTCTCCTACGGCAAATCAGTATGTTGCCGGCCCTAATTTCCTATATACCGGAACAGAAATTCTTTTTGACTAAATCGACAGGCAAGCCTAAACGGTTAAATTACAGTTTGGAATGAAAAAGATTAACAGCATAGTGTTCTCTTTAATAGCTATCTCAACGGCCTTCGTATCGGGTAATCTCCGTGTCGAGGCCGCTGAGCCGGCTTGCTCATCCGATACGGAAAAGACCACCGTAAGTCCTCTGAACGAGCTACCCTTTCACAGAGGTGTGAATATAAACGCCTGGTTCGACCGAAAGGCGTCGAAAGTCGATCCTGACAAAATCAAGGATTCCGATCTTGACAATCTCAGACGCCTTGGCATGGATGTGATCCGCATTCCTATCAATTTTCACTCAAACGTAGGACCGGCCCCGGACTTTAAGCTTGATGAAGAATACCTCAAAAATCTCGACAATACCATAGAGCGCATTACAAGCCGCGGTTTCTGGGTAATCGTCGATCATCACAGTCTGTCGGTTGAAAAGTTTCCGTCCTACGGAGAAGAACTTATCACTTCGTGCTGCTGTCAGCTCGCCAATCGATACAAGAACAAAGACAAAATCGTGCTCGAACTCTTTAACGAGCCTTTTGGAGACTATCTGAAAGAAAACTGGCCCACTATGCAGGGCCGGATCGTGAAGGCCGTGCGAGCCTGTGATCCTGATCTGATGATAGTTGTAACCGGCTGGGGCGGCGACCCTCGAAATCTGCAGGACATCCCGGAGTATGAGGATCCGCGTGTAGTGTACACATTCCATTATTACGATCCTCTTATGTTCACACATCAGCAGGCTTATTGGAATAAAGGTCTTAAACCGTTATCAGGTTATCCTTTCCCATATGATAAGGACCGTATGCCTGCGATTCATCCCGAGTGGGAAAATGATGAGTATCTGGTCGATCTATACAACAGATATACAGTCATGGCAAGCGCCGAACAGATACATAAGGATATTGCAGCGGTTGCCGATTGGGCCGCAAAGCATGGCAAATTGATCTTTTGCGGAGAATTTGGAGCTCTCAACACATCAGAGCCGTCCGATCGCTATAGCTGGTACAAGGCCGTGGCTGATGCTCTGACAGATAAAAACATACCGTGGACCTTATGGCAGTATAATGACGAATTACCTGTTAATTTCAGTATCTTCAAGGACGGAAAGAATTACAACACTCTCGACACCGATATGATGGAGGCCCTCAGAGTGACAGTCTCCGATGATCTATAATACTTACAATAAGACCGATAGCATCATGCTCGATTCAGCGAGTGAAGGCCGTCGGCATGGATAACGAACCACAAGCAATTTATTATCATGAAAAAATCTATCCTGATTGCTGTCATAGTCGCTTTTTCAGCCGCCGGAGCTATCCGAGCCGCTGTGCCGGCACTGCCGGAGACCGTCGGTAGCCGCACGGCTGCTCTTCCCGACGACGCATGGCTCTGCTCTGAATGGATTGCCGTGCCCGGAGCCCCGGAAAAGACCACGATGACAAACGACAACGACCAACGCGCCGCCGATGGCGCAAGTTGGTTTTGCATTGACTTACAAAACGATAAAAAGGTAAAGAGGGTAGTGTGGATGACTGCCGGTCTGGGTGTGTATCAGCTGTATGTCAACGGCAAAACAGTCGGAGAAGAGGTCCTCAGACCCGGATTTACACATCTCGTAAAGACACGTCGCTCATTTACTTACGACATAACAGATGCCATAGACTGCCGGCCCGGCGCGGCAAACCGATTGTCGGTGCAGTCTACTCCGGGCTGGTGGGCCGACCGTATCGCCACACCGAGCGGCACTCACGGAATGACAGGAGGAAAACCTGCCTTCCGCTCGGTTGTTGAGATTACATATGACGACGGCACGACGGAGCGCAAGGGCACTGATACTTCCTGGAAAGCTGCCGTGGCCGGCCCGGTCGTGCATGCCGGTATATATGACGGCGAGGCTTACGACGCCCGTATACCGATGGGCTACGAGACTGTTTCGTCATTTGGCAATGCCGAGATATATACCCGATTCAATGGCGAGATACTGCCGTCGGACGGCGCCGAAGTCTACGTCCGCCCCGATCTTATATTGTCTCCCAAAAATGCATATGTATGGCAAGGCATAAGTGGAGCCGATGACACACACTACGGCAAGGTCAATGTCCTGCGGCATTATCCCGGCGGAACTGATATAGTGGTAAATCCGGGCGAAACGCTTGTTGTCGACTTCGGGCAGAATGCGTCTGCTGTGCCTGTATTTGAATTCAGCGCCTCCGACGGCACTAAGCTCGAGTGTCATTTCGCCGAGATCCTCAATGACGGCAACGGAGCCCACAGCCGAGGCATGGATGGCCCGGAAGGCTCCGCGCATCTGCGTAACCTCCGCCTTTCCGACGAATATCTTCGTCTTGACTATACTTTCGGACATGGCGGAAACACTGTGAGCTATAAGCCTGACTGTACGTTTTACGGCTATCGCTATCTGACACTTACGGCAGACGCGCCGGTAGCCATCAAATCGGTAAAATCGCTGCCGGTAACATCTGTTACCAAGGGTATGGAGTCCGGCTTTATTACCACCGGCAACGATGATATCAATCAGCTTATATCCAACACACGCTGGGGCCTGATCTCAAATTATCTCTCGGTACCCACCGACTGTCCGCAGCGCAACGAACGCCTGGGCTGGACCGGCGACACGCAGGTGTTTGCCGAGACAGGTTCCTTCTTTGCGAACACCAATAAATTCCTGACCAAGTGGACTCGCGACTTGCGTGATTCGCAGCATCCCGACGGTGGCTATTCGCCCGTAGCTCCCGGCTCGATGTACTGCTTCACTCCTTTCGAAACCACTCGTCTGGGCTGGTCCGACGCCGGTATAATCGTGCCTTATATCATGTGGAAGCAATATGGCGACACAGATATTGTGAATGATAACTGGCAGGCGATGGAGAAGTACATGAATCTGCTCGATGCCAAAAAAGCCGAACACAATGCGCTGTTAGAGTACAACAACGGATGTCAGTGGGCCGACTGGCTCAGCTACGAGCCTCTCGAGACATGGGGCGGCGGCATCGACACCATCATTGACGGTAATAAAGTGCAGCGGCCCGAGGCCCGTGAATACTGGTCGTATCTGCAGGGGTGTTACTGGATATCAAACGCAAGCATGATGGCCGACATGGCGCGTGCCACCGGCCGTGATGCGTCGCCATATGCTGCCATGTCGCAGCGAGCCCGTGATTATGTGCGTACGCGACACTTGAACGATGACGGTACTTTCCGTTGCGACATACTGAATACCATGCAGACTCCGGCTTTATTCGCCTTGCGTAACAGTCTCGTCGAAGGCAAGGCCAAGGAGGACATGAAGCAGCGTCTTCGTCAAAACTTTGCCGACCACGGCAATTGTCTCCAGACCGGATTCCTCGGCACGTCTATATTGATGCAGACTCTTACCGACAACGGTATGACAGATATCGCGTATGAACTTCTGCTTCAGCACAAGAATCCCAGCTGGCTGTACTCTGTTGACAATGGAGCGACAACGATATGGGAGCGCTGGAACAGTTATACAATAGAGAAAGGCATGGGAGAGGCCGGAATGAACAGCTTCAACCACTATGCCTATGGCTGCGTTTGCCAATGGATGTGGAACACTATGGCCGGTATTCAGGCCGATCCTGCAGCTCCCGGTTTCAGTCATATAATAATGAAACCTGTGCCCGACAAGCGCATCGGCTCTCTGAAGGCAAGCTATATGTCGGCTGCCGGACTTATCAAGAGCGAATGGAAATATGACGGCGACCGCTGTACATGGCATTTCTCCATTCCGGAGGGGGCTGTAGCCACTGTCACACTCCCGGTAGCCGGAGCCAAGCCTCAGACTTTCGCTGCAGGCGACTACACTCTTGCGTTCTGAGCGGCAAGATTTTCGTAGATATGAATAACAGATATCCTGAACCTAAATACTTGTAGTATAATATGATAAAACCAATCAAATTACTTATCGCCCTGATGCTTATGTCGGGTTTTGAAGTCTCGGCATACAAGCCGGCCGAGGGGTACATGATGACAACATGGGGCGAGAATATCGACCCTGAAAATGTTTTGCCGGAATATCCGCGTCCTATAATGGAACGCCCGGAATGGCAGAATCTAAATGGCTTGTGGGACTATGCCATAGTGGATAAGAATGTTACAACTCCGGCGGAGTATCAGGGAGAGATTCTTGTACCGTTCTGCGCCGAGTCGTCGCTTTCGGGCGTTGCCAAAGAGATTGGTGGCGATAAGGCGATCTGGTATAAACGTACTTTTGCGGTACCTAAATCCTGGCAGGGACGTGATGTCATGCTTAACTTCGGCGCCGTCGACTGGCAGGCTGATGTATGGGTCAATGGCACAAAAGTAGGAAGCCATACCGGCGGATATACGCCATTCGGTTTCAATATCACGCACTCACTCAAATCAAAAGGAGACAATGAGCTCGTTGTGCGTGTATGGGATCCGACCGATCAGGGCTATCAGCCGAGAGGAAAACAGGTTACGAATCCTACCGGTATCTGGTACACTCCTGTAACCGGTATATGGCAGACTGTCTGGCTTGAGCCGGTCAACAATACTCATGTGTCCGGTCTTAAGATATTGCCTGATATTGACCGCAACACTCTGACTGTAAATGTACAGGCCGCAGGCGCTGATAAAGGATATCTTGCAGAGGTATCGGTCAAGGATAATGGTCGGGTAATCGCCTCCGGCAAGGCTCTTGCCGGCGAACCGATAGTCATCGACATGCCGGCAGACGTAAAATTATGGTCGCCGGACAGTCCGTATCTGTATGATCTCGAAGTGAGCCTGAAAGACCACGGCAAAACACTCGATAAGGTGGACAGTTATGCCGCGATGCGAAAGTTTTCTATCAAGAAGGACGATAACGGTGTGGTCAGAATACAGCTCAACAATCAAGATCTCTTTAATTATGGCCTCCTCGACCAAGGATGGTGGCCCGACGGCCTTTATACCGCGCCATCTTACGAGGCTATGATATATGATGTGGACAAGGCTGCGGACTGGGGTTACAATATGCTCAGAAAGCACATAAAAATCGAGCCGGCAACATGGTACACTTATTGTGACCGTAAAGGTATCATCGTCTGGCAGGATATGCCAAGCGGCGACAAGGACCCTGAATGGCAGAACCGCAATTATTTCGATGGCGAGGAGTTTCAGCGTTCGCCTGAAAGCGAAGCCAACTACCGCAAAGAGTGGAAAGAAATCATTGATGCGCTGTACAATTACCCATGTATCGCTGTATGGACGCCTTTTAACGAGGCTTTCGGGCAATTCAAAACCCCTGAGATCGTGAACTGGACAAAAGCGTATGACCCCTCCCGTCTGGTCAATCCTGCCAGCGGCGGCAACTATTACCATTGCGGCGATATGATTGACGCGCACACATATCCTTCTCCTCCGTTGATTCATCTTTATGATTCAAAACGTGCCAATGTGATTGGAGAATACGGAGGTATAGGAATGGTGGTTGACGGCCATGTCTGGACCCCAGATCGCAATTGGGGCTATGTCCAGTACAAAAGTCCGGCCGAAGTTACCGATGCTTATATAGGGTATGCGGAACGTCTTGATAAACTGGCCGGTTATTGGTATGTGGGCGCTGTATATACTCAGCTGACAGATGTGGAGAATGAAGTCAATGGACTGATGACTTACGACCGCAAAGTTGTCAAGATTGATGAGCCTCGCATACGCGAAATCAACCGTCGGGTAATCTCGAATCATAGTAAGTAAGATTACCATGAATACGATATCAGGACTAAAAGTATTTGCATGTTTCCTTATCCTGTCGGTGTTGAGTGTCGCTGCCCGTAGAACGGTCGAAAGTATTAATGACGGCTGGTCGTTCCGTTATATCGACGATACGGAGTGGACTTCGGTCGCTGTGCCTCATACTTATAATGATGATGCTTACCGTACTATGAATTATTACAAAGGTAAAGCACAGTATCATCTTAAGCTGCCGATGCCTGAAATCGATAAGTCGCGCAGGTACTTCATTAAATTCGATGCGGTAAATAAAGCCGCGGATTTAAGTGTGAACGGTATCCCCGTTGCCGATCATGCCGGTGGGTATTCCGCTTTTTGTCATGATATAAGTCAGTATATCAAAGAGGGGGACAATGACATATATGTCACGGTAGACAATTCCCGTATAGATATTCCGCCCTTATCCGCCGACTTTACTTTTATGGGAGGCATATATCGCGATGTGTGGCTGATAAGTACCCCTCTAAAACATTTTGATATGTGCGACAATGCTTCGTCGGGTGTGTATGTCACACCCACAAATGTGTCGGAGCATTCGGCATCTTTAAAAATAAAGAGCCGTATAAAGAACGACGATGCAACGGCTGCCGGTATGAAATTAGTACTGACATTGAATGACAAGTCGGGTAGAAAGGTCTCGTCCCGGACGCAAAATGTGAAGCTTGCACCCGGCGAGACGTCTGAAATTGAAACAGATATGCCGGAAGTACGCAATCCGATACTGTGGAGCCCCGAGCAGCCATATCTTTACATGCTTTCTGCCGAAATCATCGATTCAAAAACAGGCGAGATGATAGACAGAACGACGATTCCCACCGGATTCAGATGGTTTTCGTTCTATGGGTCGGAAGGTTTCAAGCTAAACGGCAGGCATTATAAGTTAAGAGGAGTGAACCGGCATCAGGATCTTTACCCTGTGGGCGTAGCGCTATCTGATGAGGCACACCGGCGTGATATAAGCTTGCTCAAGGATCTCGGCTGTAATTTCGTCCGTCTCGCTCATTATCAGCAGGACGATGCTATACTTGACGAATGCGACCGGCTTGGAATGATTGTATGGGAGGAAATTCCTATAGTGAATATGGTGCCTGACGCAAACGGTTTTGGCGATAATTGCGAGAAGAACCTCGTAGAACTTATCCGTCAGCACTACAATCATCCGTCGATTATGCTATGGGGCTTTATGAATGAGGTATTGCTCAGGGCTCCGCTTGGAGATGCTAAAGAGTGGAAAGCCGCCCAAAAACGTATTTTGGATCTGGCACATCGGCTTGAAAACAAGTTGAAAGAAGAGGATGTGAACAGAGCCAGTGTAATGGCTTTTCATGAGTCCGACCTGTACAATTCTCTTGGTCTGGATATTACAGATGTTCAAGGCTGGAATTTGTATCAGGGCTGGTATGGCGGAGATCTTAACGGGTTCGACAGATTCCTTGACACACAGCACTCACAGTATCCTGACAGATCTTTGATTATAAGCGAATGGGGCGCCGGTTCCGACCGCAGGCTGCATTCCAAATCGCCGGTGCCTTTTGATTTCAGCATCGAATATCAGCAGAAGTATATAGAGCATTATCTGCCCTATATAGAGCGTAACGATTTTATAAGCGGAGGCGCCTATTGGAATTTTATCGACTTCAATGTGGCCGAACGTCAGGAGTCGATGCCAAGGGTAAATAACAAGGGCCTGTTCTATAATGACCGTAAGCCTAAGGATGTGGCGTATTATCTGAAATCAATGTGGCGCAGAGATATCCCGGTGGTGCATATAGCGGTTCGCGATCGAGATAGATTTGTCGGAGAAGGCACAGATACGATAAAAGTAAAGGTATACAGCAATTGCCCTGATATCAAGCTATATGCCGACGGACAATTTCTGGCGGACAAGCCCACTGATAATTGTTTTGCGATATTCGATATACCGTTCCGAGAAGGAGACATGGCTCTGAGTGCCGGAGGTGTCCTCGATGGTGTGGCGAAGATTGATTATGCGATAATATCGTGTGAGTCTGTGCCGGATGTCGCATCAGGAGAGTCTCTGGCAATCAATGTCGGAAGCGATTGTGAGTTCACTTCATCGGTAGATGGTCTGACATGGCTTGCCGACCACCCGTACCGGGAAGGGAAATGGGGTTATCTGAACGGGAAAAAACGTTCGGTTACATCTGAAATATTCAACACACACGATACACCTCTCTATCAGTCGATGCTTGAAGGCGTTACCGGTTATTGTATAGATGCCCCTGGCGGCCGTTACGAAGTAGAGCTCCTTGTCACGGACACGGGGCGTCCCGGCAGCAGTTCTCCGTATCTGCTCGGACGTGATAGTGATGACAAGTCTGATAGCAATTCCATCAGAATGTCGATTAACATATGCGGACAGGACGTGGAATCGGAATTTGTGCCTTCGCAAACAAGCGGATATCAACATGCAGTACGCAAGAAATACATTGTCGATAATACGGAGGGCAAGATTGATATCAGCCTCGTGCCCCTATCTGGCAAGACTGCACTATCGGGTATTGTGGTCAGAAAAATCTGAATTTCCTCATGGTTCATATGTACGGCCGGATGCGACGGCCGTACATAACATGGTTAAAATAATTTTAACGAAATATACAATAAAGGAGGCCGAGAGTTCGTTAGATAGTTAAATAAGAGAACACTCACTGCAAATCTCACTGCCTATGAAGAAAAATTCTACCCCAATGATCCAGATCGACGGCCCGTCAGGAGTCCGGAGAAACAACAAGAGTCTTCATCCCCGTAAAAGCACGATAATAAAATTGTGCCAGCTTGCACGCAGTGCATTCTACGTGAATCCGTCATTACCGGCGATAGTGCTCAACTGAAATGTCAGTCGTCGCAATAGTGACGCAGCACACGCCGATATGAGTTGAAGATCTTACTTTTAGAAACAAATCCTACATAGGTATTGCCGTCGACGACAGGGAGATTCCACGCTCCTGTGTCGTCGAAGGTTTTCATGACGGCATCCATGCTGTCGTTTATTTCAATCTTTGCAGGGGGCATAGACATGAATGTGCTCACACGCATGCGTCGGTAGAGCTCGGGCCGGAACATGATGTTTCGGATTTCGTCGAGCAGAACGATACCGACGAGTTCTCTGTCGGCGTTTATGACCGGGAAGAGGTTGCGCTTGCTTTTGGCAATCACATCTACCATATCTCTCAGAGTCATGTCGGGATATACAGGCAGGAAGTCGGTCTCTATCACGTTGTTGACTTTCAGAAGAGTGAGCACGGCCTGGTCCTTGCGGTGGGTAAGCAGTTCGCCTCGTTTGGCCAGACGCATTGTGTAGATGGAGTAGGGCTCGAATATCTTGATGGTGCCGTAGGATATTGTGCTTACGATAAGCAGGGGCAGGAAAAGGTCGTAACCGCCGGTAAGCTCGGCCGTGAGGAATATCGCCATCAGCGGCGCGTGCATGACACCGCTCATCACACCGGCCATGCCAATGAGGGCGAAGTTCTTTGTCGACAGTTCAATCCATCCGAAATGGTTAAGGATAAAAGCGTAGAGGAATCCTGTGAGACATCCTACGTAGAGCGAAGGTGCGAAAGTACCCCCCACACCGCCGGCACCGTTGGTAGAGGATGTGGCGAATGCTTTGGATAGGACGACCAGACCGATGAACAGGGCGAGGAACCAGAAGCGGTACCTGTCGTCGTAGAAAATCGAGCCGTCGACAATCGATGAAGTGTCGCCGTTGAGCAGGCCTGTGATGGAACCGTATCCTTCGCCGTAGAGAGGAGGGAAGAAGAAAACGAGGGCGGAAAGGATGACGCATCCGACAACGGTCTTCATCCACGGGTTCTTGAAGCGGCGGAAGAAGTTTTCCATCATGTTCATCATTCGCGTGAAGTATAGCGAAGCGAAACCGCATACTATGCCGAGGAGTATGACGTAAGGGATACGCGAGGTGTAGAAGTCCTCGGTCTGCGCGAAGAAAAATTCGAACTCATATCCTGTGTAGACATATGCGAGGATGGCGCTCGTGATAGACGCTATGAGCAGCGGCATTACCGATACCGCCGTGAGGTCGAGCATGAGTACTTCGAGAGTGAAAAGCATGCCGGCGATAGGCGCCTTGAATATGCCTGCGATACCGGCCGCCGCGCCGCAGCCGACAAGTATCATCAGGATACGCGGCGACATGCGGAACATACGCCCGAGATTCGAGCCTATCGCCGCTCCGGTAAATACGATGGGGCCTTCGGCACCGACAGATCCGCCGAAACCAATTGTGACCGAGCTCGCGAGCACGGATGTGTAGATGTTGTGCCGTTTCAGCCTGCTTTTGTTCTGGGAGATAGCGTAGAGCACACGTGTCACGCCGTGGCTGATGTCGTCGCGTACGATATAGCGGACGTAGAGGGCGGTAATGATTACACCGATAGCCGGCAGGAGTATGTAGAGGTAGTTTCCGGCCTGAGGGTTGACGTGTGAAGTGAGGACTCCTGATATCGTGTGGATAAGAAACTTCAGGACGAGAGCGGCAAGGCCGCAGAATATGCCGACGAAGAAAGCCAGCAGCAGAACGAAGTTCTTCTCTTTGATATGTCTTTCACGCCAAGTGACGAATTTCATCAGAGATTCGTGCAAGCGTCGCAGGATTTTAATTTTCTCTGTCATAAATCGTGTACGAGTCTAAAGTCCTTTGCCTGTAATGACAGTGCTGATGGTGTGAAACAATATTTTCAGATCGACAGCAAAGCTGACGTTCTCGAGGTAAAGCAGATCGTATTCAAGACGTTCGATCATCTGATCGACGGAAGTAGCGTAACCGTATCTGACCATTCCCCACGATGTGATTCCGGGTCTTATCTGGTGTATCAGGCTGTAAGCCGGCACACGTTCGATGATCTGGCTGATATAGTATTCTCGTTCGGGCCTCGGGCCGACGAATGACATGTCGCCTTTCAGCACGTTCCAGAATTGAGGCAGTTCGTCGAGCCGGTATTTGCGCAGGAAGTATCCGATTTTGGTTATTCTCGGGTCGTTCTTAGCCGACAGGGCTGGCCCGTTGTCTTCCGCGTCCTGGCGCATGGTGCGGAATTTATAGATGAAGAAAGGTTTCTTGTGACGGCCGATACGTTTCTGGCGGTATATTGCCGGACCTTTCGAGTCGAGTTTGACGGCAATAGCAATAGCCGCGAAAACGGGGCTCAGGATTACCATGGAGAGGATAGCGTTTACGATATCGCTGAGCCGTTTGAGGTTGCATGTCGCCGGAGATATGTGGGCGTTGGTAATGTCGATCACGGGCTCGGCGATGACCTGCGATACTCTCGGCCTCATGCCCAGCATCGTGTAGAGGTCGGCCGAAATGAACATGGGTATTTCGAGCGAGTAGAGCCTGTTGATGATCGATGTGGTCTCGGAAAGTCCTTTTGTCGACGGCATGATGACGACGACCTTGGCCTTGAGCCGTTTGCAGATGCCGGCAGGGTCGTCGGAGTGATATACGGGCAGCCCGAGGATTTCGTCGCCGGGGTATGATTTGTCGGTGTCTACAACAGCGATTATCCTGAAACCGTTGTAGATAGAGGATTTCATTATTTTTTCGAGCCTCGGCTTGTACGATGGCGAAGCGCCGACTACTACGGTGTCGATGAAATATTCGCCGCGCCTTATCTTTTTGGCGTTGGCGTTGAGGATGAGCATCCGTACAATGAAGGTGGGCACGAAGAGTGCGGCGAAGAGAGCCAGCATCAATTCATAGTTTGTGGCTCGCTCCTGTATGTTGTCGTTGATAAGCGCTACGAAAAAGACGACGAGCATTGCCAGCAGTGACACGATGAGGTTGGTAAGTGTTTCCTCCAGTCGCGATTTATACAGCGTGTTTGTCTTGTTGTAGCTTCCGAAGAGTGAATATAGCACCACTACAAGTATGGGCACAAGGCATTGCTCGGCAATCAGATACTCCTTTGTCATGAATCTCCACAGGTCGTATCCGGTTATCTCGCCGGGCATTGTGTGGAAACGGAAGATATTGAACAGGAAAAAGCCTGCGGAGGCTGAACAGAAGTCGGCCAATATATATTTTATCCGATGGGCTGTAACCTGTTGCATCGTAGCTTATTGACGAATTATCTTAAATCTGCCGTCGGCGCACAGCCTGATTACCGACGAAGGTTTGGCCTTGCCGGTTTCGTCGCGACGGGAGGTGCATACATAATCGACGGCGGCGATGATTTCGGGGCTTATGTCGCTGAAATTAGCCGGAGCTGCCTGGCCGCTGATGTTTGCCGAGGTAGAAACTACGGGTTTGCCTAAAGCGAGGCAAAGAGCTTTGCTGAAGCTTTCGGCGGTAAGGCGTACGCCTATGCTTCCGTCGTCGGCAAGCAGTTCGGGTGCGATGCCTGAATGCGGATCGACACCGTCGTAGACTATCGTTACAGGTTTTTCGGACAGCTCGATGAGCTGATAAGCCACATCGGGTATGCCGGTAACCGTCCGTTCGAGCTGTGCGAGAGAGCCGACGAGGGTAAGGAGAGCTTTTGAGTCGGCACGCTGTTTTATGCCGAATATTCTTTGCACGGCCGCCGGGTCGGTGGCGTCGCAGCCTATACCCCATATTGTATCGGTGGGATATAGTATCACTCCGCCCTTACGCATAGCGGCGACGGCTGCACGTATGTCGTCGGAGTAGTCGTTCATAATACTTTATGCTTTGGCGTCGTAGCCTGAAAATCTTTGAGATATGTCGGGGTGGAGTATGCCGTGTCGATAAAATCGCGCATGGCGTAGGCTCTCTCGGAGAGGGCTATCATATCGACTGCGAGAGCCTCGACATCGGGAACGAAACGGGCCTGAGGAGCGTCGGCAAATATCCCACAGGCTTTCTGAGCGCCGCTTCCGAAGAAGAGTATGGGCCGGCCGGTATCTTTTATTTCGCGGAAGGAGTTTTCGTCGAGTATCATCGCCTGAGGCGCGATCAGGTCGTCGAGCGCGAAATCGTATGCCGCAGTGTACACTTCCATACGTCTGGCGTCGACCATGGGGATGAATATGGTGTCGGGCTCTATTTCGTCGGACGAGAACATGACTCTCGAAGCAAGGAGCTTGAGTGTATCGACACCGATCAGAGGGATGCCGAGCGCGTAGGCTATGCCTTTGGCTTCGCTAAGTCCAATCCTGAGGCCGGTATAGCTCCCCGGACCCATACTTGCAGCCACTGCGTCGAGTTTTATGTCGTGGTCTCTGGCGTAGTCGATGCATGTTTTTATCATGTCGCTGAGCATGGTGGCATGGTTCCGGCCCTCGAAGTTCTCGCGGTGTGACAATATCATTCCTTCCGAGGAAAGCGAAGCCGAGCATGGCGCACCAGAAGTCTCTATATTGAGTATTGTAGCCATTTGGTACTTCTTTTACGGCAAAGTTACTATTTTTTATATTAAAATTCATAGTTTGCAGGTAATATTTTTGTAATTTTGCAGTATAAAATGAGTGGGCGAAGCCCTCCATAATAACTCAAACAGACCAATCAAAGCCATGCTCATGTCGATGACCGGTTTCGGCAAAGCCACCGCCGAAACCAAAACCCATAGAATAAGCGCGGAGATCAAATCGCTAAACAGCAAACAGCTTGATCTCAGCGTCCGACTGCCTTATATATTTCGCGAATCCGAGCTTGAAGTGCGCGGTATCGTGGGTCACACCATAGAGCGCGGCAAGGCCGATCTGCTGGTGACCTGCGAGAATCTGCCGGATGCTGCGACAGCCCTACCCTCGGAGCTCAATGTAGAGGTTATGAGCCAGTACAAGAAGCAGATAGAGTCGGCCGCAGAACAGCTCGGCATATCTGTGCCCGAAGATCTTTTCCGTACACTCATGACCTTGCCGGAATCGATGCGCACATCCGTGCCGGAAGCCGGCGAGGGCGAGGTTGAGATACTGCGTGAGACTGTGAGCAAGGCTGTAGAGCGTCTTATGGCCCACCGTCGAGCTGAAGGCCTTGAGCTTGAGAGTTTCTTCCGTGTGCGGATAGAGGCCATAGGCGATCTCCTCCGCCAGATAGAACCATTCGAGCAGGAACGTGTGCCACGCATACGTCAGCGCCTCGAGGACGCACTGTCGAAGATACCGGCCGTAGAGTTCGACAAAGGCCGTCTCGAGCAGGAGATGATATTCTATATCGAGAAGCTTGATGTCAACGAGGAGAAGCAGCGACTGGCCAAGCATTTGTCGTACTTCCTGGAGACTATCGACAGTCCCAAACCCGGACAGGGCAAGAAGCTCGGCTTTATCTCGCAGGAGATAGGGCGCGAGATCAATACCCTCGGCAGCAAGAGCAACCACGCTGAAATGCAGGCCATAGTGGTAAAGATGAAAGATTTGCTCGAGCAGATCAAGGAACAGGTGCTCAATGTGATGTAAGCCTGTACCCGATCTTTACTGCCTGCCCGAACACTAAAAACCTAAAACCAAATATTACATGAAAAAATTGATGACCTATGCACTGGCGTTCATAGCGTTTGCCGCCGGCGCACAGAATGCAGAAATCTTTACTCCCTATCAGGCGACAGATCTCAGAGTGCCGGCAGTGCCCCTGATCCAGTCGGACCCGTATCTGTCGATATTATCGCCCTACGATAATCTTACCGATGGCTCAACCCGTCACTGGACCGGCGCCGACAAGCCGCTGCAGGGTATCCTGCGAGTAGACGGCGTATCGTACCGCTTTATGGGCGAGCCTATCACTACGTTTGAGACCATAGCCCCGATGGCCGGCGAAAAGGCATGGGAAGGACGTTATTCACGTGAAAAACAGTCGGACGGCTGGGCTGCGCCGAGCTTCGATGATTCGAAGTGGCGCACAGGTCGTGCAGCTTTTGGCTCGGATGGTCAGGAGGCTGTAAACACCCGTTGGGACGACGAGCACAGCGACTTGTATGTTCGCCGTGATGTAGAGCTTACACCTGCCGATCTCGAAGGCGATCTCATACTTGTGTATTCCCACGATGATGTTTTTGAGCTCTATATCAACGGAACACAGGTTATTTCTACAGGAGAGACATGGCTCAACGGCGAGATGGAGCCGCTTACCCCCGAGCTTAAGAAACTTCTCCACCCCGGCAAGAATATGATCGCAGCTCACTGCCATAACACCAACGGCGGCGCATATACCGACTACGGCCTCTTCCGCAAGCGTACTGCAGCCGACAGAGATATGAAGATCGCCGAGCAGAAGAGCGTGGATGTGCTTGCTACTTCTACCTACTATACTTTCGCATGCGGCCCGGTGGAACTTGACCTCGTGTTTACAGCTCCTATGCTGATCGACAACTACGATCTTCTGTCGTCGCCGATCAACTACATCTCATATCAGGTACGGTCGACCGACGGCGCCGAACACAGCGTACAGATGATGCTGACAGCATCGCCCAAGCTCGCGCAGAATAAGGATTTCCAGGCTACACGCACTTCTATAGTAGAAGAAAACGGTGTGAGATATGCCAAGACAGGCACTATCGAACAGCCTATACTTGCCAAGTATGGCGACCATATCTGCATAGACTGGGGCTATCTCTATCTTCCTGCTGTCAACGGCGAGATCGCTATCGGTCCAGACAATGAGCTGAAGAATATGTTTATGAACACCGGCAAAATCGAAGGCACACCGGCCGGAACAGAGATTGTTGCCCAGAACGCCTCTACAGCTCCTCTTCTCGCATATGTGCATGATTTCGGCAAGACACGTAAGGCTGCGAGCTTCACGATGATAGGCTACGACGAGATCAAGGATATCGAGTATTTCTACAAGCAATATCAGGCTTACTGGGCTCATGACGGCCAGGTAAGCATCTTCGACATGTTCGACAATCTGGGAGATTCGTATGCAACGATCATGAACCGTTGCCGTGCTTTCGACAAGATGATTTATGACGATGCTATGGAAGTCGGCGGCAAGAAATATGCCGAGATTCTGTCGGCCTCGTACCGCCATGTGATAGCCGCCCACAAGCTCTTCAAGGATGACGAGGGCAATCTGCTCTTCTTCTCCAAGGAAAATGACTCGAACGGTTGCGTCAATACCGTAGACCTTACCTATCCTTCGGCTCCTCTGTTCCTGATCTATAATCCCGAGCTGCTCAAGGCTATGATGACCTCGATTCTCGACTACAGCAAGTCGGGCCGCTGGACCAAACCCTTCTCTGCTCATGACCTGGGTACTTATCCTATCGCTAACGGTCAGCTCTACGGCGGCGACATGCCGCTCGAGGAGGCCGGCAATATGCTCACTCTTCTTGCCCAGCTGAGTATGCTCGACGGCAACACAGCATATGCCGACCGCTATTGGGATGTCCTGACAATCTGGGCCGACTACCTTGCCGAGAACGGAGAAGATCCGGAGAACCAGCTCTGCACCGACGACTTTGCCGGTCACTGGGCTCACAACGCAAACCTTGCCGCCAAGGCTATAATGGGTATAACCGGATATGCTGAAATGGCTAAGATGAAAGGCGACGAAGCGACCGCCAGGAAGTACACCGACCGTGCGAAGGAGATGGCGGCAAACTGGGTAAAAGCTGCACGTGAAGGCAAGAAGGGCGATGTGCACTATCGTCTGGCCTTCGATCGTCCCGACACATGGAGCCAGAAGTATAATATGATCTGGGATCAGCTCTGGGGTACAGGTATATTCCCTGCCGATGTGATGAAGGACGAGATAGCATATTATCTCAAGAAACAGAATAAGTACGGTCTGCCCCTCGACTGCCGCAGGGATTATACCAAGAGCGACTGGGTAATGTGGACCGCCGCAATGTCGCCTGACACAAAGACACTGATCAAGTTTATCGATCCGATGTACGACTACATCAACGAGACACCGAGCCGTGTCGCCATCAGCGACTGGTATGATACCAAGACCGGCAAATACGAGCACTTTATCGGCCGCTCAGTGATCGCCGGCCACTGGATGCCGCTTTTCGCCCATAAGCTCAAAAAGTGATCAATGACAGCAAAAACGAATGAAGCAATGAAAAAGTTTCTGACACCCGGTTGTATCGCCATGGCTGCCATGATCATGGCTACGCCCCCTGCCGCAGAGGCAAACACTCCTGTAGATTTTGCCCGGGTAAAAATCACGGACAACTTCTGGGCTCCCCGACTGCACAATCACGCCGCAACGACGGTGGCTACCTGTATAGACCAGATAGAGAACAAGACCGGCCGTATGCGCAATTTCGAACAGGTTGCAAACGGCGGCCATGAGCATTCGGGCATCTTCTTCGATGATTCCGATGTCTACAAGGCTATAGAAGGCATGGCCTATACTCTGATCAATAATCCCGACCAGGCCCTTGAAGACAAAACCGACGAATGGATTGACAAGATAGCCGCCGCGCAGGATAAGAACGGTTATATCAACACATTCTATACACTTGCAAAGCCAAATGACCGCTGGACCGATATGGACAAGCACGAGATGTACTGCGCCGGTCATCTTATCGAGGCCGGAGTGGCATATTACAAGGCTACTGGCAAGGACAAGCTGCTGAATGTAGGCCGCAGGATGGCCGACCATATGATGGATGTGTTCGGCCCCGGCAAGCGTCACTGGGTGCCCGGCCATCAGGAGATTGAGCTCGCGCTGTGCAAACTCGCCGACACTACCGGCGAGAAGAAATATGTCGATTTCGCCAAGTGGCTTCTTGACGAGCGCGGACACGGTATCGGTGTACGCCTCGACATACCGTGGGATCCCAAGTTCTATCAGGATCTTACCCCTGTGGCAGAGCTTACCGATATATCAGGTCATGCGGTGCGCTGTATGTACATGTATTCCGGCATGGCCGATGTGATGGCAGCGACGGGCGAAAATGCGTATATGGATGCGCTGCATTCGCTGTGGCACGATGTTGTGGACCGCAACATGTATATTACCGGAGGTATCGGCTCGTCGCATATCAACGAGGGATTTACCGTTGACTATGACATGCCTAATCTCGATGCCTATTGCGAGACATGCGCGTCGATAGGCATGGCTCTGTGGAACCAGCGAATGAACACCATGGAGCCCGATTCGAAGTACGTGGATGTGGTAGAGCGCTGTATCTACAACGGCATCCTCTCAGGCGTATCGCTGTCGGGGACAAAATTCTTTTATGTGAATCCGCTTGAATCAAGAGGAGACCATCATCGCCAGGAATGGTATGGATGCGCATGTTGTCCGAGCAATGTGTGCCGCTTCCTGCCTTCGCTGGGCGGATATATCTATGGTGTGTCGCCCGAAACGATATGGGTAAACCTCTATATAGGCAGCGAGGCCGCTATGCCCGACGGCAAGTGGACAGTAAACCAGACTACTTCATATCCTTATGACGGCAGTGTGGCGCTTACTCTTGCCGGCCCTGAAGACGAAAAACGCGATATCCGCATGCGTGTGCCCGGATGGTGCGACAGCTACAAGGTGCGTGTCAACGGCAAGGCAGTCAAAGCTCCTGTAGAGAAGGGTTATCTCGTGCTCTCGGGCTGCGGCAATGGCGACCGCATAGATTTCGACATGGATATGCCGGTCAAGATCAACAGTGCCGATACGCGTGTGGCTGAGGATCTCGGCAAACGCGCCATCACTCGCGGACCGCTGGTATATTGCGTTGAGGAGTGTGACAATGCCTCGACATATGATCTGGGCCTTAAGGTCAATGGCACCGAGCTTTCGGTGGGCGAACCTATCGCCGAGCTCAACGGGGCTGTGTCGGTGCTTGCTTCGGTGCCCGGCGGCAATATCAGGATGATTCCGTATTTCTGTTGGGACAACCGCAAAGCCGGCCGTATGAAGGTATGGCTCGATTATAAGAACTGATTATAAGCTTATAACAGACAGAAACGCCACGGTCGATTGCCGTGGCGTTTCTGCATTATGTGGTGTCGTCGGTTAGCGGACGGCGATTACCTCCACTTCCACGAGTACGCCTTTAGGCAGCTCGCGGACGGCAACAGCCGAGCGAGTAGGGTAGGGCTCGTTGAAGTGTGCGGCGTATACTGCGTTCATGGCAGCGAAATTTGCCATGTCGCTGAGGAATACGGTTGTCTTTACAACATTGTCGGTTGTAAGGCCTGCTTCTGCGAGGATGGCCTCGACGTTGCGCATGGCCTGTTCGCTCTGGGCTTCGATACCTTCGGGAATATTGCCTGTAGCCGGATCGATAGGTATCTGGCCTGAAGCATAGACGAAAGATCCTGTATCGATAGCCTGGCTATAGGGGCCGATAGCGCCCGGCGCTTTTGTGGTTGCAATTACTTTTTTCATTGTCTGTCTGTATTTGATGTTGGTATGTTGTCGATAAGAGAAGCCACGGGTATTGTGTCGGCCACGTCGGCGAATGCTTTGTCGAGGCGGTCGAATGTGCTTATTACTTTGGGGAAGTTGTGATCGAAGTTTGCTATAAAATCGGATGCTCCGAGATTGTATAGCTCGCGACGCAGCTCGCCGACAGTTAGTTTGTCCGGGTCAATGGCGAGCTGTAGGCCGTATGTCTCTTTCTGCCCCGGGATGAGTACTCTGCTGCATATGCCTACGGCGACGAGGCGGTCGGTCACTGTTGTCACAAGCCGCGCCGGCAGGTCGAAGTTGTCCATAAGGTCACGGGCTGTGGCCGGGCCGAGCCTGTTCTTGAATCGATATGCTATTGCGGCAGATATGGCGACGGTCACTTTGTCGCGGTAGCTGTTGGATATCGAGGATACTTCGCGGTCGAGCGAGAAGGCAAATACGTTTTGCGATGAATAGCATATCACGGCGCCTGCAAGGCATATTACCCATGCCAGCTGCATCCACAGGAGCAGTAAGGGAATGAAGGCGAAGGAGCCGTAGATGGCGTTGTATCTGGTCACGTAGAGCGTACCTGTGACGAATAGCCATTGAAGTACGAGAAAGCCGCATCCGCACAGACAGCCCGATATGACTGCGTTCTTGAATTTGACCTTGGTGTTCGGAATGAGCATGTAGGCGGCGGTAAAGAAGAGGAATGTCATGACGCATTGTGCACCCTCAAGCAGTCCTGATATTACCGGTGTCATGAACTCGAAGTCGAAGATCGAGTTGAGCGTAGAGCTTAGCAACAGCGAAATGCCGCTGGCACATATCATGAGCACCGGGAGTATGAGGAGCATTGCGGTGTAGTCGCTCAGCTTTCGCCATATGCTGCGTCCGCTTTTCTGTCCCCAGATGAGGTTGAAGGTGTCTTCAACGTTGCCTAACAGTGATATAAGTGTCCAAAGCAGGAACATAATGCCTATGCCGACAAATATGCCTTCGGATGTCTGCTGGAGGTATGATTCGATAAAGTTCATGGCATACTTTATCGCGGTATGCTGTGCCGGGAACAGCTTATAGAGCTCGTCCTGCAGCACCTGCTGCATTCCGAAACCTCGTCCTATGGCCAGGAGGAGCGCCAACGCCGGAACTACTGCAAGGAGTGTGCGGTATGTGAGGGCGCAGGCCTGTGTCTGTATGTCGCGGTTGAGAAAGGAATTGACCGAAAGATTCGCTATCCTGAGGATATTAAGCCACCACGACCGTCGCGGATCACTCCAGATACCTGTGGTAAGGTAACTGAATAATGACGACAATCGTCCGGTAAGTTTATTATCAGTATTCTTTTCAGTCATTTTTATAATAACGCCCAGAGGGGCCATAACGTTGGTGCAAATATAGTGATAAGTCGAGAGCAAAACAAAATTATTTGTTTTTACACTATTTCCAAAATGATATTT
Source organism: Muribaculaceae bacterium (assembly GCA_017620635.1). Lineage (GTDB taxonomy): Bacteria > Bacteroidota > Bacteroidia > Bacteroidales > Muribaculaceae > CAG-873. The sequence goes on along the minus strand of JAGAUV010000036.1, from coordinate 44,320 downwards.
GATTGCTATATCAAATATTATTAGTAGTTTTGCGTAGAACAAATTTAGTACAAAGTTCTATCTTGATATGCAGATAGAAAAGCTGTATGTTATGTTAGAAGAAAGATTATGGGTAAGAAAGAAATTATAGACAGAATAGAGTATGTAGTGGCTTGTGTCGGAGCTTTTGCTCAGCGTTATGGGCTGTCTAACTCACAGGCATATGCCTATCTGCGTCGTTTTACCGGTATAGATTTTCTTCTGGATTGTTATACAGCCGAACATACACTTTCGATTGACGATGCAGTATCGGATTTACAGCTTATTTGCAGACGGGAAGGAGGGAAAATATGATTAGACTCTATCACGGTTCCAATGTAGCCATTAATTTGATGATACAGTGGCTGAAGAGAGGGGCTTGAAAGTTAAGCGGTTTCCTGATTATTCTGAGGAGTGGGCTGAGTTTGTGGTAATGAACCGCAAGAATAATACAGATACTCCGGCACATCCTTACGATATTGTAATCGGACCGATTGCAGATGATACGGTAGGCGTTCAGATCAGACGTTATATAATGGGCTATATGTCGGCCGAGACTCTTGTTGAGGAGTTAAAATTTAAAGGAGACCATGCCGTTCAATATTTCTTCGGTACTCCACGGGCTGTTGAACTTCTTAAACGTATAGAAATAAGACACAAGATATACAGTTTCAAATAGAATGTCTTGCAGCGGAACTGACAGATATGTTGATGACTGAATATAACTGGGATATACGACGTGCGCTTGACGAGTTATATTCTTCCGTTACATTTGCCCGACTTAACAATCCTGAGTGTGGCTTGTACTATCAAGGAGCCGTTTATAACTTCCAATATCTTAAATCGGAAATTGAAACCGGAAAATTAGCCTGAGCTTAAAGTCTTGAAAGGATAGAGCGACGGTATGACTGTATGGTCTATTCGAGGACTACTTCAGGCCTTTTTAACGGGTCTTTGTCTGTTGTTATTTTTATTGTGCCGGGGTGGTAGACGGTCGAGTGTGTTTCCTGCCGGAATGGTGTCACGCTGACATGCCACAGTCCGTTTCCCGTGTAGATTTCGACCAGAGAGAGGCCGTAAGTGGTACCGTCGACAACAACATGTCGCGCCAGCCAGCGTTCGCTTTTATCTGATGCTGTCATTGTCGGATTTACCGGAGTCTATGCTGTCGTTGATCTCTACAGGGGGATACATATCATCGATGTCGGTCGAGAATGTTCGGCGATAGTTTTCTTTGTTAAGACGTTTGCGGATAAGCTCCACACTGTCGAGCCGCAGATCGCTGCCCGGCCTGTTGATGGATGAGAAGTAGCCGAAAATTCGGGTCGGTATGCGCATAGAGTCGGTCTGCAGGGTAATGTATCTCCAGCCGTCGCCCTCCTGGTTCTGTGATATCCATTCTACAGATCCGTTGGAGTACTCCACGCCGATCAGCCACTCTGTTACACTTTCGGTGTTGAACAGTTTGGCTCTCCATGTATAGTTGTCGCCTTTCTCCCAGTTGGGGTCATGGTCGAAACTGAATGAAACCAGCCTTGACGGCAGTCTGTCGTTTATAGATATGAATCTCGGATTCGGCCACACGTCTACAGAGTCGCCGGCGATCGACAGTGCGTTGTCGGCTGCTATGCGGTTGCCCGATTCGATAAGTCTGTGCTCGAGTATCTCGATGGTCTTGTCGTAGACATCCATGTAATATTTGATGTTTCGGCCATACCATGCTATAGAGGAGTCGACTTGTTGCGACGTGACGCCGTGCCTGATGTATACCGACTGACGCATAACCTGCTTCATCGAGTCGTCGAAGAAGCCCGAGCGGTTCATCTCCACGACAACCTCGGCGGTATGGATGTCGGCCATAAGGCTTGCCATATCGTCGGGTTGTATGACGTGCGACGGCACTTTATTGCATGCCGCAAACAGCAGTATACTAATCAGCAGTATCCTTGCGAGGTTTTTCATCTTCGAGCGAATGCTCCATGAGGTTGAAGTAGAAGATCACTATAGCTATCATGCCGGTGCTTATGGCTACATCGGCGATGTTGAATACCGGGTCGAAGAAGGAGAATACCGTGCCTCCGAAATATGGCACCCAGTCGGGCCAAGTGAACGAGAACAGGGGGAAGTAGAGCATGTCGACGACAAGACCCTGCATCACACCGCCGTAGCCTTCGCCCCATGGCACAAGCTCGGCGACCATAGGCGGATAGGGATTCGTGAATATCTCGCCATAGAATATGCAGTCGATGATGTTGCCGAATGCACCGGCGGCTATCAGGGCTATGCTTATCATGTAGCCCATCGGAGCCCACGCTCTTTTGCACAGCTGCCATATATACCACACCAGAAAACCGAAGAGCGCGAGGCGCAGGCCTGTCAGCATGTATTTGTTGAGGAAGTCCATGCCGAAAGCCATTCCGTTGTTCTGGATGAAATGGATATGAAACCAGGATGTGATCTCATGGTCTTCGTTGAGGAAGAAATGAGTCTTTATCCATATTTTGAGGACCTGATCGGCGATTATTACAGATATAATTATCGCCCAGACGGTCCATATGAGGGTCTTGCTTCTTTTGTTGCTAAGCATCAATGTCTGGGGTTATTCTTTTCTTCGACACAAAGAGTGGCATGAGGCACGGCGCGGAGCCTTTCCTTGGGAATCAGTTTGCCCGATGCCCGGCATATGCCGTATGTTTTGTTATCGATTCGGGTAAGAGCAGCCTTGAGGTGGTTGATAAACTGAAGCTGTCGCTCGGCCAGACGTGCGGTGGCTTCGCGTTCGAGAGTATTGGCACCTTCCTCAAGAGCTTTGAATGTAGAGGCAGTATCGGCGGTGCCGTTACCTTCGTCGGCGCGCAGCGATGCCACGAGTTCGTCGTAGAGGGCGGAAGCTGCTGCTAACTTGTTCAGTATGATCTGGCGGAACTCTTCGAGCTCCTCGTCGCTGTATCGTACTTGTTCGCTCATTACAAAAATATTTATCGGCCACCGGCGATAGAGGTCGCCGGTGGCCAGGTTTTGGGTTTATGCTTTGTTTACGACAGCACCTAAGCGAAGATCGTCGATTACGAGACCGACCACTTCGTCGCCGGGTGCGGCCTCGGCCACTGTTATCTTGTCGGCCAGGAGCTGACCGGCGATGTACTCGCCGTACTGGTCTACTACTTCTGCCACGTTCTCGCCTGGCAGAAGTGTAAGGGTAATATGGTCGGTAATGTCGTAGTCTCTATCCTTGCGCAGACGCTGTATGCGGTTCACGATATCGCGAGCGAGACCTTCGCGGAACAGGTCGGGCGTGATGTCGATGTCGAGAGCGACGGTAAGGTCGCCATCGTTTGCCACGAGCCAGCCTTCGATATCCTCGCTGATGATCTTTACGTCGTCGAGATCGACACGGGTTGTCTTTCCGTCGAAGTCGAGGTCGATGTATCCGTCGCGCTCGAGCCGGCTGATTTCGCTGCGGTCAAGCCCTTTGATGCGCTCGGCGGCGGCTTTCATGAGTTTGCCGAATTTCGGGCCGAGTTTCTTGAAGTCGGGCTGCACACGCTTGACGAAGACCTCGTTGTCGGCACCTACAATCTCGAGGGCTTTGACGTTGACTTCTGTCTTTACGGTCTCAGCCACCGACAGCAGGGCAGCTTCGAGTTCGCTGTCGTTTGCCGGTACGAGCATCTTGACGAGGGGCTGACGCACCTTTATATTAGCTTTCTTGCGGAGCGAGAGTACCAGAGAGGTAAGTCGCTGTGCTATATCCATGCGTCGCTCGAGTGCTTCGTCGACGGCAGAGGTGTCGCAGACGGGGAACTTGGCCAGATGCACGGAGTCGTCGCCTTGGGTAAGGTCGCGGTACAGACGGTCGGCATAGAATGGAGCAACCGGAGCCATGAGTTTCGATACTGTAAGCAGACAGGTGTAAAGGGTCTGGTAAGCAGCGAGTTTGTCGCGGTTTAGACCGCCGCCCCAGAAGCGCTTGCGGTTGAGACGCACGTACCAGTTCGAGAGATTGTCGAGCACGAAGGTCGATATCGCGCGAGCTGCGCGTGTGGGCTCGTAGGCGTCGAACTCGTCGGTAACTGTCTTTACCAGTGTATTCAGCAGCGAAAGTATCCAGCGGTCGATTTCGGGACGCTCGGCCAGGGGAACCTGTTCGGCGGCCGGATCGAAATTGTCGACGTTGGCATACATCGCGAAGAAATTGTAGGTGTTCGTGAGTGTGGAGAAGAACTTGCGAGCTGTCTCCTTGACACCTTCGGGATCGTACTTCAGGTTGTCCCATGGCGAAGATGTCGATATCATATACCAACGCAGGGGATCAGCACCCGATTCCTCGATGGTATTGAACGGATCCACCGAGTTGCCTTTGCGTTTCGACATCTTTTCGCCGTTCTTGTCAAGCACGAGACCGTTGGATATAACGGTCTTGAAGGCCGGATGATCGAAGGCCATTGTACCGATGGCATGGAGAGTGAAGAACCATCCACGTGTCTGGTCTACGCCCTCGGCAATGAAGTCGGCCGGGAAGAGGCGTCCGCTGTCGAGTCCTTCCTTGTTCTCGAAGGGATAGTGAAGCTGAGCATAAGGCATAGAGCCTGAATCGAACCATACGTCGATAAGGTCGGTCTCGCGGTGCATCGGTTTGCCTGACGGCGATACGAGTACGATGTCGTCGACATAGGGACGGTGGAGGTCTATCTTGTCGTAGTTCTCCTTATTGTATTGGCCCGGTACGAAGCCTCTGTCGCGCAGGGGATTCGACGTCATGATACCGGCCGCTACGGCCTTGTCGATCTCGTTGTAGAGAGTCTCTACGCTGTCGATGCATATTTCTTCCGTACCGTCCTCGTTGCGCCATATTGGCAGGGGAGTGCCCCAGTAGCGGCTTCGGCTCAGGTTCCAGTCCTGAAGGTTTTCGAGCCATTTGCCGAAACGTCCGCTGCCTGTCGATGCAGGTTTCCACTGTATCTGATTGTTGAACTCTATCATGCGGTCACGCGCGGCGGTAGAGCGGATAAACCAGCTGTCGAGCGGATAGTATATTACGGGACGGTCGGTACGCCAGCAGTGGGGGTAGTTGTGGACGTGTTTCTCGGTGCGGAATGCGAGGCCTGACGCTTTGAGCTCTACGCAGAGGCGTACGTTTAGGTCTTCGGCCTTGAGGCACTTCTCTTCGTCGTAGCTGCCGTCGGGTCGGTTGTACTGAGGGTCGTATGCGTTCTTGACGTACTCGCCTGCATATTTGCTGTAAAGCTCTTTATCGACACACATATCGACAAAGGCCGGCGCGAGTTCGTCGAGAAGATAGAATTTGCCCTGGAGGTCTACCATCGGACGTGTCTCGCCGCGAAGGTTGACCATGAATAGCGAGGGGATGTCGGCTGCTTTTGCCACCTTGGCATCATCGGCACCGAATGTGGGGGCTATATGCACGATGCCTGTACCGTCGTCGGTGGTAACGTAGTCGCCGGGTATCACGCGGAATGCGGCGTCGGCAAGTTCGACAAACTTGTCTTTGCCTACGCTGAATATTTTCTCGGGATGTTCGGCGGCATATGCTTTTGCGTATTCTGTGGCGAGCTCTCCGAGTTTCTCGCAGGGCTTGACCCAAGGCATCAGCTGCTCGTAGTGCATGCCTACGAGTTCGGGGCCGGTGTAGCGTCCGGCGATGCGGTAGGGCACGACTTTGTCGCCGACCTTGAACTGATCGAAATCGGCGTTTTCGCCTTCTTTCTTGAAGTATGAACCGACGAGCGATTCGGCCATTACCACGGTAATCTTCTCTCCGTTGTAGGGGTTGAATGTCTGCACGGCCACGTAGTCGATCTTCGGACCGACGCAAAGGGCTGTGTTGCTCGGGAGTGTCCAGGGCGTTGTCGTCCAGGCCATGAAGCACGGACGTCCCCATCCGGTCATCCCGGGCTTGGGATCGGTAATGGTAAACAGTACGGTTGCCGTAAGGTCTTTGACGTCGCGGTAGCAGCCCGGCTGGTTCAGCTCATGCGAGCTCAGGCCTGTGCCGGCGCCGGGAGAGTAGGGCTGTATGGTATAGCCTTTGTAGAGCAGGCCCTTTGAGTAAAGGCGCGAGAGAAGCCACCATACGGTTTCGATATACCTGTTGTCGTAGGTAATATACGGGTCGGTAGTGTCGACCCAGTAACCCATAATGTTGGTCAGAGTCTCCCATTCACGGGTGTACTTCATCACTTCGCGACGGCAGGCGGCATTGTAGTCGGCAACGGAAATCTTCGAGCCGATGTCTTCTTTTGTGATACCGAGCGATTTCTCGACACCGAGCTCTACAGGCAGGCCGTGGGTGTCCCATCCGGCTTTTCGTTGAACCTGGAAGCCCTGCATCGTTTTGTATCGGCAGAAAAGGTCTTTTATGGTGCGAGCCATCACATGGTGTATACCCGGCATGCCGTTTGCAGAGGGCGGACCCTCATAGAATACAAACGAAGGAGCACCTTCACGCAGTGAAACGCTTTGCTCGAAAAGGCGTTCGGCCTCCCATCGGGCAAGCATCTCTTTATTCAGCTCCGAGAGATTCTGACCGGAGCGTTCGTTGAATTTCTTCATATCGTTAGTCGGCCACAAGAAATTTTAGACATAGGCAGAGATCAATAAACAGTCGCTGCCGCTTTTAAAAAAAAGGATGTGCCGACGGGATAAACGCAGACACACCCTTTTTAGAGTATCGTAGTGATCGAACCGGCGGCTTATTCGGCAGCTGCTTCGGTCTCTTCGGCGGGAGCTTCGGTAGCTTCAGCGTTTTCGGCTGCGGCTGCAGCTGCTGCTTCGGCTTTCTTTTTAGCTACGAGCTCGGCTTTAGCCTTGTTCTTAGCGGTTTCGGCTTCGAGACGCTGTTTGGCGGTAGCCTCACGCTGCTGAGCCATAGTTGCTTTGGCGTTGGCAGTCTTGGCGTCTTTCTTAGCCTTCCATTCGTTGAAACGACGCTCGGCTTCTGCCTGATCGAAAGCACCTTTCTTGACGCCTCCGAGGAGGTGGTGCATCAGCATTACGCCTTCGTGCGAGAGAATGGAACGTACGGTGTCGGTGGGTTGTGCACCAACGGTCACCCAATACAAAGCACGCTCGAAATTGAGTGTTACTGTAGCAGGATTAGTGTTCGGATTATAGGAACCTATCCTTTCAATAAATCTACCATCTCGTGGTGCCCTGCTATCGGCGATGACAATAGGATAGAACGCATAGTTCTTGCGACCATGGCGTTGCAGTCTGATTTTTGTTGCCATTTAGAGTTTGTTTGTATTTGGTTGTTTTTGTTTTGCGTCGGCAAAAGTACAATTTTTTTTTGATATGACCAAACCTTTTCGCCTTTCTTTTTCGAGACAGCGCTTATTAGAACTCTCATGAACGATTTTGCAAGTTGCGATATCCTGATATTAAATCCTAATAGGCACGGCAAGGTTAGCCTACTCCGCATTTCTCGCTTTCAGTTGGTAAAATATTTATTTGTCCGGCTGAAGTGCGAGGATTAGCGAGGAAATGCGTAACTTTGCAATACCTTAAAACTCAACGCAATTATGGAGCCATCGAAAGTCGTACACGTTCACTTCAAAGAGCCATACGAGGGCATGACTGACCTCTATTTTAGCTCTCTGAAAGCGATATATCAACAAGTGCCGGAAGATATAATCGGGATAAAATACAAGTCGCTCACAAATGCCGTTCGTGGCAAGGATTGTTATGAGAATAAGAGCTGTATTATCCGCAGCGGAGCGTTGCAGCGTATGTCGAATAATAAAAGCAAAGATAAACAATGATAGGAGCAATAATAGGCGACATAGTCGGCTCTCGCTTTGAGTTCAACAACACCGACAACAAAGATTTCCAACTCTTCGCAGATGATTGTCAATTTACCGACGATACAATCTGCACGGTTGCCATTGGCTACGCGCTGGTAAACGGCATGACTTATGGAGAGAGTTTGCGCTCATGGTGCGGTCTCTTTCCTAACCCGATGGGTGGATATGGTGCTCGTTTCTCACAATGGGTATGGTCGGATGATCCGAAGCCTTATAATAGCTTCGGAAACGGCGCGGCAATGCGCGTATCGCCGGTAGCTTGGTGGTTCGATAGTCTCAATGAGGTGCTGGAGGAAGCGGAGAAAACCGCGCTACCTACGCACAACCACCCGGAAGGCATCAAAGGAGCTAAAGCCGTTGCCCATGCCATCTACGCGCTAAGAACGGGGCCAGAAGTCGGAGGTCTTTATCGCGAGGTTCTTCACAATGTCTGCGCTCTGTACTATCCCGACGGCATGAGTAAAAAGTTTCCGCGCGGAGTGTTCGACGAGACATGCATGGGCACCGTCCCGCTGGCGTTCCAAATAGTAGACGGCTCGTATAGCTTCGAGGATGCCATTAGAAACGCCGTCGCTTGGGGTGGAGATAGTGACACCCTCGCCGCAATCGTTGGTTCGATAGCCGAAGCGATATGGCCCGTGCCTGAGGTCATCAGCAACATCGCGTTTGCCTATCTTCCCGGACTGATGGATCAGAACGTGGGCGAGTTCTACAAAGCATTAACCGAAAAGCGAGAGAACAATGGATAAGTCAGATGCAATCAAGTTCTGCCGTTACTATCACGGCGAGGATGTATGCCCGTTCAGAGATGATGAACGAGCAACCCTATGGAAAATCGAGAGGGCATGGGTTGAGCGAATGACCGCCGGTAACACTGAAATGATAGAGGATGCCGTCAGCGAATATGTAGCCTATGGTCTCGGAGAGTTTCAGATGAGAGACGGCGTGCCCATTTCACTTAAGGCTTTTATTCTTAATCGAGCAATCAAGTACGATGAGCGAGTTGATATAGAGGCTTCCAAACGCTACTATCTCAAATACTACAAGTAGCAGTTCATCAAATCAGTATGCGTAAAAAGGGAGGCTCCATTGAGAGGTCTTCCTTTTATCATTTGAACTTGCAATATGTACCCGATGGAGTTGAGACGATATCAAAGACTCTCGGCAATTGCTCGGGTCTTCTTGCATCGTAATATCAATGCCGAAGTCTTTCGATTGTATTTAAACGATACGTTTAGCTCGCATTGCTTCTGCGAGTTTCGGAGTTTCGATATTCTTTTTCTTGTCTTATCGTGTATTAGGGAGCAAGGTATGATTTCAGATATTCATTCTTGCGCTTTGTCGTAGATATACGATTTCTTTTGCGTCATCTCGCGTTGTTGCTTTTGTTGCGTGAATTTGTAGGCGCAACAAAAAAGCACCACAAAGATAGCATAATTTTAGCATAGAGATGCGCGTTGTAAAGGCAAACGCATCTAAATCCTTCAGGCTGATTTGCTGTGCATTTAGATGCGTTTGGATGCTATTCGTGTGCGTTGCCTGAAAATATTGATTTTTTGTCTAAAACTCGCTTGAGAAATGGAAGCGTATCTTAGGAAAGTCGTTCTGGGCCATTGTGAGCACAAACTGTGAGTCGGCAAGGAACACGTCGCGCCCCTCGCGGTCGAGAGCCATGAACTGGTGTTTGCGTTTTTTGAATGCCTCGAGTGCGTCGGCGTCGTCGCTGTCGATCCAGCATGCTTTGTACATCGACATGGGCTCCCAGCGGCATTGAGCGCCATATTCGTGCAGCAGACGGTACTGAATGACCTCGAACTGCAGCTGTCCTACCGTGCCGATGACTTTGCGTCCGTTGAACTGGTGGAAGAACAGCTGGGCGACGCCTTCGTCCATGAGCTGCTGTATGCCTTTCTCGAGCTGCTTCGATTTCATGGGATCGGTGTTCTCGATGTACATGAACATCTCGGGCGAGAAGCTCGGCAGGCCTTTGTAGTGTATCTCTTCTCCTTCGGTCAGTGTGTCGCCGATCTTGAAGTTGCCGGTGTCGGGTATGCCGACGATATCGCCGGGGTATGCCTCGTCTACGATGCTCTTCTTCTGAGCCATGAATGCTGTCGGGGCGGCGAAGCGCAGAGTCTTGCCTGTGCGTATCTGTTTGTATGGCGCGTTGCGCTCGAAACGGCCCGAGCATACTTTGACGAATGCTATACAGCTGCGGTGGTTGGGGTCCATGTTGGCGTGTATCTTGAACACGAAACCGCTGAACTGCTCTTCGTCGGGACGCACGGTGCGCTCCAGTGCGTCGATTGCTCTGGGTGCCGGGGCGATCTTGACGAAGCAGTCGAGCAGCTCCTTGACGCCGAAAGTGTTGAGCGCCGAGCCGAAGAACACGGGAGCCAGTTTGCCGGCGAGGTATTTGTTTACGTCGAAATCGGGATAAACGCCTTCGATGAGCTCGAGGTCCTCGCGTAGCTGACGGGCATCCTGCTCGCCTACGGCTTGGTCGATACGCGGATCGTTGACGTTGTCGATCTCGACTCGTTCGGTGGCTTTCTGTTTGTCGGGCGTGAAGAGGTCGATGGCGTGCTCGTAGATGTTGTATACGCCTTTGAATTTGGCGCCTATGTTGATAGGCCATGACAAGGGACGCACATCTATTTTGAGTTCGGCTTCGAGCTCGTCGAGTATCTCGAAGGGATCGCGGCCCTCACGGTCGAGCTTGTTGACGAATATAATTACCGGCGTGTTGCGCATACGGCATACCTCCATCAGCTTTCTCGTCTGAGCCTCGACACCTTTGGCGACGTCGACCACTATTATAACGCTGTCGACAGCTGTAAGAGTGCGGTATGTGTCTTCGGCGAAGTCCTGGTGACCGGGAGTATCGAGAATGTTGATTTTGTAGTCGCCGTAGTTGAAGCCCATTACAGAAGTCGCGACAGATATGCCGCGCTGTTTTTCGATCTCCATCCAGTCGCTGGTGGCGGTTTTCTTGATCTTGTTGCTCTTCACGGCGCCTGCTATGTGTATCGCGCCACCGAAGAGCAGTAGTTTCTCGGTCAGTGTTGTCTTGCCGGCATCAGGGTGTGAAATGATGGCAAATGTTCGCCGGCGGCTTATTTCGTCTTGTAGAGAGGCCATATGTCAGTTTTGGTTGATTCGGTCGAGACATCTGCGCAGCGATGCCTGCCAGTGAGGTATTTTTAAGCCGTATGTAGCTTTTATCTTTGATTTGTCGAGGACTGCGTAGTATGGTCTTGAAGCAGCCTGCGGATAATCGGACGATGGTATTGGCGTGATGCCTGCCGCACGTTCGGGCATTCCGGCATATTCGAGTATCGCTACGGCGAAGTCGTACCAGGAAGCAACGCCTTCGTTGGAGTAGTTGAATATACCGGGCGACCAGTGTCCCGACAGTATTATGTCGGTAATGGCGGCGGCGAGGTCGGCCGCGTATGTGGGTGTGCCTGTCTGGTCGGCGACTATCCGGAGCGGAGCGCCTGTTTTGCCGAGCTCAAGTATTGTCTTGACAAAATTCTTGCCGAAGGGCGAGTAAAGCCATCCGGTTCGGATGATCATGCTTTCCGGAGCGAGCCCTATGAGAGCCGTCTCTCCTTTTCGTTTTGTCACGCCGTAGACCGACAGCGGTTCAGGCTTGTCGATTTCGCGGTAGGGCCTGTATGCCTTGCCGTCGAAAACATAATCGGTGGATAGATGTATGATCTTGAATCCGAGTTCGTCGGCGAAGAGTGCAAGATTGGATATGGCGTCGACATTTGCCGACAGACATTGTTTCTTTTCTTCCTCGGCGCGATCGACTGCCGTGTAGGCTGCGCAGTTGATCACATGGCTGAAGTCGCCGGCACGCAGGAATGTCTCGACAGCTGTGCGATCGGTCAGATCCAGAGTGTCGATATCGGTATATACAGATAGCCCGGGAGCCCGAGTCTCGAGTTCCCGATGCAGTTCACGGCCAAGTTGGCCGTTGCTTCCGGTAAGGAGTATCTTCATGCTTTTCGTTTTGCAACTGCAAAATTACAAAAAAAAGCTGAAAAGCGAAGAGTGTGAGGAGTGAGTCAGAAGTTATAGCCTAAAGAAACGGCAAGTGTGTTGCGGTGTATGCGCATTTTGTTGTCGCGATTTCCATATCGCGCCAGGGGCGTGAAGGCTATGCCTGTCGATATGCCGATGTAATAGCTTCTTGCAAAAACGACGCTGAGCTTTATCGACCAACCGGCATCGACACGTCGCCATCCGTGGTTGAACAGGTTTACTTTGCGGTCGGGCAAGGGATCCGGCACGCTGAGGTTAGGCAAAAGCTGCTGACGTGCCGACAGGTTGACGTTGACATACGGTCCGGTGGCTATCGACATGCCCCATTGCGGAGCCAGACTGAAGCTGTAGCCGAACAGCATGGGTATATGCAGATTCCAGTACTTGGCTGCATTCTGATAGAGGTAATTGTCGTCGAAGGCAACGGGCTCGTCGGCAGTCATGGCGGTGTATTGTATCATTAGTCCGGGCTCGAAGAAGAAATCGCGCGGCATGGCTACCCGGGCGACACCGCCGAGGGTAAAGCCTGATCCGACCTTGTAGGGGTCGGCCGATCCGCCGGGGAATGTGACGTCCATCCCGAGCCGGACACCGTAGGTAACCGGCGATTCATAATTCTGAGCCGAAGCGCTTAGGGTCGCGGCGCCGACAAGAGCATAGAATAGCAGTTTGCGTATCATTGTGATGTTCCTTTCATAATAATTAGAACCAACGGACCCTTGCTTTTGTTCGAGGGGAAAATGTCGCTTTTGCATGGAAATGTCGACAGAAAACGGCTTCCGGTCGATTTTTATGCTCTACATATTAAAAAGGTATATATCTTTGCAAAAAAATTAGTTTAAGATGTCAGACAATATAACGAACCGAGGCGGCGGCCGCTTTGTTGGAGTGGCGTCCCATCTTATTTTTCTGCTGATATTATTTGTGTTGCCGGAGGTAATGTGGGCCATAGCGATGCCACACAGGAGCTGGTTTCTGATGTATCCCGGTTTTTATATAAAGACACTTGTCTATATAGGCGTGTTCTATATCAATTACCTATATATAATAGACAAGACGCTGGCGCCCAACGGTGGACGGCGCCACATAGGCTGGTTTATCATAATCAATCTTGTGCTTATCGTGGCCGGCCTCGCATTGTGCTCGCTGATAGTCAATCTCACTACAGAGCCACGGCCGTCGAGACATCCCGAGCCTGATCATATGCATCAGATACTCAAGCTGATGGTATTCTATCTCAAGGATGCCGTGATGCTGATCCTTACCATCGCCCTTGCGGTGGCCTTGCGCCTGTCGCTGAAATGGCAGGACATACACCGTCAGCGTCAGGAACTTATGCTCAGCCAGCGCGCGACCGAGCTCGACAATCTCAAGAGTCAGCTCAATCCGCACTTCCTCTTCAATACCCTCAACACTATCTATGCCCTGATAGCCGTAGCGCCCGACAAGGCGTAGGGGGCGGTGCACCGGCTCTCGGGCCTGCTGCGGTATATGCTCTACGAGGATGCCCCGAGAGTGCCGCTCAACCGTGATGTGGAGTTTATCGAGGATTATGTGTCGCTTATGAGGCTTCGACTGTCGGGACGAGAGGCGATAATCAATATCGACCTTGGCGATCACGACAGTGCCAGTGTGCCTCTGCTGTTGTTTATTCCGCTGGTAGAGAACGCCTTCAAATACGGAGTCGATGCCACCGACGACACGCCTATAGATATCGACATACGTGCCGAGGCCGGTTCGGTGGTATGCACTACGACAAACGCATATAATCCTGCGGCTACAGGCGTGAAGCGTCAATCGTCGGGGATAGGTCTTGCCAATCTGCGCCGACGCCTCACACTGATATATTCCGGCAAAGCTTCTCTGACTACAAGTTCCGACGGACATATTTACAAAGCAATCTTACGTATACCGATATGACAACGACAATAGAGACCCTTGTGGTCGATGACGAGCCCCTTGCAGCCGCTCTCATAAGCTCATATGTGGAGCGTACGCCTTTTTTGCATCTTGTCGGCGAGGCTCACAGCGCGGAGGAAGCCCTTGCTTTGCTCGACAAGAACCACGTAGACCTGCTGTATCTCGATATAAAGATGCCTCGTATCAATGGCCTTCAGCTTGCCCGTATGATACCATCGTCGGTAAAGGTGGTGTTCACGACAGCATATTCCGATCATGCTGTGGAGGGCTTCAGAGTGGATGCGCTTGATTATCTGCTCAAGCCGGTCAGCTATGAAGAGTTCCTTGAATCGGCAATGCGCGCCCAGCGAGACCAGATGCCGGCCATGGGCAGGCTTCAGCCGGGCGGTCATCTTCTGGTAAAGAGCGAGTATCGTCTGCTGAGAATACCGTTCGGCGACATAGAGTATATCGAGGGCCTCAAGGATTATGTGAAGATATTTGTATCGGGAGAGCCCAAGCCGATCTTGTCGCTCATGAGCATGAGAAGCCTCGAGGACGGTCTGCCTGTGGATGCCTTCATGCGCGTACACCGCTCGTTTATAGTAAATCTTGACAAGGTAAGGGTAGTGGAGCGTAACTGCATCATAATGGGAGGCCGGGCGATACCTGTTTCCGACAGCTACCGCAAGTCGTTTATGGAGCGTATAGAAGCCTGAACAGCCTGTAGAAACATATATAAGTCAAAAAGAGCTGTATTCCCGGCGGAGTATAGCTCTTTTGGATATTAAGCTCTTGTATTATAGTACTTTTGCGTAGAGCGCCTTGATGTCGCCGATTGTGACGGGGCGCGGATTGCCGGGAGTGCATACATCGGCAAGAGCCTGTTCGGCGAGAGCCGGCATATCGCTTTCTTTGATGCCTATTTCCGACAGGTGCTGAGGTATGCCGACTTTTACCGACAGAGCCTTTACAGCCTCTACGGCAGCTTTAGCCGCTTCTTCCTTGCTCATGCCTGCGGTGTCGACGCCCATTGCTTCGGCGATGCGCGGATACTTGTCGATGCAGTAGGGCAGGTTAAATTCCATGATGGTGGGGAGCAGGAGCGCGTTGGCGACACCGTGGGGAATGTCGAAGAGCGAACCCATGGGGTGTGCCATGCCGTGCACGAGGCCGAGACCTACATTAGAGAATGCCATGCCGGCGATGTACTGGGCCAGAGCCATGCCTTCGCGTGCTGTGGCGTCGGAGGGATGTTCAACAGCAACGGGCAGGTGTCGGGCTATCATGCGTACAGCCTCGATCTCGAACATGTCGCTCATCTCCCAGGCTCCTTGTGTGATGTAGCCTTCGATAGCGTGTGTCAGTGCGTCCATGCCGGTGGCTGCTGTGAGGCTGCGCGGCAGCGACATCATGAGTTCGGCGTCGATGACGGCTACAACGGGTATGTCGTTCGGATCGACGCATACCATTTTCTTTTGTTTGGCCTCGTCGATGATCACATAGTTGATAGTGGTCTCGGCTGCAGTGCCGGCTGTCGTAGGCAGAGCCACTACGGGCACGCTTTTGTGCTTTGTGGGCGCGCAGCCTTCGAGCGATACGATGTCGGCAAACTCGGGGTTGTTTATCACTATGCCTACAGCCTTGGCGGTGTCGATGGCCGAACCGCCGCCGATAGCGATGATAAAGTCGGCTCCGCTTGCCTTATAAGCTTTTATGCCGGCGTTGACGTTTGCGATGGTGGGATTGGGCTTAACTTCACTGAATACCTCATAGGGTATCGCAGCGGCGTCGAGGACGTCGGTTACCATCTTGGCCACTCCGCAGGATATGAGGCCCGGGTCGGTAACGACAAGTGCTTTTTTAGTATTGAGGCGCTCTACGACAGAGGGCAGTTCCTTGCGTGCGCCGGCGCCGAAATAGGCGGTTTCGTTCAGGATAAAACGGTGTGTCATTATATGGTTAAGATTTATTGGGTTGATGTCTCGCGTGTTGTTATGTAGTTATTGTAATATGCCAGCAGCAGTGTAGTGACCGGGAGCGCTATTATCAGGCCGATAAAGCCAAGCAATGTGCCCCATACCGACAGCGACAGAAGTATTATGGCCGGATTGAGTCCCATCGCGCGGCCCATGATCTTGGGTGTGAGTATGAGGTCCTGTATGCACTGCACTATGATATAGACAGCCATCGTAGCCCACCATATGTTCCAGAACTCGACATTGCTGTCGACCGAGTACACGAGGCACAGGATGGTAGACGGAATGAGCGATATGAGCTGAAGATACGGTACCATGTTGAGCAGCCCGATAAACAGACCGAGCACAATGGCCATGGGCAGACCGATGATGGTAAACCCGATGCAGAACAGTATCCCGACGATAAATGCCACGAGTGCCTGACCGCGGAAATAGTGGTTCATCGAGTCCTTTATGTCGTTGAAGATACTGAAGGCTGTATTCCTGTATTTCGGCGGTATCATGCGGCGGAAGCCTATTATCAGTTTCTCGTAGTCGAGCATTATGAAAACCACATACAGCACCACGATGAACCAGTTGAACACACCGAGAACGAAATCGTAGCCTCCGGCGATAAAAGAGCCGAGGGTGTCGACCAGCGACTGCAGATCCTGTCGGGTCAGCTCACGTGATATCCTTTCGAAGTCGATGCTGTCGCGGAGAAATTCGTGTATGGCCGGCGGAATGAATGAAATCTGGGCGCCTTCCTCGGTGTAGTGGCGTATGAAGTCGGCCACCTGGTGCATTTCGTTTAGGATCGAAGGTACTATGAAGATGCCTATGGCCGCAAGGATGAGCACGCACTCGAACAGAGTGACGAATATAGGCAGCCAGCGGTTGCTGACGCCAAGAATGCGGCGGTTGTACTGGACGAAAGGCTCCAGGATGTATGCGATCAGCCATGCCACCATAAAAGGCAGAAGAACCGAACTCAGCTTGCCTATGAGCCATACCGCCGCAATTACCGTCAGGGCCGTGATGATCATTCTCACTACTCGGTCGAAGGTATATGTGGGGGCAGGCGTGGTAAAGTCAGTCTTTTTGAGGGTCATTGCATATTACGCTGTGTTTTGTCTGCCAAAATTACAAAATAATTTGTAATTCTCCGCGATATAAAACGGAAAATAGGGGATTTGCACTTCTTCTCGGAATCTTCTCGGAATCTTTCGTAAAAAATATTTGGGGAAATTATTTGAATTGATTAATTTTGCGCCCGTAAAACTTAGTAGAAGTGGCTGATGGAGTTTCTGTTGCTGACATTCAGCTCGCAAAATAACAGGATCTAATCTTAAATCATATCAACGGCTAAAAATAAACCAACAATCCGCTCAAGGTCAATAGACAAAGGAAATTTTTCATCGCAATACACTGAAGTATGGTTTCATTGAATATTATTTCGCCATGTTAACATACAAATTGATTAGTTTTGCAAACAGGAATGCGATATGCAGCGGTACCCGCAAAGTGGTAGTGGCTGTCGGTCAGGCATTATTTTCATTTTCTATGCCTTTGTGGTTTTGTGCCGTTATTCTATTGTCGGTTCCATTGCCTGTATATGGGACCTCAGCCTTTACAGGCTCGGAGGGCAAGACAGACACATTGCAAAATAATAGCGGCATATCTGTTTTTAGAGAGACTCTTTTATTCCCGAAGGCATCCTCTGTTGTTTTGCGTGATTTTGAGGGAAACGGGGCGGTTATCGATTCGATCTGTCGTTTTTTTTCAGACACTGCCAATCGGAATCTTATTGACATAAAGGTAACAGGTTCATATTCGCCGGAGGGGAAATATTGGTTCAATATAGATTTGGCTGAAGCTCGAGCACGGGCACTCGCCAGACTTGTCCGAAAGATAGACCAAACCGTAAATCCGGAATTATCCGTAAGACATAACGTTGTCGGACAGGCAGATGATTACCGTAGATTGCGGAGTGCCGAACTGCAAATAGTTTACCGCAACATTGTATCGGACTTCAATGAGCTGCTTCCTGATGCCTCGCCCCGACAGAAGGACTTAGGGTCAAATGAAGGCAATGATAATGCGGTGGCTAAAACACACGAAGCTGACACGACATGTTCAATCACCACCCCCTATGACCTAAATTGCAGCTTGGAAGACAGTTACGTTTCTGCAAACCGTCAATCAGGCGCATCATCGGAGCGTGATGGACGGAATCTATTCAGCAGACTGTTCGTAACCACGAATATGCTCTACGATGTCTTGCTGACCCCTAACATCGGAGCCGGAATTAGCATCGGCGACAGGGTTATTCTGCAGGCCGACTGGATGTATGCCCGTTGGAACAATCATGACAGGCGTCGCTATTGGCGCATATATGGCGGTGATGCCGAGGTCAGATACCGCATAGGTCCGCATGTCAAAGGCTCTCCGCTCGGTGGTCATTATCTGGGCGTTTACGGCTCGTTAGCATGTTACGATTTCCAGGCCGGACGTAGCCATACCGGCGTTTTGTCTGACACCTACAACTACGCGGCGGGCGTTTCCTATACATATTCTTTTCCGGTATCAACTCATTTCAATATCGATTTCTGCCTTGGAATAGGCTATTTGTGGGGCAGATACAAGAAACACATTCCTATCGATGATTGCGATGTCTGGCTTTCCACCCACAAGCTGGGCTGGTTTGGTCCGACGCGGGCAGGTGTGTCGCTCGTTTGGCTCATCGGCAACCGGGTGAAAAACAGCAGGAAAGGAGGCGTCCGATGAAACGCTGCATATATCGTCGCCTTATGCGTGGGAGCACATTCACCGCCTGTATGCTAATGCTGTCGGGTCTGTTATGTCTGACAGGTTGCGACCAGCGCGAACTATGCTACGACCATTCCCATGTGTCGCCGGTAGTCATTAATTTCGACTGGAGTATGGCTCCCGAGGCTACTCCAAACACTATGGTTGTATGGTTTTTCTCCTCCACCACCAAGGAACGCTATCGCTTTGAACTCACCGGCAACGGCACTTCGTCGCGCTCGGATTTCGACTGCCGCATAATGGTTCGTCCCGGTTCCTACCGGGTACTGTGTCACAACGGCACCACCGACAACAACTCGGAGAATGGCGAGACATTCTATGAATATAACCTCGTGACCTACGAAGACGCAGTCCTTTCTCCCATGAACCGCAGCGAGAACGCACCCTTACCCGGCGATGCCGACAATCAGCCCGTCAGAGCCATGGCAAGTACTGTCTACGCACATACCCTTGACGAGACCGTCACAATCGAGCCGGCCGCCGCAGGAGATAAAATCATCAGATTCACTCCTGTGGAAGTCACCTCTGTCTATGATGTTGTAATAACCGGTGTGGAAAACCTTACCGCCGGCATCGATGTTTCTGCGGCGATAACAGGTCTTGCAGAAGCATGGAATCCTGCTGCTTCCGCTCCCGGCGGCGCCGAAGTGACAATCCCGTTCAAGCTGAATCATTGCGGCACGGATTGTCTGCGAGGCTCTCTCGTGACTTTCGGCGACAACGCGCCACACAATGTCCGGCATCGTTTGCGTGTGTTTACTTCACTCCAGTACTACTATGATTTCGATGTCACTGATGAAATCCACAAGGCCGGTAACAGCAAGCACATCGAGATTCAGCTGCATGGACTTAAACTGCCTGTGGTCAATCAGGGCGGCATGAGTCCCGGTGTCAACGGATGGGAAAATGCCGAAAATATCGAAATTCTCATGTGATTAATAATAATATAACCCAACACAATAACCATTTAAAGTAACAGTCATGAAAATTTGTGCTTTTTCAACAGTGACCTCCGCGCTATTGACCGGCGCATTTCTTGTCACTTCTTGCACCAGTGATGTCGAGAACATCAATGACGACCCCACCGGTGATGCAATCTGTTTTTCTGCTGGAGTGGGTCACTCCCGCGCCGCTGAAACAACCCTCTCCAACCTCGGCAACTTTGCTGTTGTCGCGCGCGGTATGCACCAGGACGGTGTGCTGTACGACTCCTTCCTGATTGGTTCCGGCACTGCCGGCGATGTCGCTACGCGCGACGGAGACTCCAACACCTGGAAGCTTAACCATAATGTTTACTGGCCGAGTACATTCGATCAGGTAATGTTCTTTGCCTACACAACTCTGAAGTCAGGTGAAACAGGCAATGCACTTTACTCGGGCTCCTTCGGGTTCGACAACAAGAATCCCTTTATCAATGGCTATGAGCCCAAGAAAGCTGACTTGACAGCTACGTCTGACGTTGAGGCAACGGTATGGGCTGACGGTAAGGTACAGAAAGATCTGGTTGTGGCTTACACTATGCAGAAGCGTGAGACAAGCCCGACAACTGTGAGTCTCAATTTCAAGCATGCCCTGACCCAGATTTCCATCACTGCCAGGCAGAAGAATAAGGTTTCCAGTGATAATCGTGTTGTAAAGATAAAGGGAGCATGGATTGTCAATGCCGCTGAATCCGGCAAATTATTAGGAGACCTCCATTATAATTCCACCGACAAAACAACCAATGACCAGCTAAGCTGGATCGGTACCGGCAAAGTTGCCTATGGTTCATTCTATAACCAAATTCTTACACTGGATGAAGCTAGTGAGATGGATCTTCTGCGTCCTGAGGGTACCAAAGATGACGGCTCTCCCATTCTGGGTTCGATGATGCTTGTGCCGGAAAACCTTACTGCATGGGATAAAACACAGGACAATAAAGGTGCATATATCCTTCTTCTTTGCCGCGTAGAACTTAAGCATCTCGGCGATAAACATGAGGGCGACGCTAACATGGGTGACATCTACGTGGCAGATGGTTATCACTATCATCAGCTCTTCCCTGTTAATACAGAAGTGTATAACGCTACTGAATACGGCTTTGTATGCGTGCCACTCGAGAGCACATGGAATACTGAAGGTATTGGTAAGCATTATACTTATAACCTTGACATCTGCGGAGAAACGACAGGTGCCGGCCTGTATCCTCCCGTATTTGACGATGATTTTATAAATAAACTGATACCTGGAGAGTCTAAGGTTGGCGGGAAGGCTTTGAGCGTTGTTACAGATCGCCCGACCACCAAGAACGTTGGCGACCCTGTTCTTGACGAACCGATTAAGTTCTCCGTGACTGTAGCGGATTGGGTCACCCCGACAGAGGGCAGCTGGACGCCCGGTAACGGCACCTTCTGATTTGCTCTTTAACTGACTAAAATATCAGACCTCGCCGTTTTTGTCGCGAGGTCTGATTTTAAACTTAATTCACACTATTTCAGCCATGAACGTAAAATACAGCTTCTTAAGATGCCTCATTATCGCTACGGGTGTCTGCGCCGCGCTCCTGCCGGGTATTGGATGCACCGATGATTTCGGAATTCAAAATCTTGGAGGGAAACAGGTGGCCTTCAATGTCATAGCACCCGACACCTGGCACGACGGGATGGACATTAATGAGAATGAACCGGCTACCCATTGCCTGTCTGTCACGGAACTGGCCGGCAACGGTGACACTATGCTGTATCTGCATACCGTAGTGGCTGACAATCCCGTTAAAGAATCGGTCAGTGTGACGCGAGGTACCCCGATCAGAGACTTAGACACCTTCAAGGATAAATATAAACAATTTTCGCTAAGCGGAATATGCTATACCGGCACCTATCCCGACGATGAGTCTCTGAATGAATGGACCGCGGAGTATGCCTATGACCTCCCTTACAGCACGGCATCCGGCACTCCTGCCGAAGGTGGACGTCCGCTGCTCTGGCCGTCGAACGGAAATGTCCGTTTCTTTGCTTTTGCTCCGACAGTGACAGATTTCGCGAACCTGAATACGGGGGGATCTCTGACGCTGAGCGACGCCACAGCTTCCGGTTCACCGAAACTGACATACACTGTGTCTGCCGATGTGGAAAAACAGATTGACCTCATGACTGCGCAAACCAATATCAGTGCCGCAACAACTCCGCAAGTGGAGCTGAAATTCGGTCACGCGCTGACGGCCGTGAGGATAGTGTGCGGCAAGGATATGCTTGCCGGCACGATCTCCAAGGTGACAATTTCCGGAGTCTACGGAAGTGGCTCGCAGGTGGTAGGGTCAGATACATGGATTCCGTCAGGCCAACCCGTATCGTACACAATTTCAAAAGATATAACTTTGTCTACGGATGATACATCCGATGACAAAATCCATGCAGGAAATGGCACTGCCATAGCCACCGAGACGAATAACCTGACCTTTATGCTTCTGCCGCAGACTCTTCCGGAGGAAGCCTCGATAAGGATAGTGTTCACCGATGATGCCAGCGGCACGGAACGTACCATTACCGGCTCGATTGCCGGACAAATCTGGGAGGCCGGTAAGATCATAACTTATTCCGTATCTCCTTCGAGTATTCATATCAACGCCTCCACTGAAATCAGCAAGAAAGGAGCTACTGACGTGATGCCATATTCGGGCGTGTGGTACGATGTGGCATACCATCCGGCTAAAGTCGAAATAGTGCAGGCAGGGGTGGACACAAAACAGATTGCGGAAATCCCGATTGACAAAATCAAGTTCAAATACCGGTTGTTGGTGGAGGATGGCAGCGAAACCTGGTCTGACTGCACGACAGATGCCGACGGATTGCTGCAAATTGCCCCTCAACCCGCTTACGAGACAATGAGGAAAGGCTTTGATACCTCAATCGAATACGGCTCCGAGGACTCTCCTGTCTCGCTGACCGTTAACGGCAAAACAGCTAATTGCTATCTGGTCGACAAGGCAGGATATTTCTCGCTGCCGCTTGTGTATGGCAACGGTAATGTAGGTAACCCCACAGAAAATACAAAGAGCCTTAATTATTATCCAAAGCACGATGACGGTCGAATGCCTGCCGACGGAAAAATCTCCGGCGTCAGCGATGCCGTGCTGTGCTGGCAGGACGCGCCGGACCTTATCGATCCCGCCAGTGTAAAGGTGGTGAACGGTAATCTTGTGTTCCATATCCGCAAGCAAACCATCACGCAGGGCAATGCCTTATTAGCTGTCAGAAACGGCTCAAATGATATAATCTGGAGCTGGCATATATGGGTGACTCCTTACAAGCCAAATTTTTACAGTGAATTCTACACATCGAAGCCTGACGCCACCTATTCCTACGATCTCGCCAAATATAATCTGGGATGGTGCGACCGCCATGATCACAATGCGTTACGCAAGTTCTCACTCAGAGCCGTCGTTGATATGTCGGCCTACGGAGGCAAAAAGGAGACTCCGATAGAAATCGGTACATTCACACAGGATGTCTTCAAAGGCTCTGATGCCGGCGACAACACATATTATCAGTGGGGCCGCAAAGACCCGATGCTCGGCGGTATCTATAATGACGATACTCCCTGCTATACTTATGACAAGAAGGGCAAGACCCCGGATGATGTTGAGTTTACTATGGAGAACAAGCAGGTGTTCAACCAATACAATCAGGACGGTTATAAGTACTCTTTCTGCAAAAATCCGGGCGATATGATTGAGACTTACGTTAATTATGGACAGTCACCCGGCGAAGCATCAAGAGGAGTGACGATAGGTTACTCCATAAAGCATCCTTATATGTTTGTCACGAATTCGACCGACCATGAAACGGACGGTAAGTTCAATTACCGCAATCACTGGCATATACCTTTTGCGGATTACACGGTGCCATACTTGAGTGAAGCGACTCATATCATGTTCAATGCCTGGAATTCAGCGGCAACTGATGCCGGTTATGAGTATAAATACTCGGGTACTCTGGCTAATAATGCCGCAATAGTTACAAAAACTGTCTTCGACCCATGTCCTCCGGAATTTCAGGTGCCTCCGATCCATGCTCTAAAATGGGTATGTGACAAAATGTCATCATTGACGGCCTCCTATGCGAATAATGCATGGACAATTACGAATGATGGAGGGTCAATTACATTCCCGCTAACCGGTGTGCGGAACTATGCCCTGCGGTCAAATGAATGGAAAACAGTATCCGGGGTGGATTATAAGGAATTCTATAAGATTTCCATGCCGGCGTTCCGGATGCTGACATTTGTATCCTCGGCGACAATTGTCAAAAAAGAAGATTACAATGCCTATCAGGTATATATATTTTCAATTGATAGAGCAGCCCGAGAGAATGACCCCGGCATAAGTAATCTTAAGAAGAGTCTTACTCCCTCCAGCAACTCGTATGGATTATCGGTAAGACCCATGCACTACACTGCAGGTAAATAAGATCTGGGACTTTTATGTGGTGAAAACCGGGCAACATAAGCGTTCTTTGGAAAAGATCTCCGGAAGGTGTACTCTCCTCGGTGTTGTGATGGTAAAAACAGACAAATTGCGACAGTTAAAGATCTTTAACGCAAGCCAAAAATCTAAAATTCATTTTTCTCGGTTTCCCGTCAACTTCCACAAAAGTACACGATTAGCACCTACGTCTCTCCAGACCCCTCTGAAAATCACCAAGTTTGCCTAAATTACAAAATAATTTGTAAATTTGCAGCAAGAAAACACTAATCAATACAAACTTATAAAAAAAAGTAATGGGAGAAACACTAAAAGTTACGTTGCGCGACAAGGCGTGGGCACGCTGGACGGCTCTGGGGCTTCTTGCGTTCGCAATGTTCTGTTCATATATCTTTATGGACATACTGTCGCCGATCAAAGATCTTCTTCAGTCGACACGCGGCTGGGATTCGACTGCGTTCGGTACGATGCAGGGAGCGGAGACATTCCTTAATGTATTCATTTTCTTTCTGATATTCGCCGGTATCATCCTTGATAAGATGGGAGTCCGCTTTACCGCCGTTCTGTCGGGCGCGGTAATGCTTGTCGGCGCCACTATCAACTGGTATGCTCTTACCGATCAGTTCCTGACCAGCAGTCTGGCCGTGTGGTTTACCGAACATCTCAATTATATCCCCGGCTTCGACGAACTCGGTATCTCTCCCTTCTATGAAGGCATGCCTGCCTCGGCCAAGGCAAGCGCCATAGGCTTCATGATCTTCGGCTGCGGCGTGGAGATGGCCGGTATCACTGTGAGCCGCGGTATTGTCAAGTGGTTCAAAGGCCGTGAGATGGCTATGGCAATGGGCTCGGAGATGGCTCTCGCCCGTCTCGGTGTGGGCACATGTATGATCTTCTCTCCGCTTGTAGCCAATTTCGGCGGCGTGGTGAGTGTGTCGCGTTCCGTGGCTTTCGGCGTCGTGCTGCTGCTTATCGCCCTTATCATGTTTGTGGTATATTTCTTCATGGATAAGAAGCTCGACGCGCAGACAGGCGAAGGCGAGGAGAAGGACGAGCCCTTCAAGGTGTCGGATATAGGCAAGATTCTGTCGAGCTGGGCCTTCTGGCTTGTGGCATTGCTCTGTGTGCTTTACTACTCGGCTATCTTCCCCTTCCAGAAATATGCTGTCAACATGCTGCAGTGCAACCTTACGCTTGATCCCGAAGGCGTAGGCGAGTTCTGGCAGAGCGATCTGGCCACTTATATACAGTACGTGATCATGCTCGTGGTGGCTATCGGGTCGTTTGCTTTCAGTTTCTCCAAAAACAAGAAGATCAAAGTGCCTGCGCTGGCTGTTGCGATAATCGCGCTTGTCATCTATTGCGTCATGGGCTACATGCGCCAGAGCGCGGCTGCTATCTTTGCCGTATTCCCCCTGCTTGCCGTAGGCATCACTCCTATTCTCGGCAACTATGTAGACCATAAGGGCAAGGCGGCGTCGATGCTCATATTCGGCTCGCTGCTGCTTATCATCTGCCACCTTACCTTTGCTTTCATCCTGCCTATGTTCAAGGGCAATGCCGTAGGCGGTGTGATGGTGGCTTATATCACAATCCTCGTCCTCGGCGCCAGCTTCTCGCTTGTGCCTGCGTCCCTGTGGCCGAGCGTTCCCAAGCTTGTCGACTCTAACATCATCGGTTCGGCCTACGCGCTTATATTCTGGATTCAGAATATCGGCCTGTGGCTCTTCCCCCTCCTTATCGGCAAGGTGCTTGACGCTACCAACACCGACGTTGTGGCCGAGCTCAATGCCGGTACGATAAGCGCCGAGCAGGCTGCGGTAAGCTACAACTACACATGGCCGCTTGTGATGCTCGCTTGTCTTGGCGTGGCCGCCCTTATACTCGGCCTTATCCTCAAAGGCGTGGATGCCAAGCGTCATATTGGCCTTGAGCTGCCCAATATCGCTCCTGATGCCGAGGTAGAGGAATCGGAAGTAGTATCTGCTGAAGAATAATCGGGAAAGACCGCAAAAATAAGCATCAATAATTTAGTTGATTGCTAAAAAAAACGTATCTTTGCAGTGCCGTAAGCCGCATAAGCTTACGGCATTGTCAATATTTGTGCAACTACTATCATAAAATACAATTAAAACTATGTCAAAAGTAACAGTCGTAGGCGCCGGCAATGTAGGCGCAACATGTGCTAACGTCCTCGTTACAAGCCAAGTTGCCGACGAGGTTGTGCTCCTTGATATCAAGGAAGGTGTATCCGAAGGCAAGGCTATGGATATCATGCAGGCCGCCAATATCTTAGGTCTCAACAGCCGTCTTGTAGGTGTGACCAATGATTACAGCCGCACCGAAGGCTCTGATGTCGTAGTCATCACATCGGGTATTCCCCGTAAGCCGGGCATGACACGTGAGGAACTCATCGGTGTCAACGCCGGTATCGTGAAGTCGGTTACCGAAAATGTACTGGCTCACTCTCCCAATGCCATCATCGTGTGCGTGTCGAATCCTATGGATACCATGACCTATCTTATCCACAAGGTAACCAAACTTCCCCGCAACCGTATCATCGGCATGGGCGGCGCACTCGACAGCGCTCGTTTCAAATATTACCTCAGCGTAGCTCTCAACGCCAACATCAATGAAGTAGAGGGTATCGTTATCGGCGGTCACGGCGACACCACAATGATTCCTCTGAAGCGTTACGCAGCTTACCGCGGTATTCCTGCAAGCAGTCTCCTTCCTGCCGAGCAGCTCGACAAAGTAGCTGCCGACACCATGGTGGGCGGTGCAACTCTTACCAAACTTCTCGGCACATCGGCATGGTATGCTCCCGGTGCTGCTGCAGCACAGGTTGTAGCTGCCGTTATCGGCGACCAGAAGAAACTTCTTCCCTGCTCGGCTCTTCTCGAAGGCGAATACGGCGAGAAGGATCTCTGCATCGGCGTTCCCTGTATCCTCGGCCGCAACGGTATCGAGAAGATCGTAGAGTTCGATCTCAACGATGAAGAGAAAGCTCTCTTCGCCGCCAGCGCAGCTGCCGTACACAAGACAAATTCAGCTCTTGCATAAACAAACGGGAACATTACAGCGTTGAACATATAGTCGTGCCGCGCATTCGAGCCGGATGCACGGCACGATTTATAATTATAAAGATATGAAGAAGATTTTTGTATATGCATTAGCATGTCTGGCGCTTGCCTCATGCGGCGGCAATCAGACCACTCAGACTACAGAAACAGAACAGGCTGCAGTAGAGCAGCCGGCAGTAGCCAAGACCGCGCCGGTAGCTACCGACGGCAAAGTAATCGAACTCGAGGACGCTGCCGCGCTCACTCCCGGTGTGAAGGTAGAGCAGCTTACAGTTGTCGATTTCAATGCAGTGTGGTGTGGCCCCTGCCGTCAGCTTGCTCCCGTTCTCGAGGAAATGGCTGCCAAATATCAGGGCAAGGTAACATTTATCTCTGTCGATGTCGATAAATTCGGCGATCTCTTCGGAGCCTACGAGATGGGCGACGCTATTCCTGCCGTGCTTTTTCTCAAGCCTGACGGAACAAGCTTCAAGAAGATCGGTACCGGCGATCTCATGCCTGCCGAGAATTTCGAAAAGATTATCAACGAGAATCTTTAAGACCTGATGGATCTGAAGACCATAACCGAGCGTGCCCGTCGCACGCTCGGCATTGACGCGCTCCTGCCTATGCAGCAGGAGATGTCGCGTGTCAGCCTGCCGGCACGGGTGTTGCTCCAGGCTCCGACGGGCAGCGGAAAGACATTGGCGTTCACTATACTGATGCTACGCGCTCTCAAAGGCAATGCCCCGGGCGTGAAAGCGCTCGTCATAGCTCCTACGAGGGAGCTGGTACTTCAGATCTATGATATAATAAGACCTATAGCCGCGCCAGACTACAAGACTACGGTCCTATATGGCGGACATTCATATGAGACAGAGGCCAAAAGTCTTGCCGGCAACCCGGATGTGGTAATCGGCACACCCGGCCGTCTGCTCGACCATATCAACAGGCATCGTCTCGATCTGTGGAAGACCGGCGTGCTCGTGATAGACGAGTATGACAAGGCTCTCGAACTCGGCTTTGCCACGGATATGAAACGGATCACAGACACGATGAAGCGTGTGTCTACCTTGTTGCTCACGTCGGCGACAAGCGGCGATATACCTGATTTCGTGGGTGCTGTCGACCACGTGGCGGAGTATCGCGGAGAGGACCGTGGGCCGCAGGAAAGCGTGGAAGTGTACAGGATCGACAGCCCGTCGGCTGATAAGCTCGACACGCTCGGCGCTCTCCTCGAGGCTCTTGGCGACCGCAAGACCATGGTCTTCGTCAACCATCGTGAAGCGGCCGAAAGGGTCTATGATTATCTGCAGAAAAAAAGCGTGGATTCATGTCTCTATCATGGCGGACTCGATCAGGATAAGCGAGAGAGGGCGATGGTATTGTTCGGCAACGGAACCGCTACCGTAATGGTGTCGACCGATCTTGCAGCCCGTGGCCTTGATATCGACGGTGTCGAGGCTGTGGTGCACTATCATATACCGTCCA
This sequence comes from Muribaculaceae bacterium, assembly GCA_017620635.1. Taxonomy (GTDB): domain Bacteria; phylum Bacteroidota; class Bacteroidia; order Bacteroidales; family Muribaculaceae; genus CAG-873. The sequence goes on along the minus strand of JAGAUV010000036.1, from coordinate 15,726 downwards.
CTCCTGAGGGCTGGACACATCGCAATGGCCGTACCGGGCGCCTTGGCGGCACAGCCGGATGTGCATATGTGATCGTGTCGGAGAAAGAGACACTGCCCGGGTATGCCGGGGCTGAAACTATTGCGACGAAGGATATAGAGCCGCTAAGCAGGGCTCGCAGGGCGACGCTCTTCTTCAATGCCGGAAAGAAAGAGAAAATATCGCGAGGCGATATAGCCGGATTCCTTATTGCCAAAGGCGGACTGCAGCCCGATGAAATAGGTCGTATCGACGTGAAGGACCATTTCGCTTATGTGGCTGTGCCGGCGGCCAAGGCAAGGGACACTGTGACAGCTCTGGCTCCGTATAAGATAAAGAATACGAAGGTAAGGGTTACTCAGCTAAAAAACAAATAAGGAAGTCTGAACTTTTTGTCGCTTCAGGCCGTTTTAAGTTAAATTCATTACAAGGCCTATATAGAAGTGAAAGCGTGGAGTATTATCAAACGAATTGTGCGTCTGCTGGGATATACATTTTTGGCAGTCGTGCTTTTATTGTGCGGCGTTGTCGCGTTGCTATATTCTGACTGGGCACAGGACAATGCCCGTGAGGCATTGCTGGGCAAATTGTCTACTCCCGGCGGCCGGCTTTCGCTTGACTCCTTCAGGCTCGATTTTCCTCTCGATTTAGAGCTCGGCGGACTTGTGTTTACCACCGATGGCGATACCATGATAGCGGCCTCGAGCATGCGCGCCGATGTAGCGTTGTTGCCGCTGCTGGCCGGCAAAGCCGAGGTCAATGACCTTGACCTGCGTGGCCTGCGCTACCGTATGGGTGGCCCTGATTCGGTAATGTGCATCGACATATCGGCCGACAGTCTGTCGCTGTCGCCTGTATCTGTGGCGCTCAAGGATATGGCTATCAATATCGACCGTGCCGGCATGCGTGGCCTGCGATATTCGATGCGTATGATGCCAACGATCGATACTCTGACAGCCACGATAGGGCATGCCGAGCTTAACGACGGGCTCGTGGACCTTAGCGGACAGAAGGTAGATCTGCACTTCTTCGGCGGCAGGCATCTTAGCGCACGTTATATCGCTCCAGATTCTGCATCTGCTGCCGATTGGATATCCACGCATCCCGAAGCTCCGGCCGACACCACGGTAACGGCGCCCTGGACAGTGACCATCGACAGCATAGATTTCCATGGCGGCGACGCTCTCTATGCTACTGCCGGGGTCAAGCCTGTGCCCGGCCTCGATTTCACATATATCAGTCTCGACAGCCTTGATCTCGGCCTGACTGATTTCTACAATCAGGCATCTGTCGTAAGGCTGCCGGTGCGTGTGCATGGCCGCGAACGTTGCGGCGTGACTCTCGATGTCGACGGAACACTCGATATAGATTCTGTGGCGTTGACTTTCAACGATGTGCACCTTTCCACACCCCGAGGTACCGATGTGCGCTTCGGCGGCAAGCTCGGCATGGGCGATATGGCCGCCGATCCCGACCTGCCTCTCGGTCTCGACCTTGAAGGCTCGTTCTCGCCCGAGGATATGAGCGATATTTTCCCGGCGTTTATGCCTTATTTCGCTGCCGTGCCTTCGGCCGACAACATATCTCTTAATGTCGATGCAAAGGGAAGTACCGGCGATCTGGCGATTGAAGATATCAGGCTTGTGCTCAACCGTTGCGTGACATTGCAGGCCAAGGGCAACATTCGTAACATGATGAATCCCGACAAGCTTGCCGGCAATATCGCTCTCAAGGGCAATATCATAAATGTAGACGGATTCAAGAAAAAGTTTCTCGCCAAGCCGACGGCCGACATGCTGCATATACCGCCTATGACTATAGCCGGCAACGTGGCGATGGCCGGGGGTACAGTCAAAGGCCGTATGACGGCACGGACAAAGGGCGGCAAATTAGGCCTTGACGCGAACTGGAACGCCAATGCCGAAAGTTATAAGGCAGTCCTGAAGACCGACGAATTTCCCGTGCAGGCATTTATGCCTTTGCTCGGCGTCAGTCAGCTTAGCGCTGACCTGGCCGTTACAGGCAAGGGCTACGACCCGTTCAGGACAAGTACTAAGATCGACGCTGACCTGAACGTAGAGAAAGCTGTGTATCAGGATGTGGCTTACACCAATATAAAGGCCGACGCTCATCTCGATCAGGGCAAGGCTAACGTGTCGCTTAAGTCCGACACTCCGTCGCTGGAGTTTTCGCTTAAGGCCGATGGCAATCTTGACGGGGATGTATACCGCTGGCATGCCGATGTGGATGGCACTTATATCGATCTTCATGCGCTCAAATTCATGCAGGAACCGGCGTCGGTGGAAGTGGTGCTCGACGGCAATGCCGTGATAGGCCCCGGCAAGAATGATATATCGGCCGACATGACTGTGCACGACCTCTTCTTCCGCCGCACCGAAGGCACTATTGCGCTCGACGGCATATCGGCTCATTTCAATACAAGCGACAGCCTTACCGACCTGAAGGTCATAAACCGTGACCTGACAGCCACATTCAGCTCGTCTGTACCTCTCGACACCCTTACAACTTCGTTCGGCGAGTTTTCGAAAATCCTGTCGGAGCAGATGGCGATATATGCTATCGACGCCGATACTCTCTGTCGGGCTCTTCCTCCGTTCTCGTTTGATCTTAACGGCGGCCGGTCGAATCTGGTCAACGACATTCTCAAAGGCTCGAAGATGTCTGTGCGAAAGTTCAATCTCAGTGTCGACAATGACAGCACGCTCCTTATCTCAGGTCTTGTCAAGCGCTTCGACACAGGCAGTATGTTGCTCGATTCTATCTTTATAAATGGAGGAGAGCACCGAGGCCATCTCCATCTCAATGCAGGCGTAGAGAACCGCCCGGGCAATCTTGACAAATGGCATCGGGTGGATATGAAGAGCATAATACAGGGTAAGTATGCGCATTTGGCGTTGACACAGACCAACATCAAGGGCGAGGTCGGCTACGACCTTGGCATCGCCGCGCAGAGCAATGCAGCGGATTCGACGCTGTCCTTGCATATCAGGCCGTATTCTCCGATAATAAGTTATCAGAAATGGACTGTCAACCACGATAATTTTATCAGCTATAATCTGCCGACGGGGCATATCGATGCCAATCTGCGTATGAATGGCGGCAACAGTGCGCTCGCCATATACACCGAGCATCCCGACAGTGTGGACGTACACGCGGCCGGGCAGGAGGATGTAGTGATACGTCTGACAGATATACACCTCAACGACTGGATAGCCGTGAATCCCTTTGCGCCGCCGGTCAAGGGCGATATCAATGCCGATATGCGTCTCAACCGTCACGACGGTAATCTGACGGGAGAGGGTACGGCCGGAATTACCAACTTCAGCTATGGCAAGGAGAAAGTGGCCGATCTCAAAGTGGATTTCGATATATCGGCCATGAGCGACGGCGCCATCAGGGCTGACGCGGATGTTATAGTGGACGGAATGAAGACCATGACCCTCAGGGGAGCTCTAAACGACAGCACCTCTACATCGCCGCTCGATCTCGACTTCGCGATGATACATTTCCCCTTGACTACGGTCAATCCGTTCTTGCCGCCAGGTGTGGCGAAGCTGTCGGGTATGCTCAACGGCAATCTCAAGATTTCCGGTCCCGAGGCTGCTCCGATAATAAATGGTACGCTCGATTTCGATTCGACAGCCGTGTTGTTGGGCATGACGGGCACGGCATACAATTTCAGCCCTACGCCTATACGTGTTGTCGACGGTCTTGTAAGCTTCGACGGCTTTAAGATTTCGGGATGCAATGACAATCCGCTTACGGTGGACGGCACGGTGGACATATCCAAATTCAGCGATATGAAGCTCAATCTGTCGCTCAAGGCCGACAACATGATGATAGTCAACAGTAAACGGCTGAAGAAGGGCGCGGATATATTCGGCAAGGGATATATAAGTCTCGACGCGACGGCCCGTGGCAGTATGTCGTTTATGACGGTCAATGCCGACCTGTCGGTCAATTCGGGTACGAATATAACATATGTGATATCGAGTGAGGCATCGGCCGCGCTGACCAACCGCTCGAGCGGCGATATGGTCAAATTCGTCAATTTTACCGACTCTGTCGAAGTGGCGGAAGCGGATACACTTGCACGGTCGGGCCTTGCCATGATGCTCGATGCAAATCTGACGATGCAAAACGGCAATATAATCACTGTCTATCTGTCGCCCGACGGCAAGAACCGCGCCCAGATAGAGAGCAACGGCCAGCTGGCATACTCCATGACTCCGCTCGACAACGGCCGTATGTCGGGTCGTCTGAATATCGACAAGGGCTTTGTGCGCTATTCGCCGCCGTTCATGAGCGAGAAGCTCTTTAATTTCGAACGTGGCAGTTATGTGGCTTTCAACGGCGCGATAATGAACCCGACGCTCAATGTCCATGCTGTGGACGTGATCAAGGCCAATGTGACTCAGAGAGGGCAGAACTCCCGTCTGGTCAACTTCGATGTTGGACTGTCTGTCACAGGCACTTTAAACCAGATGGACGTGGCTTTCGACCTGTCGACAAACGATGATATTACCGTTGCCAACGAGCTCGAGAGCATGACTCCCGAACAGAGGGCCAATCAGGCCATGAACATGTTGTTGTACAATGTATATACCGGTCCGGGTACGAGAGGCGACGCGTCGCTTGCCGGCAATCCCTTGTTCTCGTTCCTCGAGTCGCAGATCAACACCTGGGCTGCAAACAATATCAAGGGCGTCGATATCTCCTTCGGCATCAACCAGTACGACCGTACTGTCGACGGCAGCACTTCGCAGACGATGAGCTACTCGTATCAGGTGTCGAAATCGCTCTTCAACGACCGATTCAAGATCGTTGTAGGCGGCAATTATTCTACCGACGCCAATGCGGATGAGAATTTCTCGCAGAATCTTATCAACGACATATCTTTCGAGTACTTCCTCAATGACCAGCGCACGATGTATATCCGTCTTTTCCGTCACACGGGTTATGAGAGTATACTTGAGGGCGAGATTACCCAGACCGGCGTGGGCTTTGTCTATCGCCGCAAGTTGCGCCGCCTGGGCGATATGTTCCTTCCTCCAAAACTGGTAGAGCGACGTCTACAAAAGGAAAACCAAAAAACAGAAAGCAATGAATCGCGTTAGGATATATCTCACTCTGTCGATCGGTATCATTGCCGCTGCGCTTGTGTCGTCGTGCTCGACAACCCGACGCATTCCTGCCGACGAGATACTGTATACAGGCATCAAAAGTTTCAAGGTGTCGGCGCCTGACAGTGTCAGGATTCCGTCGGGCATGATATCGACCATAAAGTCGCAGGTCAATGTGGCTCCCAACAATTACTGGAAACTTGTCGGCTGGCGCTATCCTTTCCCTCTTGGCCTGTGGGTGTACAACAACTGGCCCAATCCGCCCAAGGGTTTCAGGCACTGGCTCTATGAGAAGCTTGTAGAGGAGCCCGTGCTGGTATCGGATGTACGGCCCGAGGTGCGTACCCATATGATAGAGCAGATACTCGACAACAACGGCTATTTCCGCGGTACGGCGACCTACAGTCTCGTGCAGGGCAAGAATCCCAAAAAGGCTAAGATACTCTACGATATCACACCCGGCCCGGCCTACCCGATCAGCGGTGTGCAGCTGCTGCCGGATTCGACTGTGCTCGGCGCTCTCATTGATTCCCTCGCGCTGTCCGACAGCTATCTCAAGTCGGAGCGTCCGCGTTATTCCACCGATTCGCTGTCGATAGCCCGTACACGTATTACCAATGCATTGCGCAACCGTGGCTATTATTTCTTCCGGCCGGAGTTTATAGAGTATCTTGCCGACAGTATCGCGAAGCCCGGAGAGATCGAGCTCAAGATGATGCTCGCGAGCAATGTGCCGAAGATAGCCTTGCAGCCATATACGACAGGAAAAGTGACCGTACACGTGGCTCGCAATCAGGGCGGCGGAGAGCCTGATACTGTCGAGATGGCTCGGGCTACGCTCATACAGATGATGCCGTCGAAGCTGCGTCGGAAGATTATAGACGAATGTGTAAGTTTCCGTCCCGGAAGACGATTCGCCGTGCGCAGCATGGACCGTACGCAGTCTAATTTCGCCAGACTCGGTATATTCAACAATATCGATATCAATGCCGTGCCCGATACTTCGGACATGGCGGCACGACGGCTGAATGTAGACATATACGCCACCTTCGACGAGCCGCTGGAGACTTCGCTCGAGGTCAATGCTTCGTCGAAATCGAACAGTTATATCGGTCCGGGTATGACTTTCGGCGTTACGAACAAGAACATGTTCGGTGGCGGAGAGCAGCTGTCGGTAAAACTTACCGGCACCTATGAATGGCAGACAGGCAGTGGCCGGCGAAGCATCTTCAACTCTTATGAGATAGGCCTTACGGGCTCTTTGGCTTTTCCGCGTCTGCTGGCGCCTCGTTTTGTGCCACGAAGCCGCTACGACCTCAACTGGACCCGCTTCCAGCTCAATGCCGATCTTCTCAACCGTCCGCATTACTTCAAGATGGCTCAGTTCAATGCGTCGATCAATTATGACTGGCGTCTGCGCAGGCATGTGTCCAACACACTCACTCTCTTCAAACTTACCTATACCAACCTGTTGCACACGACACACGACTTTGACTCCATCATGACGGCAAATCCGGCTGTAGCCCAGAGCTTTAAGAGCCAGTTTATACCTCAGATGATATATACCTATGTCTACGACCGCGCATTCGGCCGTGACAACACGCTCAACTGGCAGTTCTCGGTACAGGAAGCCGGTAATATCTTCTGGGCTATCTATCAGGCTTGCGGCAAGAAGGGCGAGAAGGAGCTCTTCGGCACACCGTTCTCGCAGTTTGTCAAGGGGCAGACCCAGCTTGTGTGGGGACGCCGTCTCGGCATGGGCGATCACTGGCTTGTAAGCAGGGTCGCCGTGGGAGCTGCGCATGCCTATGGCAATTCATCACAGGTGCCGTACTCCGAGCAGTTCTATGTCGGCGGTGCAAATTCGATCCGAGCTTTTACGGTAAGGTCGATAGGCCCCGGCAGTTATCGTGCGGCACCCGGCCAGTCTGATGATTATTTCGACCGGACGGGCACTTTCAAGTTCGAGGCAAACGTGGAATACCGTTTCCCGATCGCCGGTCCTCTTCATGGAGCTTTGTTCCTCGATTCGGGTAATGTGTGGCTTCTCAAGGACGATCCTATGCGCCCCGGCGGTACATTGAGAGGCAAGAGTTTCCTGCGCGATCTCGCTCTGGGTACAGGAGTGGGCCTTCGACTCGACATAAGCATGCTCGTGATACGCGGCGACCTCGGCATAGGCATTCATGCTCCATATGATACGGGCAAACGCGGATACTATAACATGAAGTCGTTCGGCAACTCGCTCGCCTTCCATCTGGCCATCGGTTATCCTTTCTGATTCTTTATTATCGGACGCTAAAACCTTAAAAGTATTTAAAGGTCTTGACGCAGCCTCGATAATGTAGTAATTTTGTATCTTATGAAAATCAGATTCCTCAATTATCCTATATTTCTGGTAATACTATTGGTGTGCCTCTTGGCTGCCTCATGTCATGATGATCCGGAAACGCCGACACTAAGCGAAGGCCGTACGGTACTTGTCTATCAGGTTGCTAACAACAATCTTAACGGCTACAGTTATGATGATTTCAAAGAGATGATGGATGGTGCCTCGCGAGGCCTTGGCAAAGGCAACAGGCTTATTGTCTATCGTCACACCAGATACGAAGGCCCCTCGCTTGTAGAGATTACAGCCAAAGATACTGTCACACTCAAGCACTACGACAAATCGTTGAGCTCTGTCGACATCAACCGTATGACAGAAGTGATCAATGATGTGAAGAGGCTTGCCAACACGCCTCAGTATGGTCTTGTGCTGTGGAGTCATGCCTCAGGCTGGATCGAAGACGGAATAGAGCAGAGCCCTGTGAAGCGCAGCTTCGGCGATGACAATTACAAGCGTATGAACAACCGCGATCTCGCCAGGGCGCTTAAAGCGAGCGGCGGTTTCGACTGGATATATTTCGACTGCTGCTACATGATGTCGGTAGAGAGTCTCTATGAGCTGCGCGGCTGTGCACGCCGCTTTGCCGGCAGTGTGACAGAGCTGCAGACTCCGGGTATGCCGTATCATCTTAATCTGAAATATTTCTTTGCTCCCGGCGAGGCCGACCTGACAGGCGCCGCACGAAGCACTTTTGAATATTACGAGAAGCTTATCGCCGAGACACCGGACGATGTGATAAACAATTACTGCACGATGAGTGTTGTAAAGGCATCGGCGCTCGACGAAGTGGCACGCACGACAAAGGAGATCTATTCCAAGACAGGCACGTCGCTTCCCGAGGGTTTCAGCGCACAGATGTATTCGTCGGGTGTTCGTGAAGAGTCATGCAACTACTTTGACTTCGCTCATTATGTCGAGGCGCTGACACACGACAAGAATGGTGCCGAGCGCTACGAAGGCGCCGGTGCCGATCTGGAGTCTTTCAGGAATGCGATGGCTGATGCGGTGCTCTACGACGCTGCTACGCCATTTCTCCGCAGAGTGCCTATAGATAACCATTGTGGCATGTCCACGTTTATTCTACGGACACCGCAGTCGTGTACCAAGAACAAATACAATGAATTGTCGTGGTACAGGGATGTGGCAAGTTTGTTAAAATTCTGACCTGATGTTATTACAGATGCCGAATATTACCCCCGAACTGCCTGATTCAGTGCCCACTGTGCACGACGAACTGTCGATGCTCAAGAGCCTGCCTTTCGACGAGCTTATGTCACGTCTGGTAAGCTCGGTGGTGTCGTTTGCAATCAATCTGGGCATAGCCATACTTGTCTTTTACTTAGGCAGGCTGGTTATCAATAAACTGTACAAGTTTGTAAGCGGTATATTCATCCGTCGCCGTCTCGACCAGTCACTGGCTACGTTTGTGTTGAGTATGGTGCGTATAGTGCTGTACTTCATCCTCATAGTGACAGTGATCGGAATACTTGGCATAGAGACCTCTTCGTTCATAGCACTGTTTGCCTCGGCCGGTGTCGCCATCGGTATGGCGCTCAGCGGAACGCTTCAGAACTTTGCCGGCGGTGTGCTTATACTGCTCCTCAAGCCCTATAAGATAGGCGATTTTATTGAAGCTCAAGGCTATGCCGGCGTGGTGCGCGAGATACAGATCTTCAGCACCATTATCTCAACTCCCGACAACAAGTCGATAATAATACCTAACGGCGGTTTGTCGACAGGCTCGATAAACAATTACAATAAAGAGGATTATCGCCGTGTCGACTGGATAGTAAGCATAAGCTACGGCGATGATGTGGATGCCGCCCGTCGCGCTATTCTCGATATCATATCGTCGGACGACAGAATTGTGAAGCAATATATCGAGGATGACCGCAAGGCCCGGCAGCTGTCTGATGCCAAGTCGGGAGGTATGACACCGACATCGATTTTGCTCAACACAGCTCCTGTCGACCGCTCGGCCGCAGTGGTCGTGAATCAGCTTGCAGCCAGCAGCGTCGACCTCAAGGTAACAGCATGGACGCCGTCGGCTTACTATTGGAGTGTGTACTACGAACTTAACGAACGATTCTATAAAGAGCTGCCTTCTGCCGGCATCAGTTTCCCCTTCCCGCAGATGGATGTGCATGTGAAAGGCAAGTAATATACCGATCTATATATCAGATTTTTATAAAGAATGAGAGCATTTCCAATCATTGCAATGGCAACTGTACTGACAAGTGCCTGCAACAAACAGGCCAAGGTAGAATATCCTGTCGCCCCATGCGACAGCACTACCTATGAAGCTTTCGGTATGACAGTGGAAGATCCTTACCGTCCCCTCGAGAATGACACCGCGGCAGTGACACTTGCCTGGGTAGAAGCCGAGAACAAGGTAACACAGGATTATCTGTCGCAGATACCCTACCGCGACGCTGTGCACAAACGTCTCGAGACCCTCAACCGCTTCGGACGTCAGGGCCTGCCGGCGAAAGAGAACGATGGAAAATATTATTTCTATGCCAATGACGGCAGCCGCAACCAGAGCGTGCTCTACCGCGCCGACAGCTATGACGGCGAACGCGAGGTCTTCCTCGATCCCAACAGCTTGAGCGAAGACGGCACAGTGGCCCTTACAGGTGTATTCCAGAGCCCGAGCGGCAAATATACGGCATACACTATTTCACGTTCGGGCAGCGACTGGACCGAGATATATGTGATGGATACCGCAAGTCGCGAATTGCTCGACGATCACATAGAGTGGGCCAAGTTTACCGATGTGCAGTGGCTCGGCGACGACACTTTCTTCTACAGTGCCTACGAAGCACCCGAGGCCGGAAAGGAATTTTCGAATGCAAACACCGGCCACCGTGTTTACAGCCATAAGATAGGCACTTCGCAGTCGGCCGATGCCGTGGTATTCGAGGATGCCGCTCATCCTTACCATTTCCATAGCGCCGATATCGCCAAGGACGGCAGTGCCATGGCTATATTCGGTGGCGGCGAAGGCACAGGCGAGAGCGTGATGATACGCGATATGCGCAAGAATAGCGCCGACTGGGTTGTGGTAGAGCCTACACAGGACTATACCAACTCCCCGGTGGCTATTGTCGACGGCAAGCTTTATCTTTACACTTCGGTAGGTGCTCCGCGTAACCGTTTTGTACTTGTAGACCCCAAGACACCGACATCGAAAGACTGGAAGGACATCATTCCCGAAGATCCTGACGGCGGTGTGCTGACATCGGTACAATTTGCCGGTCCTGACCATCTGATCGCTGTCTACGACCGCGACGCTTCCAACCATGCGTACCTGTACACAAAGGACGGCCAGAAGATAAGGGAGATAGAACTGCCTACCTATGGCACAGTAGGCTTCTCCACAAGCCGCGACAATGACGAGGTGTTCTACTCGTTCTCGTCGTTCACATATCCTTCCGCCCTTTACAAGTATGACATAAAGACAGGCGAGAGCAAACTCTATCACAAGACCGAGATAGAGGGCTTCAACCCTGAGGATTATGTGACCGAGCAGGTATTCTATACGTCGAGCGACGGCACGAAGGTGCCTATGTTTACCGTGCGCCGCAAGGATGTTGAAGCCAACGGCAATAATCCTGTATATCTCTATGGCTACGGCGGTTTCAATATCACTCTCAATCCCGGCTTTAATGCCAACCGTCTGCTCTGGCTCGAAAACGGCGGCATCTACGCGCAGGCAAATCTCCGTGGCGGCGCCGAGTATGGCGACAAGTGGCACGAGGCCGGAACAAAGATGCAGAAGCTCAATGTGTTCAACGACTTTATCTCAGCTGCGGAATATATGATTGCCGAAGGCTGGACAAAGCCAGAACTCATGACAATAGAAGGCGGCAGCAACGGCGGCCTCCTTGTCGGCGCGACAGTGAATATGCGCCCCGATCTTTTCAAGGTCGCCATACCTCGTGTGGGTGTGATGGACATGATGCGCTATCATCTCTTCACTATCGGCTGGAACTGGGCTGCCGACTATGGCACTGCCGACGACAGTAAAGAGATGGCTGAGTACCTTCTCGGCTATTCGCCCGTCCACAATATCAAGAACGACGGCACGAAGTATCCGGCCATAATGGTAACTACCGCCGACCACGACGACCGTGTGGTGCCGGCACACAGCTTTAAGTATGCCGCTACTCTGCAGGCCGCCGATACCGGCGATGCTCCCAAGCTGATACGCATCGACAGCAAGGCCGGCCACGGCGCAGGCAAGCCTATCAGCAAGGTTATCGACGAGTATACCGACATCTATTCGTTTATCTTCAACAATCTCGGCATAGAGCCGTCGTCGGTCAAGGAGGCCGCGAAGGCTGAATGAGATTGCACCCTATAGCAATGACAGTCCTCGGCGCACTTATGTGCGCCGGGGCTACATCGTGCTTTACAGGTGTGGAGAGCACGCCACGCATCGATGCGTCGACAGTGCGCGAGCAGCAGGCGTCGACGCCGCTTGCCGAGGCGTCCTATCTTGACGGAATACGCCCGGAGGCTCCCTCAAAGTGGAAGCCGGGAAAGCGCTTCAAGGTCGCCGACGACCGTGTGTCGCTCATATTCACGACTCCGTCGTCGCCCACCGACGGGCTGGTGGGAAAAGACATATACTTCCGTGGCATATCTCCGGCCAACAGTCTTACCGGCACGGATGCGACGCTTGTAGAATTTGACGACGACAAGGGCGGCAAATATTATTATCGTCTGAACAATTACGACAAAGCCCGTATCGACAGTGTCAACAGCCTCGAGATACCGTTCTGCATAGATCTTGATATCGTGGCTGAGGTAGATGCCAAAATGCGCGGCAAGCATTTCTTTGTCCGCACGCCCTCGTGGTACTCGGCCGACAGCACCCTGATCGAAGTCGCCGGGCTGAGACATGTCGAAATCGTTATAGACAGCGTAGTGCCCGGAACATCCAATTTTGCAGCCGCCATATGTTTCCATCAGACGGCAGACACGGCAGCAAAGGAATATGTCCTGCTGATGAGTGTCGGAAAAGGTAAGGGCGCCACACGTACCTTCGACAAGCTGTTCGCTTTCGAGAATCCGCGCAAGCAATATCCGGCGATCAGCGACGAAGTGTGGACACTGATCACACGCTCGCAAGTGAGAAACGGAATGACACGCGACGAATGCCGTCTGGCCCTGGGTGCTCCGGCCGATATACTGCGTGTGCCGACATACAGCGGCATGCAGGAACGCTGGACGTATACCGACGGCGTATATCTGATCTTCGATGACGGATTCCTGTCGCGATACCGCCGCTGATCATCACTTCTTGAACAGGCGGTAGATCTCGCCTATCCACAGCACAAGCGATGTAGATGCGATAATCGCGATCCAGTCGACAAGGCTCAGCGGAACCACGCTGAAGAACGGTCCTCCCACCGATACAATCAGTATCTGGCCGAAAAGGATTACCAGGGCAATCAAGACGAAGCCATTGCATCCTTTGAAGTGCAGCGCCGACCGGCCGGTCGCAAAGGCACGGGCATTGAACATGTTCCAGAAATTAAGGAACACAAAGCTTGTGAAGAAGAAAGACACTTCATATGGAGTAAGACTTGCGGCCTCAGGCATGAAGGGCACTTTGCCTATCTCTGTGAAGCTGTTGATGTCGGTGTGCTCGAAATAGTAGAGCAAGGCAAACAGGAGGCCGGCGAACAGCAATCCTGTGCCTATGATAAACTCCCACATCGGCTTGTTGATGATGAATGCCGAACGTGACCTCGGCTTTTCTTTCATTACCGACTGTGTGGGCGGCAGCGAAGAGAGAGCCATGGCGGCAAATGTGTCCATTATGAGGTTGACCCACAGCATCTGTGTGACCGTGAGCGGCGACTGCATGCCAAGGAACGACCCGAAAAGCACGACGATACATGCCACAATGTTGACTGTAAGCTGAAAGAGTATGAATCGCTGGATGTTGCGGTAAAGCGAACGTCCCCACATGACTGCGCGGCCTATCGACGCGAAGGAGTTGTCGATGATGGTTATGTCGCTTGCCTCTTTAGCAACAGAAGTGCCGTCGCCCATCGATAGCCCGACCTGGGCGGCCTTGAGAGCCGGTGCATCGTTGGTGCCGTCGCCTGTTACCGCCACTACTTCGCCACGATACTGCAGTGCCTCTACAAGCCTTTTCTTGTCGAGAGGACGTGCCCGGGCTATGATCTTCAGGTCTTCGGCCCGTTCTCTGAGTTCGGCATCCGTCATGTCGCTGATTTCGGCGCCGGTAGTAATGTTTCGGTCGGTATCTGTCTTGTCTTTCCACAGGCCGATCTGCCGTCCGATCTCTTTTGCCGTTCCCAGGGTGTCGCCCGTCACAATCTTTACCTTTATGCCGGCGTTGAGAACCTCGTCCATGGCCTCTGGTACATCTTCACGCACAGGATCGGAAATTGCCGCTATGCCGAGGAAGGTCAGACGTCCGGCGACCACTTTTCCGTTTTCAATGGTAAGATCGCCGTCGACGAGACGCTGATAGGCGAAGGCGAGGGTTCGCATGGCCATATTCTGGTACTCGAGCAGCAGGGCGTCGATTTCGTCTTTTGTTGTTCCGGCAGTGTCGCGGCACATCTCGAACACTATCTCGGGAGCGCCCTTGACGTATAATATGCGGTCGCCGGTAGCTGACTGTACGACAGTAGCCATGTACTTGCGCTCTGTGCTGAATGGCAGTTCTTCGAGAACCTTTGCGCTTTCTTTCAGTTTTACATAGTCGCTGTGTCTGTCGTGAAGCCAAAGGAGCAGAGCACCCTCCGTGGGGTTGCCGAGTGCTTTAGGCTTGTCGGACGAGAGATCAAGCTGAGCGGTGGAGTTCACGGCTATGCCTTCTTCAATAATCTCGTCGGACGGAGCGCCGAAAAACCTGGTCTGATATACCTGCATGCGGTTTTGAGTGAGAGTGCCGGTCTTGTCGGTGCATATCACTGTCGTGGCCCCCATTGTCTCGCAGGCATGAAGTTTTCGTACGAGATTGTTTGTGCGCAGCATCCGTCGCATGGAATAAGCCAGCGAAAGAGTGACAGCCATAGGCAGACCTTCGGGCACAGACACAACCACGAGAGTTACGGCTATCATAAGACTCTGTAGGAAGTATGTGAGGAAGCTTATCCACTCGAAGTCCTGATGTATGAAGTACATTGTAATGCGCCCGATGATGATAGCTACCGCTACAATGTAGCTGAAGATGGAAATCATCCGTCCGAGGCGGTCGAATTGCTCGTCGAGCGGCGTCTTGACACTGTTGTCGATCTGAGCCGCCTTGTATACTTTGCCGTTTTCGGTCATGTCGCCGACGGCGAATACCTCCATGATTCCGTGCCCCTCCATGATTTTGGTGCCACGCATGGCGTGATCGGAAGGAAAGGTGGCCTCGGGGTCGAAAAGCTCCGCCTCGACAGTCTTTGAGCATGATGGCTCGCCGGTAAGCGTGGACTCGTCGATGCTTAGTGTCACAGTCTCGAGCAGTCTGCCGTCGGCCGGCACCTCGTCGCCGGTGTTGAGCAGTACGATGTCGCCAACGACTACCTCCTTCCTGGGTATCGCTATTGTATTGCCTCCGCGGATTACCTGTACGGGATCGTCGTCGTTTACTTTGTTGAGTATCTCAAATTCCTTATCGGCCTTTAGCTCGAATATGAAAGCGAGGCCGGTGGCGAGTATGATGGCCATGAATATGCCTACGGGCTCGAAAAAGACAGCCGGGCCCTGGTCGAGCCCCCAGTATTCATAACAGGATATGACGACAGACAGTATCCCGGCAACGATGAGGATTACAATAAGCGGATCCTGGAATTTGCCTAAGAAGCGGCTCAGAAGAGATTCTTTGGCAGGAGGTGTGAGTATGTTGGAGCCATATTTACTACGGCTGGCATTGACTTGAGTTTCCGAAAGGCCTTCGTAACGTCGTTGTTGCGGCATGATATCTTAAGTTTTGTTTAAGCGACTGCAAAATTAGCTAATAATTTACAAGCTTGCCATGAATGTTATATTAAACATATATTAAATAAACAATCGCCGGGCAGTCGCCGGGTATAATTTTGTAATTAAACATTAGGCGCAGGTAGATTGTTTGGAAAAGGAGAACATACTTCTACTTACAAGCAATCTTGAAAAGTTTAATCACAAATAGTATAAGGCTGG
>JAGAUV010000035.1 GCA_017620635.1 Muribaculaceae bacterium | reverse complement strand
GCAGGGGCTGAACCGTAACCCGATGTTTACGGCTCAGCCCCTGCTGTTTTATTAACTGTAATAATAGAAATGTCAAGAAAACGCAAGCCCCAGCCGTTGCTGGAGAATGTAGAGATAATCGATGTCGCCGCCGAGGGCAATGCAATCGCCCGTGTCGATGATATGGTGGTGTTCGTTCCTTTCGGAGCACCTGGTGATCGTGTCGACATACAGGTAGACAAGAAGAAGAAACGCTATGCCGAAGGGCATATCGCACGCATTATCGAGCCCGGCGAAATAAGAGTGGAGCCTGTCTGCAAGCATTTTACGATATGTGGCGGTTGCCGTTGGCAGCATCTGCCCTACGATTTCCAGCTTCGCAGCAAACGCCAGCAGGTGGTCGATGCTCTCACGCGGATAGCCAAGGTGGAGCTTCCCGAGATCGCGCCGTGCCTCGGCAGCGACGATATATGGGAGTACCGCAACAAGATGGAGTATACCTTCTCCAACAAATGCTGGCTTACCTACGAGCAGCTTGCCTCGGGAGAGGAGTTCCACGACCGCGATGCGGCCGGCTTCCACATACCGGGCGCGTTCGACAAGGTGCTCGATATAAAGAAGTGTCATCTGCAGGATGATATGGGCAACCGTCTGCGTCTGTTTGTCAAGGCCTACTGCAAGGAGCATGGACTGCCGTTCTATGATCTGCGAGCCCAGCAAGGCTTTATACGCACTATGATGATACGTATCGCTTCTACCGGCGAACTTATGGTGGTAGTAGTGGTAGGCGAGGACCGTCCGGACGAGTTACGGGCGCTGCTCGAGGCGATCAGGACGCAATTCCCCGAGATAACATCGCTTATGTATTGCGTCAACACCAAGGTCAACGACAGCCTCGGCGACCAGACTATCGAGCTTTATTCCGGCCGGCCTTTTATCGAGGAGGAAATGGAGAATCTGCGTTTCCGTGTAGGGCCGAAGTCGTTCTATCAGACCAACTCGAAGCAGGCGTACAAACTATATTCGGTCGTGCGCGATTTTGCTCGTCTCACAGGCAAAGAGCTTGTCTACGACCTTTATACGGGCACAGGCACCATTGCCAACTTCGTGAGTGGCAAGGCATCGAAGGTGGTGGGTATAGAATATGTACCCGAAGCCATCGAGGACGCCAAGGTAAACTCGGAGCGTAACGGCATAACAAACACGCTTTTCTATGCCGGCGATATGAAAGACGTGCTGAACGACGACTTTATCGCGGCTCACGGTACTCCCGACGTGATGATCGTTGATCCTCCCCGGGCCGGCATGCATCAGGATGTGGTGGATACCATATTGCGTGCGGCACCGGCTGTGATAGTATATGTAAGCTGTAACCCTGCTACACAGGCCCGTGATCTGGCTCTGCTCGACAGTGAGTACTCGGTAGAGGCCGTGCAGCCGGTGGATATGTTCCCCCACACGCAGCATGTGGAGAATGTGGTCAGGCTCGTGCGCCGTCAGGAGCGTGCCAGCGAAGAATTGTAGTAGGCCGGGTCGCCTGTCACTTCCTCGCCGAGCCATTGAGGACGTTCGAAACAGGTGTCGGCTTCCGGCAGTTCGATTTCGGCAACAATGAGTCCTTCGTGCCGTCCGCCGAAAACGTCGACCTCCCACACAAGACTATTTCCGGCAGGAATGATATTGCGGACTTTTTCGATGCTTCCGCTGCATATAGACAGCATTTCGATGGCGTCGGACAATGGTATCTCATACTCCCATTCGTTGCGTACACATCCTTCGTTGCGCCCCTTGACTGTTATGAATCCGTGATCGTCGAGTACGCGCACCCGGACAGTACGGCACGGGTCGGTGTTAAGATAGCCCTGGGCTATGTGGTGACTGTCTGTGACAAAGGCGCGGAAGTCGCCTTTTACAAGAAATTTGCGTTCAATCTCTTTTGCCATAGTGATATAATTTGTTGCAAAGATATATAAAATATTTAATACTGACACTTGCGATGTTGCCCCTTGTCGCTCTGGCCGACACGCGCGGCGGTGTGTATCTGCAGGGCATAGTCAGGGACTCGCTGACACTCGAGGGCCTGCCGTATGCCTCGATACGCATCGACGGCAGCAGCGTGAGCACACTCACAAATGCCCAGGGACTCTTCGAGCTTACCGCGCCGTGGGGCTCGGCCATGATCACAGCTTCGTGCCAGGGCTACAAGGCTAAGAATATCGCCATAAAGACGCATGGACTGCAGCTCTACGACATAAACCTTGTGCCTGCGGCGACCGAACTTGACGAGGTGGTGGTAAAGAGGAAGAAATACAGCAAGCGCAACAACCCGGCTGTCGACTTCGTCACAAGGCTCAGGAAACTCGGCCCGGCAAGTGATCCGAAGCGTAATCAATGGTACAGTTACGATACCTACGAGCGCATATCTCTCGGCGTCAACAATTTCGATACCACTCAGACCAAAGGCTTGCTCAAGAGCATGCCCGACCTCATCGAGCATGTCGATACGTCGGAAATCAGCGGTGCCCCGGTGCTCAACCTGTCGGTGCATGAGACCGCGACTAAAAACTATTTCAGACACGATCCGGAGTCGTCAAGGCGTATTACCGAAGGTATCCGCGCTGTGGGAGTCGACGAGATAGCAGAGGGCGACAATGTACAGACCATACTTGCCGATCTGCTGCGCGATGTGGATCTGTATCAGGGCAATATCACTCTTCTGCAGAATACATTCGTAAGCCCCCTGTCGTCGATTGCCCCTGATTTCTACCGCTTTTATCTTGTCGACAGCACGGCGGTAATACCGGGCAGCGACCGGCCGCATATAGTGCTGGCATTCTATCCGCGCAACAAAGCCTCGCTTGGCTTTCAGGGACATATATTCGTTGAGAACGGCGACTCGGCCATGCTCGTACGGCGTGTAGAGCTGGCAACATCGCCCGATATCAATCTCAACTTCGTCAAGAATCTGCATCTGACGCAGACTTTCGACCGCGCCGATGACGGCTCGCGCCTCAAGACCGCCGACAGGCTGATAATGGACATGCAGATCATGCCCGGTACGCCCGAGGTGTATCTCTCGCGTAAGATAGATTTTAAGAATCACAGCTTCGACCGTCCGGCGGATGCCGATACCGTCTTCGGCCGTCTCGGAAATGATTTTATCGAAGACGGCGCACATGAGCGCGACAGTGTATTCTGGGTGGAGGCCCGTTCGCTGCCTATGCAACAGGGCGAGGGCAGGGCCGACCAGCTGATGGACAAACTGCGTCGAAACAGGCTGTTCTACTATGGCGAACGGCTGTTGCGCAACATGGTGAGAGGTTACTGGGCGACAGGCCGCAACAGCCGCTTCGATATTGGCCCCGTGAATACTACTGCGAGCTACAACGACCTCGAAGGCCTGCGCCTCCGCGCAGGCGGCATGACTACAGCCCTTTTGTCGCCCCGATGGTTTGGCCGGGGA
Organism: Muribaculaceae bacterium; assembly: GCA_017620635.1. GTDB lineage: Bacteria > Bacteroidota > Bacteroidia > Bacteroidales > Muribaculaceae > CAG-873. Next base: position 296 of record JAGAUV010000035.1, on the reverse strand, counting down.
TATGTCGCCTATGGTTTCCGCGATCATAAGTGGAAGTACAGCGCCGAAGTCGAATACTCCTTCCTCGACAAGCGCAATCATCCCCGCGAGTTCCCGATGCACTCCGTGCGTCTGAAGCACCAGTATGATGTTGACCGTCTCGGCGCACATTATCTGTACACTAACGCGGATAATTTCGTCCTGTCGCTGACCCGAATGTCCGACCGCCGGTTCACATACCGTCGCTCAACCCGATTCGAGTACACGCTTGAATTGCTCAACCATTTCTCTGTCGTTGCCTCGGCCGAGCATGTGCG
>JAGAUV010000034.1 GCA_017620635.1 Muribaculaceae bacterium | reverse complement strand
CTTGTAGGCTACGTTGCCGCCCTCGGTATAGAGCTTGTAGCCGCAGCGCTCCACAGCCTTGAAGTCGGCTTCGGCCTTGGCCCACTCTTTCTTCCACAGGTACACCTTGCCGCGGAGTGTGTAGCAGGCGCCTTTGGTAATATGTCCCCATTGCGGACTGCCCTGCTCGTATTTGTCGGGAAGGTTGGGGTTGTTGATACAGTCGGTAAGGTCCTTGATGATGCATGCCCATACCTCGTCGGTTGTCTTACGGGGGAGCTTGCACTCGTCAGGGTTGGTAATGTTGATGTCGACATAAGGGATGCCCTGGAAGAGACAGTTCATCTCGTAGTGCCACCATGCGCGCAGGAATGTGCACTCGGCGATAGAGCGCGAAGCTACGGCAGGGTCGATGCCGGGGACATTGGCGATATTGTGGATCACGGCGTTGGCCTTGATCGAGTACTCGAAGTTATTGCCCCAGAAACCGGAGATATAACCGTCCGACGGGGTCACGCGGCCGTAGGTATGGTTGAAGTCGGTCCAGTTGGCGTCGCGGTCCTGTACTGATGAGAAAGGCTGCCAGAAACGGTTCCAGGCCTCCTGGATGGGGTATTGAAGGCCGCGGTAAGCACCGTTGGCGGCCTGCATTGCCATTGTCGGGCTGCTCCACGTGCTACCTTCCGACGGCTGGTTTGTCGGCGAGAGATCCATGTCCACGCAACTTGTAATCATCGCCACGCCGGCGATAGCTGCTGCCAGACCGGCCGACTGCTTGCTTAAGCTTTTTATTATTGTTTTCATTATTTTCGTGATTGTAGGGGTTAGAAGGTTACGTTAAGACCGAAGGAGTACGAACGCATGGGCGCGTAGCCGTCGCCTGACATCATTTCGGGGTCAAGACCCTTGAACTTGGTAATGGTGGCAAGGTTTTCGAACGATGCGTACACGCGTACATTCTGCATAAATGCCTTGTTGACCCAGCGCTGGGGCAAGGTGTAACCTACTGTAAGGTTCTTGAGCTTGATATAGTCGCCGTTCTGCAGGTGGTATTCGCTGTCGGCTTTCTGCTGGCCGTTGTCGGCGCCGGTAACGAAACGAGGATTCTTCGACCATACGTTTGTACGGGGATCGTCGGGATTGGCGGGATCAAAGAAGTAGTGGTCGTAGCCGATTTCCTTGCCGATACCGTAACCGTGGATCACGTTGGTTGAGTTCTGGGTGTTCTGATAGTAGTTGATCTTGAAGCCTGCGGCGCCCGACCATGCCATCGACAGGTCGATGCCTTTCCACTGCACGCTGCCCTGGAGACCGAAGTACACCTTAGGCACGTTGGAGTAGCCCATGAAGCGGCGGTCCTGCTCTTCGCCGTAGCTGCCGTCGCCGTTGGTGTCGGCATAGATGTAGTCGCCGTACCAGATCTGGCCCTTGCCTATACCCTGTGTCGGGAAGAAGCGCTTGCCAGCTGCCATCATGGCCTCAAGCCATTTCATATCCTGCTCGGTACGGATCATACCGTCCTTGGGGCCGCCGTTGATGTTGACTGAGCCGTCGGAGTGAAAGTAGGTGCCGTCGCCGTGGTAGCGGTCGAGCATGTAGTATTCGTTCATCATGTGGCCTTCGAGCACACGCTGTGTGCCGCCGGCTGAGATATCACCGATATTGTTGCGCCACTCTTTCTCGCCTGTCTCCGGATTGGTAAACCAGCCCTTCTCAAGCTCGCCTTTGTATTTCTTCACGCGGTTGCGGTTGAGCGATACGTTACCCGACACCATGTAGCTCCAGTCGCCTACGCGGTCGTTCCAGGTAAGCTGCAGCTCGAAGCCCTTGTTGTCGACTTCGGCGAGGTTCATCAGAGGTGCGGTAAAGTACTGCAGCATGGCCGACAGGGTCGGGCGGTAGAGGATGCCGTCGGTATACTTGTCGTAGATATCGAGTGTACCCCACAGGCGGTTGTTGAGTACGCTGAAGTCAATACCGATGTTGGTTACCTTGGTGGTCTCCCAGGTCAGGGCCGTGTTGGCGAACTGGTACATGAACAGACCCGAGGTGATCTTGTCGCCGAACGACACTTTGCCGTCGGTATTGTAGAGCGACTGCCACTCGTAGTTGCCGATGGAGTTGTTGCCGAGTTTACCCCACGATGCGCGGATCTTGAGGTTGCTGAGCCAGTCGATGTTCTTCATGAACGATTCCTGGCTGATACGCCAGCCTGCCGATACCGAGGGGAAGAAGCCCCAGCGGTTCTCCTTGTTGAAACGCGACGAACCGTCGTAGCGCATGTTCACTTCAAGGAGATACTTGGTGTCGTAAGCGTAGGTGGCGCGGCCGAACCATGAGCGCGAGCTGTACTCCCAGTTGCTGCCGTAGATATAGACGGCTTTGGCAAGGGTGTCGAAGTCGGTAAGGTTGATGTCGGTCATGCCTTCTTTGCGGAGGTCGCGTGTGCCGCCCCATTTGCGGAACTCCTCATAGCCGGCGAGAGCACCGATATCGTGCTTGCCGTAGGTGTGGTTCCACGAAAGGATGTTCGAGGTCTTCCAGCTGCGGTCGAACTGATCCCAGTCGCATACGGCCTCGTTCTTCATCTGCTCTTCCGTACGGTCCTGGCTCAGCACCAGACCACGGTTGAACGATGCCATGGGCAGATAGGGCGACGGGCACCACTTGTGGTTGTTGCGGAACCAGTCGTAGTAGAAGTTGCTCGAGAAGTTGAAGCCGTAAGGCAGATTGACCTCGATATGCGGATTGACAAATATCTTGTCCTGCTTGTAGTAGCCGTGGTCGCTGTGTATCTGCTGGAGAAGATTAGATACTGAACCGTCCTCTTCTACAGTCTCGATACCGCCGTAATAGCCGTTCCAGTAAGGATAGATACCCGGGGTGGTCTTCTGCATGTTGATAGCCCACATGTTGTCGGTATCGTCACGCTTCTGGTCGTTGTGGTAGCCCCAGGCGCGCATGCCCACTGCAAGGAACTTGGTCACGTGGCTTACCACGTCGGTGCGCAGATAGTATTTGTTGAGGCCGGCACCGTCAAGGATGCCGGGGTTGTGCAGGAAGGTTCCCGAAATCATGTACTCCGTACGGGTGTCCTGACCGGTAAGGGTAAGGGTGTGCTCCTGCATCCATTTTTTCTTGTAGAGCGTATCGTACCAGTTGGTGTTGGGGTGCGACACATAGTTGGGCACGCCTTTGTCGTTGACTGCGTTGGGATTGGCCGATGCGTCGCGCCATTCCTTGATGGTAGCCTCGGAGAACTTGGCGGCCTGGCCGTTGTTGGTATAGCCCTCGTTGATCATCTCCATGTAGTCGGCATAGTTCGATACCTGCTGGATGATCTTCGACGGGGTGTTGAGCGAGAATTTGCCCGAGTAGGTCACGTTGACCTTGCCCTCGCTGCCGCGCTTGGTGGTAATAAGGATTACACCGTTGGCGCCGCGGTTACCGTAGATGGCGCAGGAAGCGGCGTCCTTAAGGATCGACACGCTGGCTACGTCGTTGGGGTTCACTTCGTTGAGGCTTACCTCCATACCGTCGCAGAGGATCAGCGGCCCGGCATTGTTGAGCGTTCCGACGCCGCGGATGCTGATGTGCTGGCCTTCCGAGTTGGGTTTGCCGCCAGTCTGCATCACGTTAAGACCTGCCGACATACCCGAGAGGGCGGCGGCCATGGTGGTCATGGGGCGCGACGATTTCGATTTGTCGAAGTCTACGCTCGATACCGAGCCGGTCAGATTCACTTTCTTCTGAGCGCCATAACCTACGACTACCACTTCGTCGAGGAGCTCTGTATTTTCGTCAAGTTTGATCTCGATGTCTGTACGGCCATTGACGGGCACTGTCATCGTCGAATAACCGATGTAGGATACCTCAAGTACACCGTCGGCGGGTACGTTGAGTTGGAACTTGCCGTCAAGATTGGTAGCGGCAGCCTTGCCGCTCTTCGTTTCCTTGACAACAGCATTGATCAGCGGCTCGCCTGTCGTTTTGTCGACAACAGTACCCTTCAGAAGCACTGTTGCGGCGACTTGTTCGCTGGCGCTGGCCATAGCCTCGCCCGTTGGAGCGGCCGTAATACTTCCCGACATAAGGAAAGCGGCGACTACTGCCGCGCAGATACTACCTGTGCGGTACAGGGGCAAGCCATTTAATCTCTGAGCTTTTTGAACTGACTTCATAAGCTTTCTTTTGATAATTAGGTTTATTATTGGTTATTTGTATTGGTCTTTGACAAGGCACTTGAACATTCGGTCGGCCGAGATCTTCATCACAGGCTCGGCATCGTCGCTGAACTCGACATCCGACACATACATCTCGCGAGGATGAACAGTACCGGGCTTCTTGTGGGCATGGAAGACTATGCGCATCTTTCCGTCCTTATCGCGGAACATGGCGCTGTGTCCTACACCTTCGAGGCGGCCCAGATCCTTATTGGCCGGATACTGGAACACCGGATTGCCCTCATACTTAGTCCACGGACCCATGGGCGACTTGGCTGTAGCCACGCCTATGCCGTAGCCGGGATTGGTGTAGCCATTGCCCGAGTAGGTCATATAGTAAGTGTCGCCATGCTTGGTCACGAACGAGCCTTCGTTGACAGCATCCTGCTCCCAGTCCTGGCTGCGCTCTATACATTTCACTACCTCGGCGTCGGGGGCGACACTCAGGAGATCATCATTAAGCTTGACCACATTGACCTGAAGGCCTTCGGGGAGAAGGCGGTCGAAGAACATGTAGGGGGTGCCGTCTTCATCGATAAAGAGGCTGTTGTCGATATTCTTCTCCCCTGCTGCGCCGAATATGGGCTTATGCTCAGCCTGGCGGAACGGGCCCTTGGGCGACGTGGCCTCGGCTACGCACACATGCTCCTCGGCTGTATAATACATCAGATAGCGGTCGCCCACTTTATATATCTCAGGAGCCCAGAACCAGTGGTCGCCATACGAATCGGAGCAGTCAAGCGCGCGGCCGGCAGGTGTCCAGCTTACCAGATCGTCGGATGTATACACATCGATGCCGGTATCGCCCGTGCCATAAGCATAATAAGTATCGCCGTCAAGCAGGATAAACGGATCGGCAAACTCTACTCCATTTTCGATCGGTTTCAGGTCCGGGGCCTCGGCTTCAGCTTTGTTTTTGCTGCACGAGACGGCGGCGATAGCAAGAATGGGCACAAGCAATAGCGCTCCAATGCGTTTCATATTTTCCATGATTTCGAGTACTTAGATATAAGGTCTGTGTTTTGTTATGATAAGGTTATGATAAGGTTTGTCTTTGCGACAGGATTTTGTATAGCCTATTTTAATAATCGTGCACAAAATTATACATAATCCGCAACAAAAAACACCCCCCCCCTGTTAATAAATGTTAATCAATCGCAAAAAACAGACCGCCACTTCACAGTGACGGTCCATCTATACTAACTTACATTAGGGGCATCTTGCCCCCACCTTATACTAAATTATATTTCTATTATGAAACATTTCATGTGTTATTCTATTATCATATCGAACTGATCGCACTTGCCCGTGCGGTGGGCAAGATGGCGCGTGGCCGGCGATATGCCGAAAAGAGGCGAATACGTACGCGCCTTCACGGTCTTGCCGTCGGGCATAAACTCGAGTATACGCAGCCAGCCGTCGCCGCCGTTGCCTTCCCAGCCGCCGCCGAGAACCTGCACGTTGAACATCATCTGGTGCACATCCTTGCCGGCAGCATTTTTGTCGACACGATAGGCCACAGCATCCTCAAACTCGCCCGGAACGCCCGTGTGACCGCATACGACAAGACGTATGTTCGACGACGGCTGCACAAGCTTCTCCCATATCTGGCGGCCCCAGTTGCGTGGGCTGATCTTGTAGTGTTCGTTGTCGGTGTACTCCGCATTGCGCTGGCACAGATACGAGTGTGTGATGAAAATTACCTTATGGTCGGCATACTCGGGCTTGGCCGCGAGCGCACGAGCCCAGTCGAGCACCTCGTCGCGAGGTGCGAACTCGCTCGTTATCACAAGCAGGCGGCCCCACGAGGCGTCGTCGAACTCAAAAGCAGCATTCTCGAGCGACACCACGCCGTTGCGGTTGGGATAATCAGCCACAAGGCAGTCGCGCCACTTGCTGTTGCGGCTGAAGGGGAAATAATCGGGGAAATGGGTTATGCCGCACTCCGAGCTGCGGTAGCCGTAGTCGTGATTGCCGCAGGCGATGATATAGGGCACCTTGTTGTCGATGCGCTCGAACGATCGCGACACCGCGCGCCACATCTCCTCGCTGGTCTGGTTGAGCATACGGCGGTTCATCGTGATGTTCTCGTTCTGCTCCACAAGATCGCCCGTACAGAGCACGGCCTTGATGTTGAGATGATCCACATTGTCGGCTATCCACGCCGTGCACAGATCGAAAAGAGGCTGATTGATGTCATACTTGATATAGCCCTGCGGATCGCCGAGCACTATCATTGAGAATGATTCGGGGTTTTCAAGATTCTGCTGGTCGGCACGGTCCTGGCCATTGACTCCTGTCAATGAACAGACAGCTAAGACTACTGCGGCAAAGATTTTTTTCATCTCTTCTCGGTTTAAGGTAATGGCCGCGGCGAATGCCGGGACCGATATCACGGTGGTGCATCGGTGCCGATGCGGTTGTAGGCCGGAGCAGAATCGAACTGCTATCAAAAGTTTAGGAAACTTCTATTCTATCCGTTGAACTACCGGCCCGTATAAAAAAGAATGAGAAACGACATCCGAAGATAACCATTTCTCATTCTCCTCTCTCCTCTTGCGGTATGGACGGGACTCGAACCCGCGACCTTCTGCGTGACAGGCAGACGATCTAACCAGCTGATCTACCACACCGTTTATCTTTCCTTGTGGGAGAGGCATCGGCTGTTTCGCTTTTGCGATGCAAAGTTACTACTGTTTTATGTTCTGTGCAAATATTTCGGCAAAAAAATTTTACTTTTTACGAAAATAGTCCGTTTTGGTGAGTATATTGGTGCATCAGTCGAATATTTCGCGCAAAATCGACAGGCTCTGGAGCCCTTCGAGCTCGCAAAGGTGCAGACTGTAGTAACGGAGGATGTCGTCTATCGCCTTCCGTCGCTCACTTCGCGACACTCGCAGCAGGCCGCAATGCGCCAGCGGCACGGCGAACAGCGCAAGGAGGAAGCGGCTGCCGGCAGGCCACAGGAAGTCGCCGTGCAGAGGCGCCGTGGCCGTAAATCGTCCCTCGCGCATATCGAAACAGTAGCCCGGCATATACTCGTCAATGTCGGGAGCTATGCCGAGATAGCGCGACAGGTGGCACAGAAACGACATATGGAAGTTGGCTGCAGCCCCCGACGGAGCCATGCCATAATATGCCACCGCATCGAACAGAAACGACGACAGCGCATCGTCGGCCGGTGTGCGCCTGAGCAATATGTCCAGAGCCTCGGCGATGAAAGCCGCAGCTGCAGTGCGGACAGGCGACATCGACATCACGGGCGACCCGTCGAGGGGCGACAGGTCGCGGACTCTGATGATATCGCGGTCGGGACGCACATCGCCCACAGCCTCGAAGAGCGCAAGAGGCGCCGTGAGTGCCCGGCGGCGCCGTGCCTCGCGTCCGTTGCCGGCCGGCATGACAAAAGTAAGGCGGCCTTGCTCGCGGCTCCACACCGACTGCAGATTGCGGCTGTCGTTCACGCGCACTGTCCTGAGGGCTATGCAATGCAGTTTGGTAAGCATATCGACTAAAGAAATAGCCCGGGGCGCACATGGCTCTCCGGGCTAATTATCTGAGTGGGATGAAATGGGCTTATTCAGCGGCCGGAGCTTCGGCTGCGGGAAGTTCGGGCTCGGCGGCCTTTACTTCGGCTACAGGATTCTCGGCTGCGGGAGCGGCGGATTTGCGGCGGCTGCGACGGGTCTTGGCCTTGGTTTCGGTCTTGTCCTTGAGCATTGCCTCGTTATAGTCTACCAGCTCGATGAAGCAGGTCTGGGCGTTGTCGCCGAGACGGTTGCCGGTCTTGAGGATACGGGTGTAACCGCCGGGACGCTGGGCGATTTTCTCTGCGATTTCCTGGAACAGTACTTTCACTGCCTCTTTGTTCTGGAGATAGCTGAAGACCACTCGGCGGTTGGTGGTATTGTCCTCCTTGGCGCGGTTGATCAGAGGCTCGGCATACACGCGGAGTGCTTTTGCCTTGGCCAGTGTGGTGTAGATGCGCTTGTGGAAGATGAGCGAGATGGTCATGTTAGCCAGCAGCGAGTCGCGGTGACCCTTCTGACGGCTAAGGTGGTTGAATTTTTTATTGTGTCGCATCGGGCTTATTCTTTATCAAGTTTGTATTTGGAGATATCCATGCCGAACGAGAGATTGAGACTTGTGAGAAGGTCCTCAAGTTCGACCAGGGATTTTTTACCGAAGTTGCGGAATTTGAGCAGATCGGTTTTGTTGAATACCACCAGCTCGGCGAGCGTCTCAACTTCTGCGCTTTTGAGGCAGTTGAGGGCGCGAACGGAGAGCTGCATGTCGACGAGCTTCGATTTGAGGAGCTGGCGCATGTGGAGCACTTCTTCGTCGAATTCTTCACCGGGATCGGCTTCGGTGGTCTCAAGGGTGATCTTCTCGTCCGAGAAGAGCATGAAATGATAGATGAGTATCTTTGCTGCTTCCTTGACGGCATCCTTGGGCAGTATCGAGCCGTTGGTGCTGATCTCGAGGGTCAGTTTGTCGTAGTCGGTTTTCTGATCTACGCGATAGTTTTCGACGGTGTATTTGACGTTTTTGATCGGCGTGTAGATGGAGTCGATGGCAATGGTGTCGATGTCATCCTGGGGGGTAACATTCTCCTCTGCCGGTACCCATCCGCGGCCCTTGTTGATCGTCAGTACGATAGTGAAACTTGCGTCGGGATCCAAATGACAAATCACCAGCTCGGGGTTCATGACCTCAAAGGCCGTGAGCGCCTTGGCGATGTCGCCGGCTGTGAACACTTCTTTACCTGAAACGGTGATGGTAACACGCTCGAAGTCTGTATCTTCAACCTTCTGCTTCAGGTCGACTTGCTTGAGGTTAAGGATGATGTTCGTTACATCTTCCTTAACGCCGGGTACGGCATCAAATTCGTTCTTAACGCCGTCGATCTTGATCGACGAGATCGCATATCCTTCAAGGGACGAAAGCAGTACGCGACGGAGGGCGTTGCCCACGGTGATGCCATAGCCGGGCTCCAAAGGCTTGAACTCGAACTTGCCGTAGAAGTTGCTCGCTTCTACCATTATTACCTCTTCAGGTTTTTGGAATGCTAATATAGCCATGGATCTGTGATATTGTATTGGATTACTTAGAGTAGAGCTCGACGATCAGCTGCTCCTTGATATTCTCGGGGATGTCTTCGCGTGCAGGCACGTGCAGATATTTGCCGCTGCGAGTGGTGTCGTCCCACTCGATCCAGGGATACTTGCTGTGGTTGAAGCCTGCAAGGGCATCGGCGATTACCTCGAGCGATTTGCTGCGCTCGCGTACGCCTACTACATCGCCCGGCTTTACCGAATATGAAGGGATGTTGACTACTTCGCCGTTGACTACGATGTGACGGTGCAGAACAAGCTGACGGGCGGCCGCACGGGTAGGTGCGATGCCCAGACGGAACACTACATTGTCCAGACGGCTCTCGAGAAGCTGAAGGAGGATCTCACCGGTAATACCCTTGAGATTCGATGCCTGCTCGAATAGATTGCGGAACTGACGCTCCAGTACTCCGTAAGTGTATTTTGCTTTCTGTTTCTCACGGAGCTGTACGCCATACTCACTTGTCTTGCGGCGCTTGTTGGCTCCATGCTGCCCGGGGGGGAAGTTGCGACGTGCGAGTACCTTGTCTTCGCCAAATATTGGTTCGCCGAACTTACGGGCTATTTTGGTCTTGGGACCTGTGTATCTTGCCATTGTGTTGAAATCATTTTATCGGGTAGTCAGACCCTTGCGGAGTCTTCGTCCTGTCGCCAGCGCAGTGTCGGCGCAGCCGCGACCGTAGAGAGGTGATCTAAAATACGGTCTATTCGCCGCCTACTCGTTGTGGACATCAGAACTTTGCGTCGATCCCGGCGCCGGCATGGCGTGCCGGCCGGGCTGACCGCCCGCGTGTTGATGTTTGTTATTTACTAAAAGCGAAAGCAGAGCCGGGGCGGATCCTCGTTGGCGGATCTTTCCCCGTCTAAGGCTGGTGCCTTATACTCTACGGCGTTTGGGAGGACGGCAACCGTTGTGGGGAAGCGGTGTAACGTCGATGATTTCGGTCACTTTGATGCCTGCGCCGTCGATGGTGCGCACTGCCGACTCACGACCGTTGCCCGGACCCTTGAGATAGGCTTTCACTTTGCGCAGACCGAGGTCGTAAGCGATCTTGGCACAATCCTGAGCGGCCATCTGGGCAGCGTAGGGTGTGTTCTTCTTAGAACCCCTGAAGCCCATCTTGCCGGCACTCGACCAGGAGATTACCTGACCCTCGCTGTTGGCTAAGCAGACAATGATATTGTTGAAAGACGAGTGAACGTGAAGCTGGCCTTCTGCGCCAACCTTGACGTTACGTTTCTTTGCTGCGACTGTTTTTTTTGCCATGTCAATTCGTTATTTAGTAGCTTTCTTCTTGTTTGCAACGGTTTTCTTGCGGCCCTTGCGTGTACGGGCGTTGTTCTTGGTGCTCTGTCCGCGAACGGGAAGTCCGTTACGGTGGCGGATGCCGCGGTAACAGCCGATATCCATCAGGCGTTTGATGTTGAGCTGGATTTCGCTGCGCAGATCGCCTTCTACCTTGTAATCTGAGCCGATTACCTCACGTACCTGAGCGGCCTCTACGTCGGTCCAGTCCTGGACTTTCTTGTTCACGTCGATGCCTGCTTTGCTCAGTATGTTGCGGGCGGAGCTGCGGCCGATGCCGAAGATGTAGGTCAAGGCGATTTCACCTCTTTTGTTCTGGGGGAGGTCAACTCCCACTATACGTACTGCCATAATACTTTATCCTTGACGTTGTTTGTATTTGGGGTTTTTCTTGTTGATGACATAAAGACGTCCCTTGCGACGGACGATCTTGCTGTCCGGTGTGCGTTTCTTTACAGAAGCTCTTACTTTCATATCTTTTAGTGTTTCGATTATTTATAGCGGAAAGCAATGCGTCCTTTAGACAGGTCGTAGGGGGTCATCTCGACGCGCACCTTGTCGCCCGGCAGGATCTTGATGTAATGCATGCGCATTTTGCCGGATATGTGTGCGGTGATTTCGTGGCCGTTCTCAAGTTCGACGCGGAACATTGCGTTCGACAATGCCTCGATAATCGTCCCGTCCTGTTCGATTGCTGATTGTTTTGCCATAGATGGGTGGTTAAATAAATTTATCTTTCAGTACTTCTTTGATGTAGTCGAAGGTGGTAAGTATCTCTATGTGGTCGTCTACCATGGCCAGGGTGTGCTCGTAGTGCGCCGAGGGCTTGCGGTCGCGCGTGAGCGCTTCCCAACCGTTGGGGGCTATCACTATGTTGCGGCTGCCCATGTTGATCATCGGCTCTATGCAGAAGCACATGCCGTTCTGCAGACGGGGGCCTATGCCGCGGCGGCCGTAGTTGGCTACCTCGGGGCTCTCGTGCATGCGGCGGCCTATGCCGTGGCCGGTCATCTCACGGACGACACTGTAGTTGCGGCGCTCGCAGTATGTCTGGATGGCATTGGAGATGTCGCCTATCCGGGCGCCCGGTCGGGCCGCCTCGATACCTACATAAAGGGCTTCCTTGGTCGTGCGCAGAAGCGCCATCTTTTCGGGAGATATCGTGCCGACAGGGAATGTGTAGCACGAGTCGCCGCAGAAACCGTCTTTCTCTACCACGGTGTCGATACCGATGATATCGCCGTCGAGCAATACTCGGTCCGACGGGAATCCGTGCACCACTGTCTCGTTGACCTCGATGCACAGCGTGGCCGGAAAACCTTCATAACCCAGGCAAGCCGGCTTGCCACCATTGTCAAGGATAAACTCCCTGGCAATGGTGTCGAGCTTGCGTGTGGTAACGCCGGGCTCGATCCAGCGCGCCACCTCGCCCAGAGTCTTGCTCACGAGCTCGGACGACGACCGCATGGTCTCGATTTCTTCCGGTGTTTTGAGATAAATCATTTAAGCGTAGATATTGGGTTGTTCGCTTGCGTTGCTTAATATGCCTGGCCTGTGGTGCGACCCTTGATCTTGCCTTCTTTCATAAGGCCGTCGTAGTGGTGCATCATCAGGTGCGACTCTATCTGCTGCAGTGTGTCCAGGACAACACCCACCATGATCAGCAGCGATGTACCGCCGAAGAACTGGGCGAAGTTCTGACTGATACCGAAGAAACGGGCAAACGCAGGCAGGATCGCAACAACTCCCAGGAAGATAGAGCCCGGAAGTGTGATGCGCGACATGATAGCATCGAGATACTCGGCAGTCTTCTTGCCCGGTTTAACGCCGGGGATAAATCCGTTGTTGCGCTTCATGTCGTCGGCCATCTGGGTGGGACGCACTGTGATGGCGGTGTAGAAGTATGTGAACGCAACGATGAGGATGAAGAACACTGCATTATACCAGAAACCATTGATGTCGGTAAAGGCGTGCATGAAGCCGCTCTCTCCACCGCGGAAACCGGCAAGCGTCATGGGGATGAACATGATGGCCTGGGCAAAGATGATAGGCATCACACCGGCTGCATTGACCTTCAGTGGTATGTACTGACGGGCGCCGCCGTACTGGCGGTTGCCTACGATGCGCTTGGCATACTGCACGGGCACCTTACGTGTACCCTGCACAAGAAGCACGGCACCTACGGTAACAGCGAAGAGGAGAACGATCTCGACGAGGAACATCACAAGGCCGCCCTGACCTGAACCCTGACCCGGCATACGGTTGGTAAACTCGAATGCGAGAGCCGACGGGAGACGGGCGATGATGCCGACCAGAATGATGAAGGATATACCGTTGCCTACACCACGGTCTGTGATACGCTCGCCGAGCCACATGATAAACATCGAACCGGCGGCAAGGATGATGGTCAGGTAGACTACCGACCAGAATCCGAGCTGAAGGGTGCTTCCGTTGGCGGCGCTGTTGACCTGCACCTGAAGGTTGATCAGGTAGGCCGGAGCCTGCAGGAAGAGAATCAGCACCGTAAGGTAGCGTGTGTACTGGTTCATTTTCTGACGGCCGCTCTCACCTTCGCGCTGCAATTTCTGGAACGAGGGAAGAATCATGCCGCACAGCTGGATAACGATCGACGCTGTGATGTAGGGCATGATACCCAGGGCAAAAATCGAGGCCTGCGAGAATGCGCCGCCCGAGAACATATCGATGAGCTGCATCAGACCGCTCTTGTTGGTGAAGCTTGCAAGGGCGTCGATGTCCGACGGCGAGATGCCGGGGAGGACAACGTAGCAGCCCACGCGGTAGATAAACACCAGCAGGACGGTTATCAGAAGACGCTGACGGAGCTCTTCGATAGTCCAGATATTTTTAAGTGTCTCGATAAATCTCATGGTCAGACAGTTTTGCATGTGCCGCCGGCAGCTTCGATAGCTGCTTTGGCTGCTGCAGAGAAGGCATTGGCTTCAACGTTGAGAGCCTTGGTCACGTTGCCGTTTGCCAGCACTTTGACAAGCTGGTCGCGGCGTACGTAGCCGGCCTGACGAAGCTCTTCGATGCCTACCGCCTGAAGCTGACGGGCTTCGGCAAGCTGCGAGATGAGATCGAGGTTGATTGCCTTGTATTCTACACGGTTGATATTCTTGAAACCGAATTTGGGCAGACGGCGCTGCAGAGGCATCTGGCCGCCTTCGAAACCGATTTTACGGCTGTAGCCCGAGCGCGATTTGGCGCCTTTGTGACCACGGGTCGATGTGCCGCCCTTGCCGGAGCCTGAGCCACGGCCGACACGAGTATTGCGCTTTACGCTGCCCGGTGCGGGTTGTAAGTTACTTAAATCCATTGTCGTATTTGTTTAGGCGTTGGTCACTTCTACCAAGTGGCGTACTTTATTTACCATACCCATCACACTGGGAGTGTCTTCTTTCACTACAGCGTGATTCATTTTCTTGAGGCCGAGCGCGTCGAGTGTGCGTTTCTGCACCGACGGGCAGTTGATGCGGCTCTTTATCTGTTTGATCTTAATCTGTGCCATTGTGTGGTGCTTTTTTTAGCCCTTGAAGACTTTTTCTACAGAAATACCGCGGTTCTGGGCTACGATGGCTGGTGAGCGCATTTCGTCGAGAGCGGCGATAGTGGCCTTCACGAGATTGTGGGGGTTTGACGAACCTTTCGACTTGGCGAGCACGTCGGTAATGCCTACACTCTCAAGGACGGCACGCATAGCGCCACCGGCCTTTACACCTGTACCGTGGCTGGCAGGCTTGAGGATGATGCGCGAGCCGCCGAATTTGGCTACCTGCTCGTGAGGTATGGTGCCTTTGTGCACCGGCACGCGGATAAGGTTCTTTTTGGCAGCCTCTACGCCCTTGGCGATAGCGGCCTGCACTTCGTTTGCTTTACCGAGGCCGTAACCTACGACACCGTCGCCGTTGCCTACAACTACGATGGCTGCGAAGGTAAATGTGCGGCCGCCCTTGGTTACCTTGGTAACGCGGTTGATGGCCACCAGACGGTCCTGAAGCTCAAGATCGCCGGTCGTTTTTACTCTGTTATTACGTTTTGCCATAATCGATTAGAATTTGAGGCCGGCGCTGCGTGCAGCATCAGCGAGTGATTTAACACGGCCGTGGAAGAGATAGCCGTTGCGGTCGAACACTACTTCGGTAATACCGGCTTCGAGAGCCTTTGCAGCTACGGCGGCGCCTACGAGGGCTGCGATCTCGCTCTTGGTGCCGTTGGCATCAAGGCCTTTCGACGACGACGACACCAGGGTGCGGCCGTTGAGATCGTCGATGAGCTGTACGTAGATTTGCTTGTTGCTGCGGAAGACGGTCATGCGCGGACGCTCGGCAGTGCCGGAGATTTTGCCGCGGATGCGTGTCTTGATTTTATTGCGTCTTTGTATCTTGCTAAACATGGTTGCCTACGTATTATGTTATTTGGCGCCGGCCTTCTTGCCGGACTTGCGGCGGATGATTTCGCCGACAAACTTGATACCTTTGCCTTTGTAGGGCTCGGGCTTGCGGAGCGAGCGGATCTTGGCGCAGACCTGGCCCAGAAGCTGCTTGTCCTGGCTCTCGAGGATGATGAGCGGGTTCTTGTTACGCTCACTCTTTGTCTCCACGCTGATTTCAGCAGGGAGCTTGATATATATTGCGTGGCTGTAGCCCAGTGAGAGCTCGAGCACCTGGCCGGTGGCCTGTGCGCGGTAGCCTACGCCTACTAATTCCATTTCTTTGCGGTAGCGCTGGTGTACGCCTTCCACCATGTTGTGGATCAGAGCGCGGTAGAGACCGTGCTGGGCGCGGTGCTCGATGTCGTCGCTCGGACGGGTAAGTACTACATGGTTGCCTTCTACGCTGACATGGAGATCGGGATTCACGGCCTGCTTGAGCTCGCCGTATTTGCCCTTGACTGTTACTACGTTGGTCTTGTCATCAACCGTAACGGTCACCCCTGCCGGGATTTCGATGGGAGCTTTACCTATTCTTGACATATTCAGTAAATTTACGGTTGATTAATATACGTAGCACAATACTTCACCACCGATCTTGAGGTCGGCGGCTGCTTTGTTTGTCATCACGCCACGAGAAGTGGAAAGGATGGCGATACCGAGACCGTTGAGCACGCGAGGCATGTCTTTGTAGCCTGTGTACTGACGCAGACCGGGGCGCGATACGCGCTTGAGGCCCTTGATGGCGTTGACACGGTCGACGGGATCATACTTGAGGGCGATCTTGATGGTGCCCTGAGGAGTATTCTCACCTTCTTCGAACTTGTAGTTGAGGATATAGCCCTGCTCGAAGAGGATTTTGGTAATCTCTTTTTTCAAGTTTGAGGCCGGCACTTCAACCACACGGTGGTTGGCTTTGATAGCGTTCCTCAATCTTGTGAGATAATCTGCTATAGGATCTGTCATTTTTGTTTGTTTTAAATTGATTGAGCCGTATTGCCCAACAATATTTAAATCTCTGTTTTGTGGGGCTCTCCGAATGTCGGCACCCGGCCGATAGCGGAGGTACCCGGTAAGGGTTGCCGGATATTACCAGCTTGCTTTCTTAACGCCGGGAAGCAGACCAGCCGATGCCATTTCGCGGAACTGTATACGCGAGATGCCGAATGCACGCATGAAGCCTTTGGGACGGCCTGTGATCGAGCAGCGGTTGTGCTTGCGGATAGGCGAGGAGTTCTTGGGAAGACGCTGCAGCTGCTGTGCGGCTTCGTAAGCGGCGGCGCGCTTCTCTTCGTCGGCTTCGTGAGCTGCGTTGATGATCTTCTTGAGGGCGGCGCGACGCTCGGCATATTTTGCTGCCAGACGCGCACGCTTTACCTCGCGGGCTTTCATTGATTCTTTAGCCATACTGAGTATCAGTTATTTTTAGCGTTCTTGAAGGGGAGGCCGAATGCTTTGAGCAGTGCGTAACCTTCTTCGTCGCTCTGGGCTGTAGTCACGAATGTGATGTTCATACCCATGAGTTTGTTGATGTTGTCGATGTTGATCTCGGGGAAGATGATCTGCTCTGTGATGCCCAGGGTGTAGTTACCGCGGCCGTCGAGCTTGCCTTCGATACCTTTGAAGTCGCGGATACGGGGCAGAGCCACGCGGATCAGACGCTCGAGGAATTCGTACATCTTCTCGCGACGGAGAGTGACGCGTACGCCTACAGGCATTTTTTTACGCAGCTTGAAGTTCGAGATATCCTTGCGCGAGAGTGTTGCGACAGCCTTCTGGCCTGTGATTGCTGTAAGCTCTGCAATGGCGGTCTCGATGAGCTTCTTGTCCTGGGTGGCGGCGCCGATGCCCTGATTGATCACGATCTTCTCAAGGCGGGGCACCTGCATCACGGTGGAGTAGTTAAACTCACTCTCCAAAGCCGGAACGATACGTTCCTTGTAGTCTTTTTGCAGTGATGTGGTCATTATTATATTTCCTGATTGGATTTTTTAGAAATACGAACAACCTTGCCGTCGACACGCTTGATGGCGATGCGAGTGGGCTTGCCGGTCTTGGGATCGACGAGGTTGAGGTTGGAGATGTGGATGGGGGCTTCTTTCTTTACCAGGCCACCCTGGGGATACTGTGCAGTGGGCTTGGTTGCCTTGGTAACCATGTTGATGCCCTCGACGATGGCACGGCCTTTGGTGCGCTGCACCTCGAGCACGCGGCCTGTCTTGCCTTTGTCCTCGCCGGCGAGAACACATACGGTGTCGCCCTTGCGGATATAAATCTTGCTCATTGGTGATATTGATTAGAGCACCTCGGGTGCGAGTGAAACAATTTTCATGTTTTTAGCGCGGAGTTCGCGAGCCACCGGGCCGAAGATACGGGTACCGCGGAGCTCGCCGTCGTTCTTGAGGAGAACGCATGCGTTGTCGTCGAAACGGATGTATGAACCGTCGGGACGGCGCACCTCTTTCTTGGTGCGTACGACCATGGCACGCGACACAGTTCCTTTCTTGACGTCAGCGCCGGGGAGTGCGCTCTTGACCGACACCACGATGATGTCGCCCACCGAAGCATAGCGACGGTCGGTGCCGCCGAGTACGTGTATGCACAGTACTTCTTTGGCTCCCGAGTTGTCGGCTACAGTAAGACGTGATTCTGTCTGTATCATTGTTACTTAACTTTTTCGATGATTTCTACTAATCTCCAGCGTTTTGTCTTGCTGAGGGGACGTGTCTCCATCAGGCGTACGGTATCGCCCACGGAGCACTCGTTGTTTTCGTCGTGAGCATGGTATTTCTTGCTCTTGTTGACGAATTTACCGTAGATCGGGTGTTTCTCTTTCCAGCGCACGGTAACAGTGATAGTCTTGTCACCTTTGTTGCTCGAAACGACGCCGATGCGCTCTTTGCGCAGATTGCGTTTTTCTTCCATTGTTCGCTTGGCTTATTTGTTTTTAAGTTCGCGCATGCGGAGCTCGGTCTTAACGCGTGCTATCATGCGGCGGTCGGCGGTAAGCTGGGCGGGGTTGTCCAGAGGGCTGACAGCGTGATTCATGCGAGCCTGGAGATATTCTTTCTCCATCTGTGCCAGACGCTCGTTGAGGTCAGCGGTAGCCATTTCGCGGATTTCTTCTTTCTTCATAGCTTATTACACGTTTTGAGAGGGATCGTAGTCGCGGCTAACGACAAATTTGGTCGTGACGGGAAGCTTCTGGGCAGCCAGACGGAGTGCTTCCTTAGCGATGTCGTAGCTTACGCCTTCGACTTCGATGATGATGCGGCCGGGAGTAACTGGCGCAACGAAACCTTCGGGGTTACCTTTACCTTTACCCATGCGGACTTCGGCAGGTTTCTTAGTGATAGGTTTGTCGGGGAAGATGCGGATCCAGATCTGACCCTGACGCTGCATATAACGTGTCACCGCGATACGTGCGGCTTCGATCTGGCGGCCTGTGATCCATTTGGATTCGAGGGTCTTGATGCCAAACGAGCCGAAGGCCAGAGTATTGCCACGCATGGCATTACCTTTCATGCGGCCTTTCTGAGAGCGGCGGAATTTGGTTTTCTTAGGCTGTAACATTGTTGTTTAAGCTTTCGGGGTGGTTTAACGGTTGTTTTTGGACGAACGGAAACCGCCGCGACGCTCACGGCCTTTGCCGGCATTGCTGCGACCTTCGTTTTTAGTAGCGGTGAATGAGGGGGCGAGATCACGCTTACCGTAAACCTCACCACGGCAGATCCAAACTTTAACGCCTACTACACCTACTTTGGTGTGAGCTTCTACAAGAGCGTAGTCGATATCGGCGCGAAGAGTGTGAAGGGGAGTACGGCCTTCCTTGAACATTTCGCTGCGAGCCATTTCGGCGCCGTTGAGACGGCCTGAAACCTGAATCTTGATGCCTTCGGCACCGGCACGCATTGTGGCAGCCACGGCCTGCTTTACAGCGCGGCGGTATGCTACCTTGCCTTCGATCTGACGGGCGATGTTTGCAGCCACGATCTCGGCGTCGAGTTCGGGACGCTTAACCTCGTAGATGTTGATCTGTACGTCCTTGTCGGTAATTTTCTTGAGCTCTTCTTTGAGCTTCTCCACTTCCTGTCCGCCGGGGCCGATGATCTTGCCGGGGCGCGAAGTGCACACGGTGATAGTGATGAGCTTGAGCGTACGCTCGATAACGATACGCGAGACGCTGCTGTTGGCCAGGCGTACGTTGAGGTATTCGCGGAGCTTGTAGTCTTCAAGTATATTGTCGGGGTATTTGCCTTTTTCCGACCAGTTGGAGTCCCAGCCGCGGATAACGCCCAGGCGGTTGCTTATAGGATTAACTTTCTGTCCCATTTTTATGCCTCGGTATTTTTGTTAGCGATTGTGTCGACAACCACGGTTACATGGTTCGAACGTTTGCGGATACGGTAGCCGCGGCCCTGGGGTGCTGTGCGGAGACGCTTGAGCATGGGGGCGCAGTTAACGTAGATAGTGCTGATATAGAGTTCGCCGGCATCGGCCTTGCGCTCGTTCTTCTGTTCCCAGTTGGCGACGGCGCTGCGGACGAGTTTCTCAAGGCGCTGTGCGGCTTCTTTGTTGGAGAAGTGCAGGATGCCAAGAGCGCGGCCAACTTCCTGGCCACGTACCATGTCGGCTACCAGGCGCATCTTACGGGGCGAGGTGGGTACGTTGAGCAACTTTGCGAAAGCTATGTTGCGCTGCTCGTCCTTGCGCTGGTTGGCTGATATTCTTTTTCTTTCACCCATTGTATTTATTCGTCTTTATATTCGATGATTATTGAGTGTCAGTCCCTTATTTTTTCTTGTTGCCTGCGTGGCCGCGGAATGTGCGGGTGGGGGCAAATTCGCCAAGCTTGTGGCCTACCATATTTTCGGTTACATATACGGGAATGAATTTGTTACCGTTATGAACAGCGAAAGTATGACCGACGAATTCGGGGGCTATCATGGAAGCGCGGCTCCAGGTCTTGATGACGTTTTTCTTGCCGGAAGCTTCCATATCGGCCACTTTCTTCTCGAGCTTAACGCTGATGAAGGGACCTTTTTTTAATGAACGGCTCATATTTGCTTAATTATCAGGATTATTTTTTCTTTCTTCTCTCGATAATATACTTGTTCGAGAGTTTCTTGGGCGTGCGAGTCTTGAGACCCTTGCTGTAGAGGCCCTTGCGCGAACGGGGATGACCACCGGAAGCACGGCCTTCACCACCACCCATGGGGTGATCGACAGGGTTCATGACAACGCCACGGTTGTGGGGGCGCTTGCCGAGCCAGCGTGAACGGCCGGCCTTGCCGGAGCGCTCGAGGCTGTGCTCGCTGTTGCCGACCACGCCGATAGTAGCCTTGCATTCAGCAAGGATCTTGCGTGTCTCGCCTGAGGGTAATTTGATGATGGCATAGTTGCCTTCGCGCGATATGAGCTGGGCGAAAGTGCCGGCCGAGCGAGCCATGAAAGCTCCCTGACCGGGACGAAGTTCGATACAGTGGATGAGCGTACCTACGGGTATTTTGCTCAAGGGGAGTGCGTTTCCGACTTCGGGAGCGGCTTCGGGGCCACTTACCACAGTCGTGCCTACCTCAAGGCCGTTGGGGGCGATGATGTAAGCCTTAGCACCGTCCACGTAGTAGAGAAGAGCGATACGTGCCGAACGGTTGGGGTCGTATTCGATGCTTTTTACTACTGCGGGGATACCGTCGCGATTTCTCTTAAAGTCGATGATGCGGTATTTGCGCTTGTGGCCACCGCCCATGTAGCGGTTGGCCAGGTGGCCTTCGTTGTTACGGCCACCTGTGGCACACTTTCCGACGGTAAGAGATTTTTCCGGTGTGGTGGCAGTTATAACACCTTTAAACACACCGATAACTTTGTGACGCTGCCCAGGAGTTGTGGGCTTGAATTTTCTTACTGCCATTGCTATTAGATGTTGCTAAAGAATTCGATGGACTGGCCCTCGGCAACTGTAACGAAAGCTTTCTTCCACGAGGCAGTCTTGCCGCGAAGGAGACCGCTTTTTGTCCAGCGCGATTTGTTTTTGCCGCGGACAACGGCCGTGTTTACGCTTTCCACCTTAACGCCGTAGAGCTGTTCGACCAGAGATTTGATCTGGTATTTGTTGGCCTCGGGCGACACGCGGAAAGTATAGCAATTACGCTTTTCTGAAAGCTTGGTTGCCCTTTCGGTGATGATTGGTTTGATCGAGATATCCATATCTTGTTGCGGTGGAGCGTTAGAGTTTGTTTATGACTTCAACGCTGGCCTCTGAGAGAAGCAGCGTTTCGGTATTGAGCACAGCATATGCGTTGATGTCCGACGCTGTCATGATACGGGCGTCGGGCACATTTCGCATCGACAAATATACGTTATTATTTTTGGCTGACAAAACGACGAGAACCTTTTTGCCTTCAACTTTAAGATTTT
>JAGAUV010000033.1 GCA_017620635.1 Muribaculaceae bacterium | reverse complement strand
TGTAGCCCGACACGAGGTCGAGGCCCTCGTCGTGTATCATACGGTAAAGCTCGGGTATCTCGTCGGGGCTGTCCTGCAGGTCGGCGTCCATCGTTATCACAACCTCGCCTCGAGTCATTTTGAAGCCTGTGTTGAGGGCCGGCGATTTGCCGTAGTTGCGGCGGAAAGATGTTCCGCGGACATGCGACGGATGCTCTGCCGACAGCTTCTCGATTACTTTCCATGAACCGTCGGTAGAGCCGTCATCAACGAATATCACTTCATAGCTGAACCCGTGGGCGGCCATGACGCTCTCTATCCACGAGTAAAGCTCGGGCAGAGATTCCTCTTCATTGTATAATGGTATGACGACTGATATATCCATTGTCCGCTTATTTATGATTCGTAGCGCAGCTCGCACAGCGGTTACGCAGCTTTACAAAAGGTGTGACGAGGAGCGACAATGTAGTGCCTACAACGATATTGAACGATATTATGTTGGCGGCCACATCTGCTGCCGTAGGCAGGGCCGATCGGGCCTGTATGTCGCTGAGTGTTTTTACCCATTGGTCGCCCTGGGCATTGCCCATAGACCTGAAGTACTCTATTGTGCTGTCGACCTGATTCGCTATGAAATCGGGGTAGGCATATTTAAGCAGCAGATACACGGCGAGCGCAGGCACAAGTGTGCCGAGGAAAAACGACGCTATGCCTTCGGCCCATATCTCGGCAAAGCCGAGGCTGCATTGCTCGCGGCGGTGGCTGCGTGCCAGAAGCTTGTACAGCACTACAGGCATGGCCATGCTGCCGAGCCATATGAGAAAGCCGGCGGCCGGGAAGGCTACCGATATGCCGCTCAGAAGCAGTAACGCTAATATACAGCCGGATATCACTAAGCCGTTTTCGGCCGCACGTGTCGCAATACTGGCTGGAGGGGGAGTGGGGGTGCTGTTGTGCATTGAGTGTTTTGTTTTATAGTGCAAAATTATAAAATTTTTCGCTTTACCGAGCCGATTTACACATTTTAATTGTTATAAAGTATGTAACATTTGAGCTTTGATACATTATGAAAGGACGAAATCTGATAATTACCGGCGCTATAGCGCTGATCGTAGGTGTGTTGATGCTGATATTCCGTGTGCAGCTCGCTAACGGTGGCATCGTGATCTCTGCCGGTATACTGTTTGTTGTCGCCGGTGTTCTCAACATGACAGTCTTTCTGGGCTCGCGCGACTCTCGCGGACGCTCGCGGATAGGCGCATTCGGCACGGCTTTCGGGTGGATTGCGAGTGCGGCTGCCGTAGTGCTCGGTCTCGCGATGCTGATATTCAGCAAGGCTTTTGTTGCTCTGATTGGCTTCGTGTTTGCTGTGATGCTTCTCTTTGCTGCCTTGTTTCAGCTTTTCCTGCTTCTGTTCGGGTCGAGGCCGGTACGGCTTTCCAACTGGTTCTTCCTTGTCCCGGCGGCCCTTATCGCAGCGGCCATATATATTTTCATCCGCAAGCCCGATACCCCCGGCGAGACTTACGACATGACTTTTATCGGCATATCCTTTGTAGTGTTCGGTCTCTTTACCATCATCGAAGGCTCCATTATCGGGCAGGCGAACCACTCGGCGGTAAAGAAAAACACCCAAACTCTTGTAGAGGAGAAAGCTGACGATCACAGCGCCGCAGCGTCGTAGCCTTGCTTCCTCCCTTTGTTCCGTACATTACGGCCGACATACTTTTTTCGGGCTCAAAAACGCGAAAAAGCCACATATTCACAAGAATATGGCAAAAAAATGTGTTTTTGAGCTCGAAAATTGTGTTTGTTTCAAGAAAAATCACGATATTTGCACCGCAAAACGGAGATAGCCTCGGAGTGACTCTCCGTAGCTGTATAAAAATTCATTACCAATCGAATAAAATACATTTAAAAAATGACAAAAGCCGACATCGTCAACGAGATCGCCAAGAGCACTGGCCTTGACAAAGCTCTCGTTCTGACAACTGTAGAACGATTCATGGAAGTAGTTAAAGATTCACTGTCTCACGGTGAAAACGTTTACCTTCGTGGTTTCGGTAGCTTTATCGTAAAGACTCGTAGCGAAAAGACAGCTCGCAACATCAGCAAAAAGACTACCATCATTATCCCCGAGCACAAAATCCCCGCATTCAAGCCTGCTCGCGTATTTATGGATGATGTCAAGAACGCAAACTAAACATCCGGATATCGTTGATAATTCGGTATCGGCCTGTCCATTGTAAGGACCGGTTCGGCTTACACTGAAATCCAAAATATTTATTAACCCCATAAAGCGTTACTGAAATGCCCAGCGGAAAAAAGAGAAAAGGCCACAAGATGGCTACGCACAAGCGTAAAAAACGTCTGAGAAAGAATCGTCATAAGAAGAAATAATATAGTCGCTTGATGCCGTGGAGCTTATCACTCCACGGTATATCTACTCTATGCCGTCGTCGGCTCTTGCACTCGCAGTGATGTTCTGGTGCTTCATGCCTTAGGAGACGGCCTTCTTAGCGAATCACACTCGTGACTGAAATCCGAACAAGAGCAAACCTCACCGCTGCGGAGGCTTACGGGTCGACCGCAGCAGGAAGATTTGTTCTTTGTTATTTATGATTATTGAGACCTTTGACCAACGGTCACATTACAATTTTTTTAATCCCCGACTTTGATGAAAAGTGAATTAATTGTCGACGTGCAGGCAAGCGAATTTTCGATCGCGCTTCTTGAGGACGGACGTCTCGTCTCGCTCCAGAAAGAAGCCCGGAATATCGCGTATGCAGTAGGCGACATATACCTTGCAAAAGTCAAGAAACTGATGCCGGGTCTCAACGCCGCCTTCGTCAATGTGGGGTATGAAAAAGATGCATTCCTTCATTATCTCGATTTAGGCCCTCATTTCGCGACTTACAGCCAGTTCCTCAATCAGCTGATGGCCGACAGGAAACACCTGCCGCAGTTGCCTAAGATGAGCATTCTGCCTGATATTGACAAACACGGCTCGGTGGCTTCGACTCTCACTTCAGGACAGGAGCTCCTCGTTCAGATCGTAAAAGAGCCTATTTCGTCGAAAGGTCCGCGCCTGACTACCGAGATATCTTTTACCGGCCGATACCTGGTGCTCACTCCTTTCAGCGACAAAATCTCTATCTCGCAGAAGATCAAGTCGTCGGAAGAGAAGATACGTCTGCGCCAGCTTATAGAGTTTATAAAGCCCCGTAACTTCGGTGTGATAGTACGCACCTCGGCCGAAGGCAAAAAAAGCGCCGAGCTCGATGCCGAGCTGCGATCCCTGTTGCAGTCTTTCGAGGACGCCTGTCGCAAAGCCCAGCGCTCTACTGCTCCTTCCTTGGTTTTCGAAGAAGAAAACCGCGTTGTGGGCATGCTGCGCGATGTGTTCAGCCCTTCTTTCGAAAGCATATACGTCAACGACCCCGAGATCTACCAGCAGATCCTCAAGTACGTCAGCCTCATTGCCCCTGACCGCAAGGAGATAGTCAAGCTATACGAAAAGGACACCCCGATTTTCGATTTCTTCGGTATCACAAGACAGATCAAATCGTCCTTCGGCAAGACGGTTTCCTTCAAGTCGGGCGCTTATATCATAATCGAGCACACCGAGGCACTGCATGTGATAGACGTTAACTCGGGCAACAGAGCGAAGGCTTCAAACGACCAGGAAAGCAACGCCCTCGAGGTCAACCTCAGAGCGGCCGACGAAATTGCGCGTCAGCTCAGGTTGCGCGATATGGGCGGTATAATTGTGGTCGACTTCATCGACATGGCCAAGGCCGAACACCGCCAGCAGCTCTTCGACCATATGCGCGAAATAATGGCTAACGACCGTGCGCGCCACAACATACTGCCTCTTAGTAAGTTCGGTCTTATGCAGATTACCCGTCAGCGCGTCCGGCCCGTACTCGACATACATGTGTCCGAGCAGTGCCCGTCGTGCCTCGGCAAAGGCGAGGTACAGCCATCTATATTGTTTACCGACACCCTCTATGAGAAACTGCAGTATATGGTCGAAACGCTCGGAAAGCGCGATTTCATCATGTACGTCCATCCTTATGTCGATGCGTATATCAAGAAGGGTATATTCGGAAGCCTTTACGGCAAATGGCGCCGTGCGCTCGGCCGATGCTTCAAGATATTGCCCGACGAATCACTGGCTTATCTGCAGTATCGTGTCGTAGACAAGGACCGCAACGAATTTCATCTTATCGAAGAAAAAGACAGCGGAGAGAGCTCAAAGAGCAAGAAAGATACAAAAGCGCGCAAGCGTGGCGGCGACGACGAGGAGAATACCGAGGCCGAAGCCCCGAAGCCACAGGCTAAGCCTGCTGCGAAAGCACAGCAGCCCAAGCAGCCTAAAAAACAGCCCAAGCCAAAAGCCGCTCCGACAGCTCCGGCTACCCCGGTAGAGCCTGTCAAGCCCGAAACTCCGGACGCGACCGAGCCGTCCGCTCCGGCAGAGCCCGTCAAAACGTCCGCTCCGGCAGAGCCTGAAAACAAATCTGTATTGCCTGTCATTGCAGAAGCTCCCGTGCAGCTGCTCCCGGCTCCGGTCGAGGTTCAGAGCGACGCCGAAGAAAGCGCCGAAGCCGACACTGCCGACACCGACACCGCCGAAGCTGTTGCAGCTCGCAAGCCACGCCGGCGTCGTCGCAGACCGAAGCCTAAGGCCGAAGCCCCGACGCAAGAACCGAAACAAGAACAGGAATAAGCATCTGAAACCCCACATTCCTCGCCGACAGCACATGCTCGGCGAGGAATTTTTCTTGAACCATTGTCTGTATAGCTTTGTTCTACATAAAGTACTTAACAAAACATATTAGACTATGGCACTTATAAAGAACTCCGAGCAGCGTGAGGTAGAAATGCTGCAGAAAGTAGAACATGAACTCGAACACCGCGAGCGTCGCGAGAAAATACACCATATACTGATCGCCGGTCTTGGCGCTATGGTGCTTGCCGCTTTTGTAGGCGGTCATGTGTGCGGACGTCATTGCGCTCGCCGTCACAGGATACTATAACATATCCACGCAGAAGAGTACAAGGAAAACACCGACAGATACGAATAGCATCGAGTCTATGCGGTCGAGGATTCCACCGTGACCGGGGATGATGTTGCCGCTGTCCTTGATATGGTTGGTGCGTTTTATCAGCGACTCGAACAGGTCGCCCCACGTAGAAAGCACACACACCATCGCTCCGAATCCGAGCCATTCATATATTGTGAATGGCTCTCCTATTATATAGAAGGCTCCCACGCCGGCTGCAAGGCAGAATGCCAGACCGCCGAAAAAGCCTTCCCACGACTTCTTGGGCGACAGACGGGGAAACAGCCGGTGCCGTCCGCAAAGCGAGCCTACGCAATAGGCGCCCGTATCGTTGAGCCAGATCATGACAAACATGGCAAGTATCATCTTCCAGCCGTCCTGCTCGCTGCACAGCAGACCGAGCATCATGAGAGGGGCGGCGATATAAAGCATCGACAGCGCCGACCAGGCTGTATCGGCCAGACTGCTGTCGCGTTTGTTGTAAAGTGCTATTGTAAAGCGTACTGCACCGTATCCGAAGGCAATGCACAATGCAAGCATTGCGATGGGCGTAGGCATATCGAGGAGATAGACGACGTTACACATCGCAAGGGCGACGATTATATCTACAGCCCGTGAGGCCACATCGGCACAATTGACCGTAGGGCCCATGGTAATGCGTTGAAACTCAAGCATCGCTAATACACAGAATATCGAGAATAAGGCGGTAGACCATACCAGACCACCGATAAGGGCTCCTACTATCAGCGCGACATATACAACGCCGCTGACACTTCTGAGTACGAGGTTTTTCATTGTCAGATTTATATTTACGGGTGCAAAAATACGAATTAGTCGAGAGCAAAGCAAATAAATTTGCTTTGCCGAGCGTGAGTATTTAAGGCAATGGCCAAAAATACGAATTAGTCGAGAGCAAAGCAAATAAATTTGCTTTGCCGAGCGTGAGTATTGTTTTTCTTATGTAATGTCCTTACTTTTGTGCTAAAAATTAACGACATGCGAATCCTTATCTTTACCATCCTTATCCACATGGCTTGCATCCTCGGCATAAAAGCCTCAGAACCAATCAATATAGTCTTTATCGGCAACAGTATCACATTCGGCGCCACGCTGGCCGGACAGGACGAGTCGGCGGCAAACCGGTCGGTAGAAGCGCTCAAGGCAAAAGGTCTCGACGATATCGATTTCGCCAACTGCGGCGTGTGCGGCGCTACGACAGTCGACTTCCTGCCGGCCACGGCTACGCTCTACAACAATGCCGTTGCCGCTGCCCGGGACCTTATGTCGCGCCACAAGGGCAGCCTGATATTCCAGATAAGTCTCGGCACCAACGACAGCGCCTGCTCCGGCCCCTTGGGCTCGCCCGTCCTTCCTCAGCAGTATTATACAAATCTTAAGGTTATAATCGACGACCTGTCGGCTTCATTTCCCGGCTGCCGTATAGTGCTGCAGTACCCCATATGGTATAGCCCTAACACATACAACGGAGCGGTCTACCTCAAGGCCGGTCTCGACCGTCTCAAATCATACTTCCCTATGCTCGAACGCCTGGGCTGTGAGTATGCGGACAAGAATCTTACCCTCGGATCCACCGCGGCCTTCGACTTCTTCAAGGACAAGATAGAGTATCTTACTCCCGAGGACGGCAATGCCGGTGTCTTCTATCTTCATCCAAATGCCGCCGGAGCTGTGCGTCTCGGCGATTTCTGGGCCGAAACCATAATGAAAGCTGTAGACTGATATCGGCAGCCGGCTCCATCCCGGATAATTATCCACATTGACTGCAACTAATTGCTGTCGTTGATTGTTATAAAGTCATAAAATAACATTCAACAACATTCTTAACTATTACTAATTATGAAACCTGTCAATGTGAATTATCTTGGGCAGACCCGCCTTTGGTGGGTAGTCCTTCTGGTAGGCATTCTGCTCGTTCTCGGCGGCTTTGCCTATTGGTTCTGGCCTGAAGCCGGCTATGCCGTGGCTTCTCAGATTTTCGGCTGGCTCCTTGTCCTTGCCGGTATCGTACAGCTTTGCGTCGCCGCAGGGCCCGACCGTGCCAGAGGATGGGGATGGTGGATTGTCGGCGGCATGATCGATATGTTTATCGGCTTCATGCTCGTGCGCAGTATCATTCTGTCCGAAGCCGTTTTCCCCTATTTCCTCGCTATCATATTCATTTTCTGGGGACTCGAGGCCTTTATTGGCGCTGCCGCCGGGCGTCGGTCCAAATACTGGTGGCTCGGAATCGTCAACGGCATACTCCTTTGCCTTATCGGTTTCTTCTTCCTTGAGGCCGGCTGGGTCAGCAACATGCTCATGGTATCATTCCTCACTTCGATAGCCTTTATCTACTGGGGATTTACTATCGCTATCGCCTCTTACGAGATGAGACCCATCGACGAAAAGTAACTATTGCTCCTGACCTGTGATTCACCCGAAAGGGCAACGCCGGGTGGACGACTATGGTCTCCATCCGGCGTAGTTTTTCGACTCAAGGTATAGAAATTTGTTAAAAATGTCGCATTTAGTGCGAAGTATCGGTAAAATAGCGTATATTTGCCAATGCAAAGATTAAACCGTGCGACCCTTCGCGCGTCTAATAGGTAAAGAATTTTATAACAATACGCAAAAATGAAAAAGATCACCTTCGCCCTTACTCTCTTTCTGAGCATGACCGCTACCTTTGCAGCTGTCGCTCAGGACTATGACGATGATCTGTATTACTCGCCCTCCAAAGCTGCGAAAGAGCAGCAGAAGAAGGCTGAGGAGCTCCAGCGTCGTCGCGCCCGGGAAGCTCAGAAAGCTCCTGCGGAGCAAAATTCGCGACTTTACTACGACGACTACGAGTCGGCCGATAAATATTCATCTTCCGCCTCTCGACCTCTTCAGATGGATGTCGACGCATACAACCGCCGTACCTCGTCCGGTTCTGTTTCAAAGGCTTCTTCCGCCGACGAGCAGACCGATTTCAACTATACCCGTCGTATCGAGCGTTATCACAACCCCGATATAGTGACAAACAGCGGAGATACTGCACTGATCGACTATTACTATTCCACTCCTTCTCAGCAGGATATTAATGTATATGTGATCAACAGTATCGAGCCTGCCTCTTATTCATGGAACTACAATCCATGGAATGTCTGGGGCTGGAACTCATGGCCTTATTATTCCTGGAACTGGCCTGCATACCGTCCTTACTGGTCATTCGGCTGGGGCTTTGATCCCTGGTTCGACATCTCCTGGGGATGGGGTCCCTCCTGGGGCTGGGGTTCTTCATGGGTATGGGGTCCCTCATGGGGTCCTTCATGGAACTGGAGCTGGGGATGGGGCTGGAACCACGGCTGGCACCCCGGTCACGGCTGGCATCCCGGTCACGGTCCCGGATGGCATCCCGGACATGGACCCGGCGTCAACCCCGGACGTCCCGGCGGTGGCAACTGGGCCAACTCGGCAGGCGGAGCTCGTCCGCGCCGTCCCAATGGCAGCGCTACGACTCGTCGTCCCTCGTCAGGCAATTCGTGGGATTATGACCGTCCCGGCAATATCATACGTCGGCCCGGCAATGCTTCAAGCAATATGAATCAGGCCGGTTATCGTCCTTCGAACAACGGCAATAAGAACGAGTATTCCACTCCCAACAACCGTCGCGGCAACTCAAACCGTTACGGCACAAGCAATCAGGGTGGCAGCAACGACAACAGAAACTCTTATCGCCGCAGCAACTCGTCCAACTCTAATTCGTCGGGCAGCAACTATCGCAACTCAGGTTCGACAAACCGCTCATCAGGTAGCTCTTACCGTGGCAACAGCGGTGGCGGCAGTTCCTACCGTGGTGGTGGCGGCAGCTATGGTGGCGGTTCATCGCGTGGTGGCGGTGGCGGCAGCTACGGCGGCGGTCGCAGACGTTAATCTAACTTATAAGCCCGGGCTTTCGTTTCGACCGAGCGCCCGGGTATCTCTTTTTCACATTCAACTGACTTTTTTATGACCACACGTAAAATACTTGTCCTGGCTATGGCATTGGGCTCGGCTGCTGCCGTTTCGGCGCAGTCTGCAATTGATGCTTACAACATCACGCCTACTCAGTTGCGCGGCACCGCGCGTTTTGTGGGTATGGGCGGTGCGTTTACATCTTTAGGCAGCGATATCAGCTGTATGACTCAGAACCCTGCCGGCCTCGGCCTTTACAGGCACAGCGACATCGGCTTGACTTTCGACATCTCGATGCGCAATTATAAGACAGCGACTTCCGATCGAACCAACAGCAACAGCGAGACAAAGCTGAGGTTCGATAACTTCGGATATGTCGGAGTGATTAATCTCAACGGTATCATGCGTTCGTTCCAGTGGGGTGTCAGCTACAACCGCCTCGCTTCATTCGATCGCCTGACATCGGCTTACAACCTTCCCACATCAACGTCTCTTACCAACTATATCGCATCATACACGAATGGCATTCCATCATCCGACCTTATCGTAGAAGAGAAGTTCGATCCCTATTTCGACACCTCCAACGACTGGCTCTCCATACTTGCCTATAATTCGTTTATGATCAGCAATCCCGGCGCAAACCAGGAAGAGTACAGAGGCCTTTTCCAGAATGGAACCAAGGGCGACGCCCTCTCGAATGTGCGTGAGCGTGGCTACAGCGACGAATACAACATCGATTTCGCCGGTAATGTGAGCGACATTTTCTTCTGGGGTCTTGGCATCGGTATTGTCGACATGGACTACCGCCGCGAGGTCAACTACAGCGAGAGTATGGACAATGCTTTGGTATACAACCATCAGACCGAATCTCTTTCGTCAGGCAAGGCTAACTTCAACCTCTACAACTGGCAGCAGATCAGCGGTTCGGGCGCAAACCTCAAGCTCGGTGTGATTTTCCGTCCTATCGAGATGCTCCGCATAGGTCTCGCCGTGCATACTCCCACATGGCTCCGTCTCACTCACACCACATATGCGCAGACCGACTACGAGTTCCTCGCCGATGATGCCGTAGGCGACAATCCTACAAACGAAGGCGACTTCTCTACTCCCGACAACAACTACGACTCGCGCCTTACCACACCGTGGCGCTTCATGATCGGTGCTTCGCTTGTCGTTGGGCCCAAGGCGATAATAAGCCTTGACTATGAGCGTGTGGCATACGACGCTATGAAACTCAAACAGCAGAGCTACTTCGGTGGCGACTATAACTACGGCGGCGGTTTTACCGACAATACTTATGCCAACGAGGACGTCAAGAACTACTTCCGCGCGGCCAACATAATCCGTGTGGGCGCAGAGTACCGTATCAACCGCAACTGGAGCGTGAGAGCCGGCTACAACTATCAGAGCGGCAACGTGCGCAAGGAAGCATCGGACGGCAACATGTACATCTCCACGGCCGGCACCGATCCTTCTTATCGTTTCGACAACGATGTACAGAACATAACTCTCGGTCTGGGCTACCGCTACAAATCATGGTATGCCGACATTGCTTATCAGCACACCAGTCAGAGCGCTCAGTTCCATGCCTATACTCCCTTCGGAACAGGCAACGACTGGCATCAGAGCCCTTCGGCCAAGGTTACCGACAAGTATAACAACATTGTTATTTCTACCGGCTTCAAGTTCTGAGCTCGCATACTCTTAGAAGACACATAAAAAATGCTGGGCCCTCGCGGAGCTCAGCTTTTTTTATGCTCTGTTGTATGCGTCTTAGTCGAATATGTGTTTCAGCTTCGAGAAGATTCGTGTGCTGTCGGCCAGCGAGGGAGTGATGTTGGGCTGACCCTTGAGCGCCTCGAAGTTGGCCTTCTGCGCGTCGGTAAGCTTTTCTGGGATATATACCATGATATTGATCAGCTCGTCGCCTGTGCCGCCCTTCTCCTGATCGGGCAGGCCTTTGCCGCGCAGGCGCAGCACCTTGCCGGGCTGTGTGCCGGCCGGTATGTTTATTCGTGCGCGGCCCGTGATCGTCGGTATCTCTACCGAGCCGCCGAGGGTGGCGGTAGGTATGTCGAGCATCAGATTGTATATCACATCCGCACCGTCGCGGATAAGTTCGGGATGCTTGATTTCTTCTATCACTACAAGAAGGTCGCCGGGTACGCCGCCGCCCTTGGGGTAGTTGCCCTTGCCGCGAAGGGCGAAAGTCTGGCCTTCGACTGCGCCGGCAGGTATCGAGAAACTTACCTCCTGCTCGCGACGCTCCACGCCTTGGCCGTGGCAGTATGTGCACTGCTCGGTAATTATCTGGCCCGTGCCGTCGCAGCGCTCGCACACGCTCTCCGACTGCATGGGGCCGAAGGGGGTGTTCTGCGTCACTACCACGCGGCCTGTGCCGTGACATTGCGGACATGCGGCCTTGGCCACACCGTCCTTGGCGCCCGTGCCGTGACAGTGCTGGCACTCCAGGAATGTCGGCACTCGCAGGGTCTTGTTGACGCCTTTGGCAATCTCTTCAAGTGTGAGCTTGATGCGGATGCGAACATCGCCGCCGCGACGTTTACGCGGCGAGCGTCGGCCTCCTGTGGCGCCGCCGAATCCTCCGCCGAAGAAACTCGAGAAGAAGTCGTTGATGTCGCCGTGACGGCTGAAGAAGTCGTTCATGTCGAAGCCCTGCGAATAGAATCCGCCGCCTCCGCCGCCGGGGAAGCCCTGCTGGCCCATGGCGTGGCCGTACTGGTCGTAGAGCTGGCGCTTTTTCTCATCCGAGAGCACATCGTAGGCCTCGGCGGCCTCTTTGAATTTCTCTTCGGCCTCCTTGTTGCCCGGGTTCTTGTCCGGGTGGTATTGTATCGCCTTCTTTCGATAGGCTTTTTTTATCTGGTCGGGAGTAGCGTTTTTGTCTACGCCAAGCACCTCGTAGTAGTCGCGTTTGTTTTCCATAACTGGTCGATGATTATTCTCCTACGGCTACTTTTGCATGGCGGAGCACCTTGTCGTTGAGCATGTAGCCTTTCTGTGTAGTGTCGAGTACCTTGCCTTTGAGCTCGGGCGAGGGTGCCGGGATAGTCGCTATGGCTTCGTGGAGATCCGCGTCGAAATCTACACCGTCGGTATCCATTGCCTTCACACCCTGACTCTCGAGATATTTTACGAGTTTCTGATAGATAAGATCCAT
This sequence comes from Muribaculaceae bacterium, assembly GCA_017620635.1. Taxonomy (GTDB): domain Bacteria; phylum Bacteroidota; class Bacteroidia; order Bacteroidales; family Muribaculaceae; genus CAG-873. Next base: position 23,245 of record JAGAUV010000033.1, on the reverse strand, counting down.
GCCCTGACGGATCGCATCGGCATCGCTGGCGTTGGCGGTGGCGGCAAGACCGCGCTCGAAGTCATCGACTATGGGAAGTAAGCCTGAGAGAACGCGTTCGCCGGCATTCTTGAGCAATTCGCTTTTTTCGCGCATCATGCGTTTGCGGTAGTTGTCGAAATCGGCCATCAGGAAAAGGTATTCTTTCTTCTCCTTCTCTATTTCGGCGCGTGCGGCGTCGAGCTCATTCTGTAGTCTGGCGTTTTCGTCGAGCGTCTCTTCGGCGGCTTGACTTTCATTTTCCTCTGTGTCGAGTACTTCCTCTATTTCGGGTGTTTCCTCCTGGGGCTGTCCGGCTGCTTTGGCCTGCTCCTCGTTTTTATCGTGATGTTTACTCATAATGCTGTTGAAGTTTAGAATTGAATATACAAAAACTCGGCCAAAGTGTGTTAAAACCGGCCTTGCTTTAAAAATATAACAAAAAAGAGCTGCCTAACGTTCAGACGACAGGGTGTGATGACAGCCTGCCGGAAAAAATGTCAGCCCCTGGATAGGTCTGGCGGAGCGCTGCGGCGCAGTTTTCGGCTGCGCTTGCCGATCTGAAAAGGCCGTAGACTGTCGACCCCGAGCCGCTCATCAGGCAGTAGTCGCAGCCGCACGACGGCTCGGCAAGCCGCTCCTTGAGCTCCTTTACCAATGGCTGACGGGGGAATATCGATTCTTCGAAGTCATTGGTCAGGCCGAGACCGGTCCATTGCCCGGGCTCTTGTCTGATCGCTTCGGCAAAGTCTGTGCCTTCCGTCATCTCACGTGGCGTTACTCCGGCATAAGCCTCTCGTGTAGAGACTTCTGTGCCGGCGATTTTGGCGGCAACAACATACAGTTTGTCGAGTTCGGGGGCTTCGATCGCACTCATTATATCGCCTGTCCCTCTCACGAGCATGGGGCGGTTGTAGATGAAGAACGGGCAGTCCGCGCCTACTTTCGACGCTATCGAGGCCATTGTCGCGTCGTCAAGGCCAAGGCCGAGCAGCTCGTTTATGCCTTTTATGGTAAATGAGGCGTCTGCCGAACCGCCCCCGAGTCCGGCTCCTGTCGGTATGCGTTTGCTCAGGTATATGTCGAGTGGCGGCAGTGGCCGGCCTATATGGCTCTCGAGAGCACGTACGGCTTTCATCGCGAGATTGTCGGAGTCATCGGCAAGGCGAAGTATGTCCTCGCCTATGATGTTGAATGATCCTTGTCCGTTCTCCGACTCTACGATCTCGAGAACGTCGCACCAGGGAAGTGGCACGAATATTGATTCGATATCGTGATAACCGTCGGGGCGGCGGCGGAGCACTCTCAGGCCTATATTTATTTTGGCATTAGGGAATAGTATCATGTTCTTGTCTTCTTTGTCGCGAAATTACGAAAAATATGTTTAATATACCGGCATAGCAAATATTTTTGCTTTGCTCTCTACTTATTCGTATTTTTGTAGCCTGATATGAGATTGTCGAAGCTTATACCGATTATAGTCTTGGCGCTTGGCCTCTTGGCCGGCGGCTGTCACAGTACGCGCAAGGAAGCTGTGAAACCGGCCCCGGAGCTGAAGGAGTATGAAGCGCCTAAGACCGATACTGGCAAGAAAACCGCCGAGAAGAAGCGTCCCGGTAAAAAGACAAAGAAAGAATCTGTCGCGCCGAAAGTCGTGGCCGAAGCTCATAAATGGATCGGTACAAAGTATAAATATGGCGGACATGCCAGAAGCGGTACCGACTGCTCCGGGCTCGTGATGCAGATATTCGAGGATATCGCCGGCATAAAGCTGCCGCGCGACAGCAGGTCGCAGCAAGCCTTCGTAGAGCCTCTCAAGCAGGGCGACCTCGTACCGGGCGATCTCGTTTTCTTTGCCACTAAGGTCGGTGGCAGCAGAGTGGGGCATGTCGGTATATATATAGGAAAGGGCGACTTTATACATTCGTCCACATCGAAAGGTGTGATAAAAAGTAATCTCGACGAGACATATTACCGACGCCATTATCATTCTTCAGGCCGTGTCCCGGGCTTGTTCATAGAAAAAGAAGAGCAGCAGCCCGAAGCTGTGGCTCGCAAGGAGACGCACGACGATACTCCTCAGGTAACTCTCGACAGGCTGATAGAGCTGATGGATGCCGGCAAGGAAGAAAAGGGGGCGGACCCCGACTCGATATCCATAGCCGTGAAAAATGCTTTCTGATCATGGCCGGGATATACGTACACGTACCTTTCTGCACGGCCAAGTGCGCCTACTGTGATTTCTATTCCGTCGCTCGCCGCGACATGGCCGACGGATACATCGCGGCAGTAGGCCGTGAGTTTGAGGCAAGAAGGCACGAGCTCGGCGACGGGACTGTAGATACACTCTACTTCGGGGGCGGTACTCCATCGCTGCTTTCGCCGGAGCAGTTCGCTGCGCTGTCGTCTTTTTTTGACAAGGCAGGAATCAAAGAATTTACCATAGAGGTCAACCCCGACGATGTGACCGATGAGAAAATAGACGCATGGTTAGCCGCCGGTGTCAACCGTATAAGTATTGGCGTTCAGTCGCTGTGCGACGATGAGCTCCGGGCTGTCGGACGCAGGCATGATGCCCGGCAGGCTCTCGACGCTATCGCCATGCTGGCCTCGAAAGGCATTGTCAATATCAGCGGAGACCTTATATACGGCTTGCCCGGACAGACTGTCGAATCCTTCACATCGAGTCTGAGGCGGCTTATCGGCTCCGGCATAACGCATCTGTCGGCGTACAGCCTGAGCTACGAGGAGGGTACTCTGCTGTGGCGACGCTTGCAGGAGGGCAGGGTAGTGCCGGCTTCCGAAGATCTCACGGTGGCGATGTACACGGCTCTTTGCCGGCAGGCGCGCGAGGCAGGTTTTGAGCATTACGAGATATCCAACTTCGCTCTTCCCTCTTACCGCTCGCGCCATAATTCGTCGTATTGGCGTGAAGTTCCTTATCTCGGGCTTGGTCCCGGAGCGCATTCGTTTGACTGTGAGGGAGTGAGGCGCTATGTGCCGTCCGATGTGCGCATGTACATCCGTAATGACGGACTGACCGCCGTGGTCGATGACGAAAACGACTGCGACAGGGCGAACGACCGCATTATGGTGTCGCTGCGCACTGCCGAAGGACTTGATTTGTCCCGTTTTTCGGCCGGGCAGCAGCGTGAGATTATAAGCGCGGCCGGACCATGGATCGAGAGCGGCGACCTTGTGCCTACCGCCAGAGGCTATGCGGTAAAAGAAGCATCATGGCTTGTGTCTGACGCCATAATACGCGATCTCTTGCTCTGAATATACTGTAAACGCACCGATATATGCCCTGAACCTTAATTATCCGCCCTTAAAATGAAGAAATTTTTATGCAATTAGTTGTTAAGATAGCCAAAACTCCGTAAATTTGCAAAACAATTGGCGAGGACTCTCTGTTGAGGAGGGCTTGCCGCGACCGAGCATAAAAACACAAACAATTAATACATCAATCAAAAAACAATCATCTTATGTGGTTAACAAGCTCATCTATAGGACGTAAGTTCGTGATGGCCGTCACCGGCGTCTGCCTCGTCCTATTTGTAACTTTTCACGTGTTGATGAACTCAGTTGCCCTGCTGTGGCCTGCAGCCTACAATCAGATCTGCATGTTCCTGGGTGCTAACTGGTATGCCCTGATCGCTTCTGCCGGTCTTGCGCTGCTCTTCATCATCCACATCATCTATGCCCTCTGGCTTACCGTTCAGAACCGCAAGGCCCGTGGCAACGACCGCTACGCTGTCAACGCCCACTATCCCGGTGTTGAATGGTCTTCGAAGAACATGCTCGTTCTCGGCATTGTTGTTGTGGCATTCCTTATCGTACACCTCGTACAGTTCTGGGCTAAGATGCAGCTCCAGGAGCTCATGTCGCACGAGCTCACTGCTCTTCCTCAGGTGGCCGGCATGCCTGCAGCTCCCGAATTTGGCACTCTCTTCCTTCAGGCCGCTTTCGAGAACTGGTGGACTCCTGTTGTCTATATCATCGGTTTCGTTGCTCTCTGGTTCCACATGAACCACGGCTTCTGGTCGATGTTCCAGACCATCGGCTGGAACGGCAGCATATGGCTGCCCCGTCTCAAGAAGATCGCCTGCTGGTGGACTTCTATCGTTGTGCTTCTCTTCATCGCTCAGGCTGTTCTCTTTACCGTACAGGCCAACAAACAGTACTTCCTTACAGCACCTGCACTCCAGGAGCAGTATGCCGAGTACTGGGACGGACGTGCCGAGGCTCTTATCTCGGAGTTCCAGGCTGAGACAAACAATATCGACCAGAACATTCCCGACGAAGTTAACGTATTCTTCGCTGAGCGTGGCGACTACTACTTCGAAAACGCTAACGCCATTGCCGAATATGCTCAGAAACAGGCTCCCGATTTCTATCGTACAGCCGGTCAGTTCCTGCCCCAGATAAGCCAGTTCGGACAGTTCGTTCAGAAACGTACTGAAATGTCGAAGGCTCAGCAGCCCAAGGCTCCGGCCGAAGCTCCCGAGCAGAGTGAACAAACTGAATCAAATAACTAATAACAACTCGGAGATATGGCACAGACAACCAAGCTTGAGGGCATGATCGATTCCACTCCCATCATGCACGACTACGCCGACATCGAAACCGGCAATCTGCCTGAGTACACGATTGACTCGAAAATCCCCGAAGGTCCTATCGCTGAGAAATGGACCAACTATAAAGCTCATCAGCACCTTGTAAACCCTGCCAACAAGCGTAACCTCGACATCATCGTCGTCGGTACCGGTCTGGCCGGAGCTTCCGCCGCTTCTACTCTCGGCGAAATGGGCTTCAATGTTTATAACTTCTGCATCCAGGACAGCCCCCGTCGAGCTCACTCTATCGCTGCTCAGGGTGGTATCAACGCAGCCAAGAACTATCAGAACGACGGCGACTCTGTATATCGCCTCTTCTACGACACCGTCAAAGGCGGCGACTTCCGTTCGCGCGAAGCAAACGTATACCGTCTCGCCGAAGTGTCGAACAACATCATCGACCAGTGCGTTGCCCAGGGCGTGCCTTTCGCACGTGAATACGGCGGCCTCCTCGCCAACCGTTCGTTCGGCGGCGCTCAGGTAAGCCGTACATTCTATGCTAAGGGTCAGACCGGCCAGCAGCTCCTCCTCGGTGCTTACAGCTCGCTCAACCGTCAGATCCAGAAGGGTACCGTACACAGCTACACCCGTCGCGAGATGCTCGACGTCGTTATCGTCGACGGACGCGCTCGCGGTATCATCGTCCGCAACCTCGTTACCGGCGAGATCGAGCGCTATGCCGCACACGCTGTCGTGCTCGCTACCGGTGGCTACGGCCGCGCTTTCTTCCTGTCGACAAACGCCATGGGCTGCAACGGCTCGGCTGCTATCCAGGCTTTCAAGAAAGGCGCATACCTTGCCAACCTCGCTTTCACTCAGATCCACCCCACATGTATCCCCGTTCACGGCGAGGATCAGAGCAAGCTTACCCTCATGAGCGAGTCGCTCCGTAACGACGGCCGCATCTGGGTACCCAAAAAGAAAGAAGACGCCGAAGCTATCCGCGCCGGCAAGAAGAAACCCACCGACATCCCCGACGAGGACCGCGACTTCTATCTCGAGCGTCGCTATCCGGCATTCAGTAACCTCTGCCCCCGTGATATCGCCAGCCGCGCCGCTAAAGAGCGCTGCGATGCCGGTTTCGGCGTAGGTACAGGCAACGCCGTCTACCTCGACTTCAAATATGCTATCGAGCGCCTTGGCAAAGACGTCGTTCGCGACCGCTACGGCAACCTCTTCGATATGTATCAGATGATCAGCGACGACAACCCCTACGAGACTCCTATGATGATCTTCCCTGCAAGCCACTACACAATGGGCGGCATCTGGGTAGACTACGAGCTCCAGACATCTATCAAAGGCCTCTTTGCTATCGGCGAATGTAACTTCTCCGACCACGGCGCAAACCGTCTCGGTGCTTCCACTCTCATGCAGGGTCTCGCCGACGGATACTTCGTCCTCCCATACACAATGCAGAACTACCTCAGCGACCAGATCAAGGTGGCTCGTTCGACATTCGACACCTCTCATCCCGAGTTCGACAAAGCTGAAGCCGACGTCCGCGCACGCATCCAGAAACTTATGGAGATCAAGGGTACAAAGAGCCCCGACGAAATCCACAAGCGTCTCGGCCATGTGATGTGGAATCTCGTTGGTATGGGCCGTACTCTCCAGAGCCTCGTCAAAGCTCTCGAAGAGATCGAAGAGGTACGCAAGGAGTTCTACTCCGACCTCCGTGTGGTAGGCAAGGCCGACGACCTCAACACCGAGCTCGAGAAAGCGCTTCGTCTCGAAGACTTCCTCGTTATCGCCCGTATGATGGCTATCGACGCTCTCAACCGCAACGAATCATGTGGCGCTCACTTCCGCGAGGAATACCAGACCGCTGATGGCGAGGCCGCACGTCGCGACGATAAATATATGTACGTAAGCTGCTGGAAGTACACCGGCGACAACGAGAAGCCCGTCCTCATCAAAGAGCCTCTCAAATACGAAGCCATCCAGGTACAGACACGTAACTACAAATCCTAATCAAACCACGCGGCTCGGCCTTCCAATTATGGCCGGGCTACCAAAGAATCAATAACAATGGAACATACTATCAGCGTAAAACTGAAAATTTGGCGTCAACGTGGTCCCAAAGAGAAAGGACAGTTCGTCAACTACTCGCTCGACAACGTTTCTACCGGCTCGAGCTTCCTCGAGATGCTCGATATGCTCAACCAGCAGCTCGTAGAAAAGGGTGAAGAACCCGTCGTATTCGACAACGACTGCCGCGAAGGTATATGCGGCATGTGCTCGCTATATATCAATGGTCATCCCCACGGCCCCGTACAGGGCATCACTACTTGCCAGCTCCACATGCGCAAGTTCAACGACGGCGACACCATCACTATCGAGCCCTGGCGCTCGGCCGCTTTCCCCGTGATCCGCGACCTCATGGTAGACCGCTCGGCATTCGACAAAATCCAGCAGGCCGGCGGCTACGTGTCGTTCAACTGCGGCGGCGCTCAGGATGCCAACAGCCTTCCTATCAGCAAGGAAGTTGCCGACACAGCTATGGACTCCGCCACTTGCATCGGCTGCGGCGCTTGCGTGGCTGCTTGTAAGAACGGCTCCGCAATGCTCTTCGTTTCGGCAAAGGTAAGCCAGTTCGCTCTTCTTCCCCAGGGCCAGGTAGAACGCAAACGTCGTGCTCGCGCAATGGTACGCAAGATGGACGAACTCGGTTTCGGCAACTGCACCAACACCGGTGCCTGCGCCGCCGAGTGCCCCAAGAACATTCCTCTGAGCAACATCGCCCGTCTCAACCGCGAGTATCTCAACGCTAAATTCTCCGAGTAACTAACTGCTCGATAAGCCATAAGCCGGAGAGCCGGGGCAGGTTTCACGCCTGCTCTTGCTCTCCGGCCTTATTATGTCTATGTTTTAACATATTTTAACTCAGGGGGGGTAGAAAACATACTTTTTATGTTTAATTTTGCAAAAGCGACAGGCACCGCCCTGTCGGACTTATAACCAAATATACTCATATGCATAACATATTGCATTTATCTTAAATCTAAAGTGTATGGTAAGTAACCATTTATCCCTGCGGCAATTGTATAAAACTTTGCTGCTATGTGTGACGCTTGCCCTGTTTCCCTCATGGGCATATGCGCAGATTCAAGTGTCAGGATCGGTTGTCGATTCTGCAAACGAGCCCCTCCCGGGCGTCTCTATCAAAGAAAAAGGTTCAGCCACAGGCGCTGTGACCGACATCGACGGCAAGTTCAAGATCACTGTCAAGAATGAGCAGTCGGTTCTCGAATTTTCTTATGTAGGCTACACTCCTCAGTCAGTGACAGTCGGTTCCAAGCGTACATTCGACATCGTGCTTGAGGAAACATCAACGATGCTCGACGGCGTGGTTGTGATCGGTTACGGTACGATGGACAAGAAAGAACTTACATCGGCGGTATCTCACATCTCAGGCGAGGACATGCTTTCTGTCAGCTCTATCGACCCGGCAATGGGCATCCAGGGCAAAGTGGCAGGCGTGTCGGTGACCAATACCGCTACCGGCGACCCCAACAACGGTGCCAGCATCCAGATCCGTGGCGTCTCCTCGCGTTCTGCAGGCCTTGGCCCGCTGATCGTGATCGACGGTGTTGCAGGCGGTAACCTCCACAACCTCAGCCCCAACGATATCGAATCGATCGACGTCCTCAAGGACGGTGCCGCTTCGGCTATCTACGGTACTCGCGGTAGCAACGGTGTGATCGTCGTTACCACTAAGGGCGGTGCAAAAGACGGCAACGTACACACCGACTATCTCGGCTACGTGTCGTGGGACTTCGCTCACAGCGATCTCAAGGTACTCAACCGCGAAGAGTACCTCGCTGCCGGCCTTGGCAACGACTACGGCGCAAACACCGACTGGTTCAAGGAAATCACTCGCACAGGCTTTGCACAGAACCACAACCTTACCCTCAGCGGCGGTAGCGAAAGAAGCAACTACCGCATCACTTTCGACACCCGTCACGCCAACGGTATCGACCTCCGCTCTTCGCGTCGTGAGTACGGCGGCCGCGCTCAGTTCGAGCACAACTCAAAGAACGGTCTCTTCAAGTTCTCGGGCGCTATAGCTCCGCGCTACATCCGCGCCAGCAAGTCCGACTGGGCCGCATTCTCAAACGCATTCGGTGCCAACCCCACACAGCCCGTCATGGACCCCAACGATCCTGCCGGACGCAAATACTATGACGTACAGGGCGACGGTATCTCTAACCCCGTCGAGCTCCTCAAACTCGACAAGAGCAAGACAGAGTACAAGCTCCTCGACTGGCACGGCACAGTACGCCTCAACCTCCTCCCCCTCCTTGCTTCGAACATTACCGACCAGACACTCAACACTCAGGTCACAATTTCGCAGCAGTACAACGACACCCACGACTACTGGTTCCGTCCGTCCTACCACACCGTAGCCGTTCGCAGCGGCTTCAACGGTGAGGCACGCCAGAGCGCAGGTACTACAAACAACTACGGTGTAGAATGGCTCGCCAACTATATGCTCGACCGCAAAGGCCACAACCTCAAGGCCATGCTCGGTTATTCCTGGCAGACATTCCAGGCCAACGGCTTCAGCGCCGAGAACAAGGACTTCCCCTCCGACGCTCTTACATGGGACAATCTCGGCCAGGGTACATACAACCAGGATAAGGAAGGCCGCCTCGGCATGAGCTCTTACAAGAACACAAGCAAGCTCATCTCTTTCTTCGGTCGTGTAAGCTACAACTACAACAACCGCTACATGGCCACCGCTTCTCTCCGCTACGAAGGCTCTTCACGTTTCGGCGAGAACAACAAGTGGGGCTACTTCCCGGCATTCTCGCTCGGCTGGCGCATCAGCGAAGAAAACTTCATGGCTTCCACCCGCGACTGGCTCGACGACCTCAAGATCCGTGGCGACTACGGTGTGACAGGTAACCAGAACATCGACAACTACCTCTCGCTCGCCACATATGGCGGTTACGGCACCGTTATGTACAACGGCAAGTACTACAAAGGCTGGGCCCCCAACAAGAACCCCAACCCCTATCTGAAATGGGAACGCGCCGAGAACTGGAACGTCGGTGTCGACTTCTCGCTCTTCAAGGGCATCGTTTCGGGTAGCATCAACTACTACAACCGTACTCAGAAGGACCTCCTCGGCGACTACAACGTGTCGGTGCCTCCCTACCTCCACACCACCATCTATACAAACGTAGGTAAGATGCGCAACAGCGGTATCGAGTTCGAACTCGGCATCAACGCCGTCCGCACTCCCGACTTTACCTACACCATCAACCTCGTAGGCGCTACAAACGACAACAAGTTCATCAGCTTCTCCAACGAGCTCTACCAGGGTCAGTCTTACGTATGGACCTGCGGCATGACAGCTCCCGGTTCGCCCGGCTCGCTGCAGCAGATCCGCGAGGGTGAGCGTATCGGCACATACGTCACATGGCGCTATGCCGGTGTCGACGATGGCGGTAACTGGTTGGTATACAACAAGGACAACGAAGTAATTCCTATCGGCGATGCCAAGGAAGAGGACAAAGCAGTTACCGGCAACGGTCTGCCCAAGTTCACAATGTCATTCGGCAACACTTTCCGCTATAAGAACTTCGACCTCAACCTCTTCTTCCGCGGCGCATTCGGCTTCGACATCTTCAATGTTCACGAGTTCTACTATGGTCTCCCCAACGTTGGCGGCGCTTGGAACCGTCTCCAGGGCACTTACGAGAAGAACGGTAAGCTTACCACCGCTATGAACCAGCTTACCGACTACTTCATCGAGAAGGGCGACTACTTCAAGCTCGACAACATCACTCTCGGTTACACATTCGACTTCAAGAACGCCCGCTTCATCGATCGTCTCCGTCTCTACGGTACTGTGACAAATGTCTTCACTATCACCGGTTTCAGCGGCATCGATCCTTCCTACTATCCCGTCAACGGTCTTACTCCCGGCACTTTCGACGGTCAGAAGTACTATTATCCCTCTTCTACTCAGGTAATATTCGGTGCTCAGGTAAGTTTCTAATATCGTCCGGTATAACCTAAATAATACGACTTAAAATGAAATCATATATAAAATCAGTATTACTTTCAGCGCTGGTACTTGTTGGAGCCTCTTCCTGCACCAATCTCGACGAGGAAGTGTTCGACCAGATCATGTCCACCAACTACTACCAGACCAGCGATGATATCATACGCGCTTACGTGCGTCCCTTCGAACACTCCTACTGGTCAATTACATCGCTCATCACTCTTCAGGAGAACTCGGCCGACCAGATAGCTACTTACAACCGCAACGGCGACTGGCTCGACGGTCAGTTCTACCAGCGCTACCACTATCACACATGGACCATCGACGATAGCGACAACCCCTGGGTAGGCGCTTTCCAGGGCATATCGCAGTGCTGCTCTGTTATCGACGACTTCAACGAGCTCGACCCCGAGAAGTTCGGCTTCTCTCGCGAGCAGTTCGACGCTTTCATCTGCAGTCTCCGCACTCTCCGTGCATGGCTCTACCTCAACGCTTTCGATGCCTACCGCAATATCCCCCTCATGGTCAGCGCTAAGAACACCGCGCTCAATTCCGAGGGTCAGGTCGAGCCTCAGGTAATGTTCGACTTCATCGAATCCGAGCTCAAGGAATGTATCAAGCTCCTTCCTGTCAAGTCGGGCAACGGCGGCAACGGTGTCAAGCAGGGCGAATGGAACAAGGCCGGTGCGGCCGCGCTCCTCGTGCGCCTCTACCTCAACGCCGAGAAATATATCGGCAAGGCTATGTACACCGAGTGCGCTAAATACGCTCAGGACATCATCGACGGCGTATACGGCTCTTACGGCATAGCATCGCGTTGGGATGCGCCTTTCGACTGGAACAACGACCAGTGCGAAGAAGTCATTTACGCTTTCTCCGGCGCTTACGGCTACGCTCACTGGCAGTACGACTCAGGTTCATGGTGGTGGGGCCTACCCGGCAACGCCCATCTCTACTTCGGTTTCAAGGACTGGGGCATGGCCAATCCCAAGTTTGCCCTCCAGCCCAGTCTTGATATCGACGGCACACCCTACACCTACGAGCTCGGCCGTCCCGTGGCTAAATATAAGAAATATCCCGAGGATTGCCGCCTCAAATGCTACAAGAACCTTCCCGGCGAATCAAAGCGTGAAGGCATGTTCCTCTACGGCTACCTCGAGTATGTCGACGACAACGGCAATGTGAAACGCATTACCAACCCCAAAGGCGACTACACCCTCTATATCCGCGACAAGGTGGGTATCTTCAACGAACTTTCTCCCGAAGAAGATGCCAAGGCGCTCGCCCGTGGCGTTTCAAACATGAACAACGGCGACCACAACTCAGGCTGGCATCTCGTCAAGTACCCCTTCTATCGTGACGGCGATCCCGGTGCCATCGAGGCCGACTACGCTGTCGTTCGTCTCGCCGAGATCTACTACTCGCTTGCCGAGTGCAAATTCCGCGCAGGCGACGTTGAGGGTGCCGGCAAGCTCCTCAACACCGTGCGCAAGCGCTACTATCCAGCCGAGAAATACACCGAGTATCTCTACAAGCCCGAAGGCAACGTCACTCTCGACGAGGCTGAGCTGCTCGACGAATGGGGCCGTGAGTTCATCGGCGAGCTCCGCCGTCGTACCGACCTTATCCGTTGGAACAAATTCTGCCAGGGTTCATGGTGGGACAAGGCCCCCGATGCCGACACTCATACCGAACTCTTCCCCCTGCACCGCAACATCCTCGGTGCTAACCTCAAACTGAAACAAAATCCAGGCTACGAAGACATAGCTCGTTAAGTGGAATGAGATCAATTGTTTGACGGATCTTACAATCCGCCAAGGGCCCGGCCGCGATGCCGGGCCCTTTTGTGTCTCCGTCCGCCGTAAAACAAACCGCCCGGGAGCACACAGACCGCTCCCGGGCGGTCGATTCTATAATTCTGTATAGCTTACTTTACAAATACTTTGCGTGTGTCGCTGCCCTGACGGCGGATATAGAGGCCGTTGGCCGGCTCTTTCACGCGCATACCCTGCAGATTGAAGTATTCTACCGGGGCGTTAGTGTTGTCGGTGGCCTCGATTTCCTCAATGCCCGACGATAAGAGATCTTCCGACTTGATCATGTAGGCGTTCTCTACCACGTTGGTCTTGCGGTTGATCAGGTACACGATGGCGTTGAGATTCTCCACGTTCGATATTTTGGTTGCGGCCTTGAACTTGAGCTCGTAGGTGTACTCATATTCCTTGCCGGCCTCTACGCTTTTAGGTATCGAGCCGGTGGTAACGTTGTTGATCTGGCGTGCTACATCATTGTAGATAGTTTCTATGCTGCTGGGCTTGCCGTTGTCCCAGCCGGGAAGGGTGCCGGCAGGCTGTGAGCCGAATGCGCTATTCTGCTTGTAGGGGCCTACATTGTCCTCTGTGATGGCAAATGACAGCATATACTCGTCGGCTGCATTGGCATTGTCGAAGCAGAAGCTTGTCTTGGTATTGAAGATTACGCCATTGCGTGTCTCGTTGAAGTGTGCTGTGGCCGTTACCTTCGACGGGGTGGGGAGGGCGCGGAAAGCGTCGATCTCCTCGATGCAGTACTCGGTCGGATAGATGTATTCGATGTAGACCATGCGGTTCATGATGGCCGAGGGATAGCCGTCGGAATAGTTCCTGTCGATTTCGCTGAAGCTTGTCGCCTTCATCTCGTCGCCTGAGTGTACGGCTACAGGTATCACGCTGCCGTCGGTATAGGTCTCGCGGAGTTTATCCATCGTCACGATACCCTGGGGGCAGAACTGGCACCAGGTGCCGGTAAATTCCTCTATGAGCACATTGCGGTTGAAGCCGCGCCTAATAGGAGTAAAGGTTTTTTCATCTAATAATTGTTAGGATTAGACATATTTTATATAACAAAATTACTGATCAGACACCGATTTAACACTCGTGATCTTTTTACATGCAAAGTGATACTAAATTTTTCATTCCACCAAACATTTTGCTAAAAAACGATATAACAAACTATCGTTGAGGCACTATTTTGTTAAATTTTTTATGGTTTGGCGAACCGAAAATCAAAAAAATTGCGATTCTAGCGACAAGCGCTCTTTCACGCCCCTTAACTTTGCAGCGGAAAGTGATCTCGCATCACATCCCTTCCTCGAGGTTAGTAAAAGCGTTCTTTGACTTATTGGTTTTGTTTACACACGGCCTGTTGCAACGGCAACGACCCCTCGTAAGGGGCCGTCGCTATAATAGTTTTTGATGAATTGCTTAGTTCTTCTTGCCGTAGCCGTAGCCGTAGGGGGCATTTTTCTTGCCATACCCTCCATAGGCACCGTAGCGGCGGTAGGTATAGCTGCCTGCTGCCATGTCGACGCCGTTGAGTACTATGTATACCGATGAGAATTTGCCGCTTGCAATAGCGCTGTCGAGTTCTCTGAGGCACTTCTTTGATGTGTAGTTTGCACGGGATACATACAGCTGGAGGTCGCTGAAGCGTGTGATAAGGAATGTATCGGATATCAGTCCGATAGGAGCGGTGTCGAGGAGTACATAATCATATTCCTCGCGGAGCGTCTCTATCATATGCTTCATGCGGTCCGACATCAGCAGCTCGTTGGGGTTAGGCGGCACGGGGCCGGCAGGGAGCACCGACAGATTGGAACTGTAATCGGTTTTCTTTATCAGTTTGTTGAGGTCTTCCTGCTGTCCGGTAAGATAGGTGGTCACACCTTCATTGTTCGACAGGCCGAAACTGTGGGCCAGCATCGGGCTGCGGAGGTCGAGCCCTACCACCACCACTTTTTTGCCCATGAGCGCATAGGTCATGGCAAGGTTGGAGGTTATGAAGGTCTTGCCCTCGCCCGATATCGACGATGTGATAAGGATGACCCGGCTGTCCTGGCCTGCGCGTGTGAATGCTATATTGTTGCGTAACAGGCGGAACAGCTCGGCGATGGCCGACGATACGTTCTTGCCTATCACGATTTCCCTGTGCTCTTTATCATCTGAGTTGCAGATCTCGCCGAGTACCGGCACTTTGGTCAGGCGTTCGAGCTCTTCCTTGTCTCCGAATACGGGGAACAGGATGCGGCGGACGAATATGATGGAGGCCGGGATAATGAGGCCGAGAAGTATCGCTGCGGCAAGCAGTAGAAGCTTGCGTGGCGACACGGGATATTCGCCGTTGGGGTCGTCGATGAGTCGGGCCGTGTTGGTTGCCAGTGTCTTCTGCAGGGCGATTTCTTCGCGGCGCTGCAGCAGGAAGGTGTATATGCTCACTTTTACCTGTTGCTCGCGGAAGATTTCGTTGAAGCCCTTGTCGACAGACGGGGTGGAGGCCAACTGGCTTGCGCTCTGGTTTTCGAGAGCCCTGATGGAGTTGCGCTCCGTGCTCAGGCTTTCCTTGCTTGTCTTGATATTCTGAAGCACGCGAATCTTGTCGCGGTTCAACTCTTCCTGCATGGTACGTACCAGCGGGTTGTCGGCTGTGCCGCCCATGAGGGCCCTGTTCAGTTTGTTTACCTTTTTATTGTAATCCTCGATGATCTGGGCCATCGTCTCGTTGTTGTTGATAAGAGCCGGCAGTGTCTCGTAGCTGTTTGCTTTCGACACTTCTTTCTCTATCTCTTCGAGTATGCGCATCTGGGCCTCTATCTCGGTCTTCTTGAGCTCATAGTCGCTCTTGAGGGTCAGGTTGAGGCGTGACTGCTCCAGCAGGTTGGTCACGTTGTGGGCCTCGCGGTATTCTTTTAACCTGTCCTCGACGTCTTTGAGCTCGTTGGAGATCATTATGAGGCGGTCGAGGATAAATGCCTCGGTCTGCACGGCCGACTGGTTCTTTTCTTCTATAATATCCTTATTGTAGAAATCGACCAGGGCTTTTATCACGTCGGTACCTTCCTGCTGCGAATTAGTCAGGAAGCTGACGCTGATGATCTTCTCCGAGTTTTTGGCAAACTCTATATTGAACCGTTCCGACAGGTCCTTGGCGGCAGCCTTGGGGCTGACTATGACTATTTTTTCTGTCCCGTCGAGGGTGTCGGTGGGGTTGAGGTAAAGGTTTACCTTGCCGTAAGAGAGATCGAACGAGAACGGAAGGGTCTGGTCTTTGAAGTCCTTCTCTTCCGTGTTTTCCTCGAACTCGGTCTCTACGCTGATGTCGAACTTGTTGTCGTCCTTGCTCTTTACCTCTATAAATATAGGGGCTTTAAGCCCGGCGAGGGAGGCTGAGTCCATGCTGGCGCCTACCGGATTCTTGCGGTAGAGGGGTTTGCTGCGGAACAGTCCTTTCTCTGTATATGTATATGTGAGCTTCAGGGAGTCGACGATTTTCTTGAGATTGTTGCGCGATTTGAGCACTTCTATCTCGGTCTCGTCTATATAATTCTTGAAGGCCACCATCGGGTTGGCGGCATCATTGAGGTTGAACGCGTTGCGTGAGTTAGTGTTGTCGTCGTTGAGGTAGATCGCCGACTCCATGTTGTAGACCGGCACGGTGGTTACGATCTTGAATACGGCAAGCACGACGCAGACCGCCACTCCTATTACAAACCATTTCCAGTGCGACAGGAACGACAGGAGTAGTCCTGCGATATCGAAATCGTCTTCTTTCTCAACCTTAAATTTAGGATTGTTTATTTCCATGATTTATTTTTTGGAGAGGTTGATAATACCTACGATAAGCGATGACAGTGACGATATGCCACCGACGATAGTGATCGTCGCTGAGGCTACAGGGCTGAGCTGCCATGCGTTCTGCTGCAGCGATTTGTTCGGCTGTACGTAGATAATGTCGTTCTGTTGCAGATTGAAGTAGGGCGATAAAAGGAAGTTCTTGTCGTTGATGTTGAGCTTGTGCACCTCTCGGCTTCCGTCGGGGTTCGTGCGGTAGAGATATATCTCTTCACGGTCGCCGCGGATATCGAGGTCGCCGGCCATAGATATGGCCTCAAGGAAGGTCATGCGCTCGTTTTTGCTCTGGTACATACCCGGTGACTTGACGGCGCCGGCCACGGTTACGCGGAAGTTCATCAGACGTATATCGATGGTCGGTTTCTCTGTCACGTATTTCGGATAGATGTCGTTGAGTATCTCGTTGGCAACATCGTCTTTGGTCCTGCCGGCGACTTTTATCTTGCCTATGACGGGGAAGTCGATCGTGCCGTCGGCATTGACAAGATAGTATTCGGTCGATACTTCAAGACCGGTACTGCCGTATTGGTTGAACTGGCGGTTGATATTGATAATCTGTCCGTTTTCGTCGACATAGCGCCCTTTGTTGAACTGGGCGACAAGTTTCATGTCGTGGCAGGTTACGTCGATGTTGAGCAGGTCGCCGACCGTTATTATAGGATCGGACTGCACTGGAATCTGTGACAAGACATCGGGCGAAAATGTTTCAGCACCTACGAGATAGGGCACTTTTTTTGGTGAGCCGCAGGAGGTCATCATGACCGCGGCAATTGCCATGGATAGTGCCACTCGATATATTATTCTCATTTTTAATTGTCTACGAGAGAGGAATTGGATGGTGGGTGTTTTAATTGTACAAAGTTACAGACTTTTTATTAAATTTGCAACTTAAGTATAGCATAGCCCGGTAACTGCTGCCCCGATGTGCTATGTACGATTGATAAACGTGAATGTATGACAAATATTGTGCATGAAATAGAAAAACATCCGTGGGAGCCCTTTGTTCCCTCCGACGCCAGGGTGCTTATTATGGGTACTTTTCCGCCCGGAAACCACCGCTGGAGTATGGATTTCTATTATCCAAATCCTACAAACGACTTCTGGCGTATCATGGGATTGCTGTATCTTGGCGACAAGAACGCGCTCTACGACGCCGGCCGCAAGTGTTTTGATCTTGTCCGCATCAAAGCGCTGCTTGAGGAGCACGGTATAGCCCTGAATGATACGGGATATAAGGTGCGCAGGCTCAAGGGCAATGCGTCGGACAAGTTTCTTGAGATTGTAGAGCCTGTGGACCTCCACGGGCTGCTTGGCCGTATGCCGGGCTGCCGCACTGTGGCCACTACCGGCGAGAAGGCGGCTTCGGTCGTGGCCGGGCTTACCGACACTGATATCCCTCGTATGGGACAATATGTGGAGAGCGCCGATGGCCTCACTATATGGCGTATGCCTTCGACCAGCCGTGCCTATCCCATGCCCCTGGAGCGCAAAGCCGACTTCTACGCCACCCTCCTGCACTCCTGCTCCGCATTATAGGATATTGTCATGATGGAAGTTAATATGTAAATTTGTTATTTAGCGTTATCCTTTGCCTTGGCGTTTAGTGCCTTGATTGTTTCAAGATAAGCCTGTTCGACCGGGGAGAGCTCGCGAACCTGAAATTTGCGGTATTCTGCTTCTGCTTTTTCCATCGCCTGCTGATGACTGACAGATCCCGGTCCGTTCAGAAGAGCCTCTCCTGTAGATGAAAGAATGGTATCGAGCTGTCGTACGTAGTCACTCATATACATCGGACGGTGTTTAATGGCTTGAATTTCAGCGAAGTCAAAATATCCGGAGACAAGGTTGTTGAGGATCTTCAGCTCTTTTTCATTCAGATAGTTCTTTGCAATCCTGACATCGTGAAGTGTTGGATGATCGCCTTTGAATGAGGTAAGCCCCATAAGAGGAGCATCCGCGTTGGCTCGTTTGAATATGATTTCAGCAGCGGTATTGCCGTGAGCGGCGAAATGTAGCTTGTTCTGTACAATCTTAAAAAATTCTATTGATGTCTCTGAACGTGGGTCGTAGTCAACAGATGTGGCATAAAGGTCAAGGACCTGACGGTATATTACTTTTTCTGATGAACGGATATCTCGGATACGGTCGAGTAATTCTCGCCAATAAGCGCCTCCTCCGTTTCCCTTCAGGCGTTCATCATCCATAGTGAATCCTTTGATGATATATTCTTTCAGCCGTTCTGTTGCCCATCGTCTGAAATGGGTGGCAATTACTGATCGGATACGATACCCCAACGAGATAATCATGTCGAGATTGTAGAATGTTACGTTGTAGGATTTGCCATCGGCGGCAGTTGTTCGGAATTTCCGAACAACTGAATCCTCTGCGAGTTCGCCATCCTCAAATATATGCTTGATATGCTCGCTTACATTAGCCTTGCTTGTGTTATATAGCTCGCATAGTTGTTGTTGGGACAGCCATACTGTCTCTCCAGTGAATTTAACTTCAATACGAGTCTCGCCGTTCTCGCTCTGATATATGATTATTTCGTTGTTTTGTTCAGATTCCATATGCGAAGTTAACGATTATTTCTGAAGTTGAGATGAGTTGCTCCGCATTATAATTATAGGAGTTTCTGATAGAATACGTCGTTGAGGTATTGGCCGAATTTATATCCGGCGTCGCGGAGTATGCCGGTACGGATGAATCCGGCGCGTTCGTGCATGCGCTCGCATGCGGTGTTGCCATCGGTAATACATGATATGAGAGAGTGGGCGCCTCCCTGCCGCGATGCCTCGATGATGGCGTCGAGCAGTCCTGACCCTATGCCGCGGCCTGTGTGGCCCTGGCGCAGATATATCGTGATCTCCCATGTGCGGCTATAGACGGGGTCGGGGTGGAAGGCGTGGGCGAAACAGTAGCCGAGCACTTCGCCGTCTTCCTCGTGTACGAAGAAGGGGTATCTGCCAATCACGGGCATGAGGGTGGCGGCCATGTCGTCGGCTGTCCTCCTGCGGTTGGAGAATATGACGGTGCTTGTGTCGATATAGTGGTTGAAGATGTCGGCCATAGCGGCGGCATCGGCGATATTACCCTGTCGTATCATATAAAAAAGAAAAAGCCGCCCATATGGGAGCGGCTGTGTGATGTGTCACTTGAAGACTTACTTGCTTGCGATGTGATCGGAAACAGAAAGCGAGTAGCGACCTTTAGCGCGACGGCGAGCGAGGACCTTGCGGCCATTAGCAGTTGCCATTCTTTCACGGAAGCCGTGCTTGTTAACGCGCTTACGGTTAGAGGGTTGGAATGTTCTTTTCATTGCCTTATTGTGATTTTTCTATTGTTTGCGTAGTTTCGGAGTGCAAATTTAGGCATTTTTGTTGTGATATGCAAAATTTATACAAACAAATTTTGGCGGCAATAGAATAGAGAGCTGTTTTTAGAGGCGGTGGGATTCGGACTCGGCGGCGGAGCTGCCTTTATAGGTGCTTTTGCGAGGATGGAAGTTGTAGATGATACTGAGGGCTATGCCACGGTGATCGTAACTCTGCCTTTTGTCGACGAGGACGCCGAATGTCTCCATTGTCCAGTTGTTGTTGGCGGTGTTGAATATGTCGGTTGCCGACAGTTTGACGGTCAGCGACTTGTCGAGGAATGTCCTGCCTACCGAGGCATCCATCGTAAACCATGATGCTGCAAAACGGTTGGTGTGCATATCGCCTTGTGAGCTGCCGCTGATGTTGGCAGTGACAAGCCATCCGTGAGGTAGCGAGAGTGTGTTGTCGAGGTAGTATGAGAATATCGGTCTGTCATAGCTACGGTCGCCGAGCCGGAGCCATTGGCGGTAGATGCCGACGGTAGCGTTCGGTGTCCAGCGGCGAATCGCTTTGCTCCATACCAGATATAGGTTGAGTGCAGAAAGGTCGATATTGACGGGGTGCATGATGAGCTGTAGTTTGTCGGCCGGATATAGCTGTCGGACAAAGGCGTAAGTGTCGAAGCTCCGTGTAAAGTCGGTCTGCAGCATGAATCCCTTCCACATGCCGAGGATCTGTATGTCGTGCATCTTTTCGTCGCGCAGGGCAGGGTTGCCACCTTCTATCTCATGCAGGCCTGTGTAGCTCAGCGACCCTGTGAGCTGCGCGTATGGCGGCCTGACGGTGGCCATCCTGTAGCTCATGCTTATCTGTGTGTCATCGTTGAATGAATAAGCCAGCGATATGTCAGGCGTGAGCAGATGGTCGCAGCGGCTGATATCGGGGTCGCGTTTGCCGTCGCGCTCGAAATCGTAATCGACATATTCGTATCTTGCGCCGGCCGAGAGCGACAGATTGCCGAACATACGGCTCCATGATGCGAATAGTGCCGCCGAGGTCTGCCGTGCGTCGGTAAGCGAGGAGGGTATATATTGGCTGATGAGCTCGTTGAGCATACGGTAGTCGAGCGAGGTGTGGGTGTAGCTGTCCTGCGTGCCGACGGTAAGATCTCCGTCGAAAAGGGGCATGTCGAGATACAGTTTGGCGGCCCAAAGGGTAGATTTCCGCTTGTCTGTAGAGTTGACATCGGGATTTGATGCCTGGGGATAAGTCGTTGCGACGCTATTGTCGGCGACTGATGTGCGGTAGTCGCCGTCGAAATGAAGTTTATATCTTTCGGCAAAAGTATTTTCGTAATATAGCGATGCGAGGTGGCTGTGGGCATGGATGCTTCTGTCGATCTCACGGGCCAGCGCAGGATTGCTGTCAAGCCATTCTGTACCGGAATTGTTGAAAGAGCCGCGCTCAGGGTTATATCGGTAATATGCGCCGAAAGACTGTGCGCCACCGGTGTAATTGAATCCGGCCTTGATGCTCCCTGCTGTGGTCGGATAGGAGTTGCGCTGAGAGCCCCCTACAATTGTTTCCTTGCCATCGTATATAAGAGTGTTGGTGGTAGTGCCTTTGATCAGGTTGTTGTTGCGGTTTATTGTTCCGTTGACGAAGAACTCGCACCCGGCGGCCCGGTAGCTCATGCTCAGATAATCCACAACAGACCATCTGCGGCGCCGCTCCAGAAGGAACTGATCGGTAAGCGACAGGCCTTGTGCGAAGTTACGACGTGTGGTAATTTTAAGGACCGCGCTGGTAGTGCTGGCATAGGCGGCCCCGGGAGCCATGATCAATTCCACTTTCTTCAAGTTTGAGGAGAGTATCTGCTGCAGTTCCATGTCGTCGCGCAAGGGGCGCCCGTCTATGTAGATTTCGATATCGCTCTTGCCGACGACGCTTACCACATTGTCCTGCACTTTTATCAAGGGCAGCTGAGCAAGCACATCGAGGGCATTGCCGAGTTCGGCAAGATTGGTGCCCGGTATGGTAGATATGAGTGTAGAGCCGACAAGTTTAGTGGCCGGTTGTTTTGCCGAGACTACTATTTCGTGCAATTCTTGTATGAGGCTGTCGGCGGCCTCGGGATTCTGAGCATGACCGGTCAGGAAGGTAAGGTTTGCGGCCAGGGTCGTTATTAAGATTTTAGCGTTCATGTGAGTAATTTTTTGTCGCGGCTTTCTTTTGTCTGAAAGTCTGAGGCAAAATTACTCACATAAGCCTTGCCGTTCCAAAATATGAGTCTGACAGGGTGGCCTGTAATAGCTTGGTATTCAGTGGTGTGCGAGGGGGTGGTGCGCAAAAATCTGACCGGATGGCACTTGGGGTCAGAAAATGGCGGAGATATCGGTGCTCAAGGCCGGGTCGGAGTGTAGGAGTCGGGACTTGAGTCTTGATTTACGTTTGTATATCACATCGACCGACTCGCCGAGAAGCAGACTCATTGAGCGAGTGGATAGTCCGCTTGCGATATATACCAGGAGCATGTAGTCTTCGGGCTTGATATTGGGACAGCATTTTCTGACTTTTTCGAGGAGGTTGTCGCGGCAGTCGTTGACGGCCTGCTCCATATCGTGAAAAGAGTCGGTACGCACTGATTCGATCTCGTCTTTTACTTTGTCGATAATCGCTTTCCGTTCGGCTTTCGTGCCTTGTGTTTCGTAATATGTCTGGCAAAGCGAGTCGATGAGTGCGAAGCGTTTTTCGAGCATTCCGTGCAGTTTTGTCTCAAGCCGGCATATATCGCCCCTGCTGGCGTCGATACGGCTCCTGAAGCCTGCTGCCTCGGCCATCAGTGCCTCATTCTGCAATGCCTGTATCTTCATGCGCTGGCGCATCCACACTATTATGGCGGCAGCTATGAAGAGGATGAAGAGGCCGACAGACATGTATAGTTGCCGTTTGGCCCGTTCTTTATAAAGGAGGAATTCTTTTTCTTTCTGTAGGTAGAGGGCGGTGGCAAGGGCATCGTTGCGGTAAGACCGCAGAATAAGTTCTTTGAGATGAGACGCTTTCTCGAGCTGGTCGGATTGATTATGCCGGCTGTAGTAGTCGATGGCAATGTTTACGATGGTGTCGGAGGGGGCTGAAAGCTGATTGGCAGCGAGCGCCTCGCTATAGAGGAGAGCCCATCGGGCCATGGTGGCGGAGTCCTGAATTTGCGATACGTCGACACCGTTGAGCTCTGTGAGGGCTGCGGAGGGATCGGTCTGCATGAGGCGTTGAGCGTCGTCGAGTGCGATAGGGCGCGATCCGGAATAAGCACACCCTGTAATAAGCAGTATCGAAATTATGTAGAGCAGACTACGCATGATGGGCAAAGTTACAAATAAATTTTGAAATGAGGAAAGGGGGGACGGATGATCGGGAGGAGTTGAATGGGGGGAATGGCGGTATACCACCGGGTGTAACGGTACTGCCATTATGCTGAGGATTACCACACAGTCGTCGCTCCGCGACTCCGTTTTAAGGGAGGGGCGTCTAACCCCGGCCTGCGCACCATCTTGGTGCCCCGACCGGGGATAACATCACGGTCGTCGCTCCGCGACTCGGCTCCGCTCGGCCCTC
>JAGAUV010000032.1 GCA_017620635.1 Muribaculaceae bacterium | reverse complement strand
TTGCAGACAATTCTGAAGATTGAGTCTTTTTTGTAAGATTAGCAGCGACTTATGTCAGATATTCTCGCCCCGATGTGGTAGTTGCTGAAAATGCAACAACCACTCAATATGGTGCTATGCAGACGAAATCTGGGATTGTGCACACATGTGTGCATAATTTCATTTGACCCTCTTAACTTTGGCATAGGAGGACAAAAGGAGGACAATTTTGAGAAAAGAAACAAACCAAGTAATTGAAATTCAACTACTTGGCTTATTTTATTGGTGATCCGCCTGGGGCTCGAACCCAGGACCCCAACATTAAAAGTGTTGTGCTCTACCAGCTGAGCTAGCGAATCTCCTCTATCGCCCTGAGGAGGTGTTCCCCTCAAAAGCACTGCAAAATTAGTTCATTTTTTTGAAACAGCCAAATTTTTGGTCCTATTTTTTTGATTAAATTTATCTAATTTTCATATTCTCCATTCCTACAGCATCTTGCCTCGAATAAATTCGGGCTATGTGAAAGTAATGTTACAATCTTTAGTCATGATTCCTTTTTTTTTCTTAACTTTGCGGAGTGACGAATGTTTCGACACTGTAAAACATTAATTTATGAAGAAGATCTTGTGCTATATGGTTTTGGGAGTTGCGTCAGTGGCGCTTTTCTGCGCATGCTCCGGTAGCAATACAAAAGCCTACGAAGAAGCGATGGTATCACAGGCCGAACGTATTAATCTCGATCTCGGCACACTCGCCGAAGAGAGCCCCATGTTCCTGGCGGCCGCTTCAGCTGAATATGCCGACAAATCATTGTCGGTAAACCTCGAGTTCTGCGACTCGATAGTAAAAGTCGATCAGCTCTCCGATGTCCTGATCCGTTACGTCCTCGGCCTGTACATGAAAGATAACACAGGCGAGAATCTCGACGTTACACTCAATACCCTCGGCAAGCTTGAGGGTGTGATGTCGGTTACCCTCAAAGACATATATGGCCAGACAAAAGTGTTGGTATTGCCTTCAGCCACACTCAAGAAACTTGTCACATCCAAACAGATGGAGCTTGGCTATCAGGACGCTCGCGTCAATGTCTTCGATATTATGGAAAACCGTTGCGAGCGATATAAGAACGCAGTCAACGCCCAGTCGGTCGAATTTAAATATGCAGCCGGTTTCGCCCAGTATACCCTCACGTTCAAAAATGCGAGAGCCTTTGCAAACCAGACGCAGGGCACTCTTGCCGGCCGTTACCTCGGAGTCCTTAAACCGGCGTTCGAAAACTTCGGCGCATGCCGTCCGATCGTAGAAGAGCTCCTTACATCACTGCAGATCGAAGGTTATCGTTTCGTATACGTAGATGATGCCGAGACCCGAAAAATACATGTGTCTCTTCCCTGGAGGATGATTAACTAATACCAAGAAATAATGAAACTTGTAGAGCGCTTTCTGGATTATGTAAGCTACGATACCCAGAGCGATGAATTAACCAATATGACGCCGTCGACGCCGGGGCAGATGATATTTGCCGAGCATCTGCGCGACGAGCTTGTTGCCCTTGGTCTGAAAGACATAACTCTTGACGACAACGGTTACCTGATGGCGACCTTGCCGTCGAATCTTCCTATCGGCGTATCTGTGCCTACTGTCGGCTTTATTGCCCATGTCGACACGTCGCCCGACATGTCGGGCCGTCACGTCTCGCCCCGTATTGTCAAAGGCTATCAGGGCGGCGATATCGTGCTCAACCAGAAAGAAAACATAGTGCTGTCTCCCGACCAGTTCCCTGAGCTGAATAATTATATCGGACAGGATCTGATCGTGACAGACGGAACAACACTCCTTGGCGCCGACGACAAGGCCGGCATTGCGGAGATTGTATCTGCTGTCGAATATCTGATGCAGCATCCGGAGATCAAGCATGGCGATGTGCGCATAGCGTTCAATCCTGACGAGGAAATAGGGCAGGGCGCACACAAATTTGACGTGAAACAGTTTGGCGCCGACTGGGCGTACACAATGGACGGCGGAGAGATCGGAGAGCTCGAATATGAGAACTTCAATGCTGCCGTAGCGCGTGTCACTTTCGCCGGCCGCAATGTACATCCCGGTTATGCTAAGCATAAGATGATAAATTCGATGCGCATAGCCAACCAGTTCGTCATAATGTTGCCTCGCTGGGAGACCCCCGAGCACACAGAAGACTACGAGGGCTTCTACCACCTCGTGTCGATGGAAGGTACTGTCGAGAAGACCGTGCTTACATATATAATACGAGACCATGACCGCGATCGGTTTGAGCGTCGTAAGAAGGAACTCGAGCATCTTGCACGAAAGATCAATCATGAGTTCCCCGATTGCTGCTCGATCGAGATCAAGGATCAGTATTACAATATGCGCGAGAAGATCGAGCCTGTGAAATATATCGTCGACATAGCCGAGGAAGCCATGCGCCTCTCGGGCGTTACTCCCAAGGTGCAGCCCATACGTGGCGGCACAGACGGCGCCCAGCTCTCTTTCAAGGGTCTGCCGTGCCCCAACATATTCGCCGGCGGTCTTAATTTCCATGGTCGCTACGAGTTTGTACCCATCCAGTCGATGGAGAAGGCCGAGCAGGTAATCGTGGAGATCGTACGCCTTGTCGGCAAGCGTTAAACGCGTGTCGCACCGTCCCTTACTGATAATCATAACCGGTCCTACAGCATCGGGCAAAACCGCCCTTGCTGTAGGATTGGCTGAGTTTTTGGGTACTGAGATAGTCTCGGCGGATTCACGTCAGATCTACAGGGATATCCCGATCGGAACGGCAGCTCCGAGTGCCGACGAGCTGGCCAGAGTGCGCCATCATCTTGTAGGACAGCTCGGTCTGGATGAGTATTACAGCGCTGTACGCTTCGAGGAGGATGCGTTGAGAATACTCGACGGTATCTGGACCCGTAAGTCTGTAGCCCTTGTCTGCGGTGGGTCTATGATGTATATCGATGCTCTGACAAAGGGCATAGACGAGATGCCGACAGTCAGTGATACCACCCGGCGATATGTGCTCGACATGCTTGACGCCCATGGTCTCGAAGGTGTGCTGGCTCAGCTAAGGATATGTGACCCGGATTATTATGCCCAGGTCGACAAGGCCAATACGAGGAGGGTGGTCCACGCCCTCGAGGTGTCGCTTCAGGCCGGTGTGCCGTATTCATCGTTGAGGACGGGGGCAGTAAGAGAGCGGCCGTTCGATGTCGTCAAGTTTGCGATTGATTGGCCTCGCGAGGAGCTGTTTGCCAGAATCAACAGGCGTGTGGATCTGATGATAGACGAAGGTCTCGAGGACGAGGCTCGCAGAGCTTTTGCGAAAGGTAATTTCAATTCGCTGAACACCGTGGGCTTCAAGGAAATGAAGATGCTTATCGACGGTAGTGCCGATCTCGAGTTCGTGAGGGCGAGGATAGCCAAGAACACGAGGGTTTATGCCAAGAAGCAGCTTACATGGCTGCGGCGCGACAGTGATGTGATATGGCTTGATCCTGCGAATGCGATGCCGACGGCGATGGAAGTGATCAGAAACGCTGTTTCGGCAAGATGATGCGCTCGCCGAGAAGTTTTCCAAGCTGTTTCTGATATTCTTTCCAGCATGCGAGCTGTTCCATTATCTCGGCGGCTTCGGCCTCGTTGTCGGAGTTGAGGTTTATCAGCTTTGATGTCAGCTTCTTGATCATTTCAGTCACGATAGCGCTTCTGAGCTCGTCGATAGCGCGCGGCACCAGAGTAGTCAGCTGGTCCTGTTCGCTTTCGATATGAGCGCCTTTGGTGTAGATGCGGGAAAGGGTGTAGCGCTCGATCAGGAGTGACGATGCGACTGTGCGGACGTCGTTATCGGCCGAGTTGATCAGTTTGTTCTGACCGTAGAGCATGTCAAATTCCTCGATGGATTCTTTTCTGAACTTCTCGATGTCGCGCTGCGCCAGTTTTTCCTTCTTTTCGATATCCTGCAGCGAGGAGCCGTTGCGCCGGATCTCCTCTCTCATTTCCTCCATCTTTCTGGCGCAGTCGGCTTCTATCTCCTTCAGCTTGGCCTTGCGGTCGTTCTCCCAGTCGCCGTGCCTTATCTTGTCGAAGGCGTCCAGGACGGCCGCAAAGGGCTTGTAGGACATTGTGTAGCTGTCGGCGGCGAGTCCGTTGCAGATGATGTCGTAGACTGTCGCCGGCACGATTTCGCCGTCGGGGGTCGACATGTCGAAGACGTACATCAGTCCGTATCGGACCACATACCTTACCAACATCTCTTCGAAAGGCTTGAGGGTGTTGTTGTTGAGATCGAGCAGAGGAGCGTCGCTGCTTTCTTCTGCTGTTTCCGATTCGGATGCGGCGCTTTCGTTTTCGGGCTTGTCCTTTTTATCTGTTATGCCGGCGATGCTTTGGCGAGCCTGTTCGCGCCGTGCTTCTTTTTCGGCGTCCTCATATCGCCGGGCAATGAATATGTTGAGCTGTCGGATGAGGACATCCTCGGGAATGTCGAGCATTCTCGAACACTGTGATATGTATTCCTGGCGCTTGACGGGCTCGTCGACCCACGCGATACTTTTCAGTATCTCGTTGATGGCTTTTGCCTTTGCGGATGGATCTCCTGCCGGCACATCTGCCATCAGTTTGTCTGTCATGAAGGCGATTATGTCGGTCTCGTTTTCAGCAATATATCGTTCGACCTCACTTGCGGAATGGTTCTGGGCAAAGGAATCAGGGTCGTCGCCTGCCGGAAGTGCGAGCACACGTACGTTCATTTTCTCGGCCAGCAGCAGGTTGATACCTCGCAGTGATGCGTGTATGCCGGCTGCGTCGGCGTCGTAGATGAGAGTGACGTTTTCGGTAAAGCGGTGTATTACACGTATCTGCTCTTCGGTCAATGATGTACCCGAGGAGGCGACGACATTTTCGACACCGGCCTGGTGCATTGATATCACGTCGAAGTATCCTTCGACCATAATGCACTTGTCGCGTCGGCCTATTGCAGCCCGTGCCTGATATAATCCATAGAGTTCGTTTTTTTTATGGTATATATCCGACTCGGGGGAGTTGACGTATTTCGCGATGTTTTTGTCGGATCGCATTGTACGTCCGCCAAATCCGACCACACGCCCCGAGAGGGTGTGGATGGGGAATATGATACGGCCTCTGTAGCGATCGTAGAGGCTGCCGTCGCGTTCGCTGCGGACTTCGAGGCCTGTTGCGATAAGGTTTTCGTCGGCGAAACCGGCTGCACGCGCGGCCTGCAGCAGTTCGTTGCCTTTGTCGATCGAATAACCTAGATGGAAGCGTTTTATCATCGCGTCGCTCATGCCTCGGTGTCGAAGGTAGGCCATGGCGATGTTCTGGCCGTCGGCAGTATCGCTCAGGTTATGCTCGAAATGCTCTAGGGCAAAAGCGTTAACGGCGAGAAGTGCTTCTCTCCGACTTTGCTGCTCGCGTTCCTGATCGCTGAGCTCGCGTTCTTTGATCTCGATGTTGTATTTACGGGCAAGATATCGCAGGGCTTCCTGGTAGCTCATCTGCTCGTGCTCCATTATGAAGTTGACAGGAGAGCCACCTTTGCCGCAGCTGAAGCATTTACAGATGTTTCGGGCTTTGTTTACAGAGAAAGATGGCGTACGTTCGTTATGGAAGGGGCACAAACCTTTATAGTTTGCTCCCGATCGGCGCAATTTCACGAAATCGCTAACAACTTCCACAATATCGGCAGCGTCGAGAATGCGCTGTACTGTCTCCTGATCTATTCTTGCCATCGTGCTGCAAAGTTACGAATTTAAGTCGGTAATTGCCATATCGTGGTCTGTTCTTTTTTGAGATCGATCAGAGGTGCAGGGTTGAAAGTCAAAATTTCAAAGAGCTCTTTGACGACGTTTTGGCTTTGGGCTGCGGAGTCGACTACCGCTCGGGCGTTCGGTCGCTTTTGTCAGGGACCGGGGCCGGAGGGAAGATAAGATCGGCTATATCGTCGTCGGACAGATCGGGGTCGATGATGTAGAGCCGTGGAGTTGGGTGTCGTGGCGGCGCGTGGGGCACGGGAGTGTCGGGATTGGCGCGGTAGAGCGGCGGTATTCCGGGGTCACGGCCTCGGATGTGAATGATTATGAATCCGTTGCAGGATGTTGAGACTACCGGCGCGACGGTCTTGAGTATGGCAGTGAAGTATGATGCTCCTGGTCACCGTGATTTCATTAAGAATATGATTACTGGTACTTCTCAAGCTGATGTTGCTATTTTAATTATTGCTGCTGGTACTGGTGAATTCGAAGCTGGTTATGGTAAGAATGGTCAAACTCGTGAACATGCTCTTCTTGCTAACACTCTTGGTGTCAAGCAAATGATTTGCTGTGTCAATAAGATGGATGATAAGAGTGTCAACTATTCTGAAGCTCGTTACAATGAAATTAAGACTGAAATGACTGGTTTCCTTACTAAGGTTGGTTATGCTAAGGTTGAGGAACGTATTCCTTTCATTCCTATTTCTGGTTTCAATGGTGATAACATGCTTGAACGTTCTACTAACATGCCTTGGTACAAGGGACCTATTCTGATTGAAGCTCTTGATGCTATTCATCCTCCTAAGAGACCTGTTGATAAGCCACTCCGTCTTCCTCTTCAAGATGTCTACAAGATTGGTGGT
>JAGAUV010000031.1 GCA_017620635.1 Muribaculaceae bacterium | reverse complement strand
TTAGTAGTTTGGTTACCACTAATTTACTAATAATCTGCAAATTGTGCAACTTTTTCATTTATAAATATTTAGAAATTTAATTCAACCAACGAGTAGTATTTATAGGAAAGTACTCTATGGAATAATAGCGATTGTAGTAAGCGGTATTATTATCTATTTTCACTCTACTGTGTTGGATATCTATTTAGAAATGTATAAAGAAATTGTAAAGAGTGCTGTCGGTTGAATACAACTATATATTATACCACAAATATGTTAAGGCGAATTGTGCCGGATTATTTGTAGGAATGGAAAATATGTATTAATTTTGCAGTGAAAACAGCGCGGACCCCGGTTCTCGCGTCTCAGTGGACAGATTTGGCTGCTTGCAACCACTCGAAAAAATGCTAAAATCACTCGAGGTAGTCGTCACACAGTGACGTAACCCTTTGAGTAGCTTTTTAGGTTTCAGGTTTTTTCGTGGCTCGACCGCTCAGACACAAGGGTGCGTTGCCGCGATTTTTTTTGTATTTAATCTCAAACCTCAATATTTCAATGAGTTATCTATTCACATCAGAATCAGTATCGGAAGGACACCCCGACAAGGTGGCCGACCAGATCAGCGATGCCGTCCTCGACGAGTTCCTTGCCCGTGATCCCCAATCGAAAGTGGCGTGCGAAACCCTTGTCACTACAGGCCAGGTTGTTATCGCCGGCGAAATAAAGAGCGATGCCTATATCGACATGCAGGAGACCGCACGCCGTGTAATCAACGAGATAGGCTACGACCGCAGCGAGCTGCGCTTCGACGGCAATTCGTGCGGTGTGCTTCTTGCCGTGCACGAGCAGAGCGCCGATATCAACCGTGGCGTGGAGCGCGATCTCGCCGCCGAGCAGGGAGCCGGCGACCAGGGCATGATGTTCGGCTACGCCACCAACGAGACACCCCTCTATATACCCCTCACGCTTGCCATCAGTCATTCTCTCATGATGACTCTTGCCGAGATACGTCGCGAGGGCGTAGACATGACATATCTCCGACCGGACGCCAAGAGCCAGGTCACTGTGGAGTATGACGAAAACAACCGCCCGATGCGCGTCGACACCATAGTGGTATCGACGCAGCACGACGAATTTATCACACCCGGCGATGGTGTGTCGCAGGACGAGGCCGACCGCCGCATGCTCGACACTATCCGCCGCGATGTAGAGACCATACTCATACCGCGCACACGCGCCAAACTCCCTGAGGAGCTGCAGCATATGTTCGACGGCGGCTATAAGCTGTATGTCAATCCGACAGGCAAATTCGTGATCGGCGGCCCCCACGGCGATACTGGTGTGACCGGCCGCAAGATCATCGTAGACACCTACGGCGGTCATGGCGCCCATGGCGGCGGTGCCTTCTCGGGCAAGGACCCCAGCAAGGTAGACCGTTCGGCGGCGTACGCTTCACGTCATATAGCCAAGAATCTTGTCGCCGCCGGCATAGCCGACCGTGTGCTCGTACAGGTGGCATATGCCATCGGCAAGGCCGAGCCTGTCAATATCTTTGTCAACACCTATGGCAGCAGCCATGTGTCGCTGAACGACAACGAGATCGCCGCACGTGTGGAGAAGCTCTTCGACATGCGCCCCTACGCTATAGAGCAGCGCCTCAAGCTCCGCAATCCCATCTATCGCGAGACGGCGTCGTACGGCCATGTGGGCCGCATACCGCGTACTGTGAAGAAGACTTTTACCAGCCACTACGAAGAGCCGTTCACACGCGAGGTGGAGCTTTTCACATGGGAAAAGCTCGATGCCGTGGACGATGTGCGCCGCGCTTTTGCCGATGTGATGTGAACCCGGCATGTCGGTCGTTTGTTCTATCTTGAAAATTAAAACCTTCAGGATATGAACGACCGATTAAGCTACGAAGAGAAAAAAGAATTACCCGACTCAGTGTTCGGTCTCCCCGAACGCAGAGAGTATCCGATGCCCGATGCCGCGCACGTACGTGCCGCCGAGGCCTATTTCCGTTATTGCCCCGAGGAGCTCAAGCCTCGTCTTGCCAGGGCCATACTGGCGAGGGCGGCGGAATACGGCGTAGACGTGGAGTCGCCCACGGTGCTCGATTATGCAAAGCAATGAATCAGAAAGTTATCGACCGATGCCGGCGCCTGGTCGCCGGGAAAGACAAAATAAGAGTGTTGATGGTATGTCTCGGCAATATATGTCGCTCGCCGGCGGCCGAGGGCGTACTGCGCTCTGTCGTTAGTGCGCGAGGCGATGCCGGACGCTGGGAGATAGACTCGGCCGGAACGGGCGGATGGCATATAGGCCAGTTGCCCGACAAGCGTATGCGTGTGCATGCCTTGCGCCGCGGCCTGAATCTCGACCACATATGCCGTCAGGTGCACGGGAGCGACTTCGACGATTTCGATATCATCGTGGTCATGGACAGCGACAACGAGCAGAATCTGCGCGCCATGGCACGTACGATAGCCGACGAGGACAAGATAGTGCCCATGTCGGCCTTTGTGAGCATGGCGACGCGCTACGACTACATCCCCGACCCTTACTATGAAGGTGCCGAGGGCTTTGAGCTTGTGCTCGACCTGCTCGAAGACGCATGCGCCAACATGGCCGAAGCCCTGACACGCTGAGCGCCGTCGGACGGTTCAGAATACGGGGAAATCGAATGCTTTCACACGGGCCCTCAGCTCTGACTCGAGGCCGTTGCAATAGGTGTCGCACACCTGATGGAAGGCTGCCGAGTGGTTCATCTCGCTCAGATGAGCAAGCTCGTGGAAAATGATATAGTCGGCCAGGTCGAAGGGCAGGAAAATGAGGCGCGGACTTAGGGTAATGAAGCCGTTCGACGAACACGAGCCCAGACGGGTCCGCGAGTCCTTTACGTTCCAGCCCAGCGGCGAGCGCTCTATTTCCGCCGCCATGCGCCTGGCGCGCGGCACCAGGAAATCGCCAGTAGCGCTTATGGCGCAATGTATCAGCAGCTTGTTTATGATGTTCTGCGCTCTCGGGTCGGTAAGGGCCATCCGGTCCAATACCCCCGGGCCTATGTTGATTATATAGTTGCGTTCCTTGCCTCGCAGCGGATTGGTGTCGATGCGTTTCAGGTATGATCCGTGGGTAATACGGCTGTCGGACACGCGAATTTCGAAGTCGGCATAGTTGCCGTCGATAATCTGGCCGTCGTAGAAACGGGCCTGCGGCTTGTGCGACATGATTTTGTCGGCAAAGTCGCGCAGGAACTGTTCGTAGTTCTCGGCCGGATAGTTGCGAGGGATGGTAATAAGTACCTCAGGGCCGACCCACCGTGCTCTCACATGGCGTGAATTTGCGTTGACGCGCACGGTAATGGGCCCGATGTCGGGATGGGTGTAGTGGCAGGATCTTACTATTTGCATTGTTCCGGGGAGAGAAGGGAGAGATTGATTCATTCGGCCCAGTGAAGCTTGCGGCGCACGGTGTCGGCGAAGCTGTGGTCTTTGAGCCGTAGTACGGTAAGGTCGAAAGGTGCTCGGGTAAGGATGATTTCGGTGCCGGCGTCGATGTTGACGCTGCGGCCGTCGACCGACAGGCGCACATGTGGCGTGCGTCCCGACGGAACGATAGATATGCGTTCACGTGCATCGACCACCATAGGCCGCATCGACAGGGAGTGGGCGGCTACCGGCGAGAGCACCCATACAGGTACCGTAGGCTGCACGATAGGACCGCCGACCGAAAGGTTGTAGGCCGTCGAGCCGGTCGAAGTGGCGATGATGAGTCCGTCGGCCTTGTATTCGGCCAGGGGATGGCCGTCGAGGCATACGTCGGCATATATCATCGATGCCGATTCCTCTTTTGCGATAGCTACTTCGTTGAGCGCGTAACGGCCTGTCGACTGTGGCAAGGCCGGCGATTGCACCTCGAGCATGGGTCGCCGTTCGAGGATGAATGCGTCGGCGGCTATAAGCTCGGGCAGTTCGGGCAGCCGTTCTATAGGCAGCGCCGCCAGGTAGCCCAGATGGCCGGTGTTGACGCCGACGATAGGTATGCCGCAGGGGCCTACCCATTGAGCCGTGCGCAGGAATGTGCCGTCGCCTCCGAGGCTCACGGCAAGGTCGGCAGCGACAGCGCCGTTGCCTGTGTGCCGCTCTACGCCGACGACCGCCTCCGGGTATATCTCGGAAAGGTGGTCGTAGAGCTTCGAGTGCATTACGATGTTGATGTCTTTGTCGTGCAGATTACGGATGAATGAACCTATCAGGCTCTTGTAGTCGTGCTGTCTGCGGCTGCCAAAGATTGCTATAGTGCTCATCGGGCGATATGGTAGGAGGATATAAACTAAATCTCGAGGTAACGAAAAAGCTCGTTAATGCGTCGGCGCAAGGTGCTGTCGTCCTGCGGCTCGCTGTCGGTCGACATGAGTACGGTGTAGCCGTAGCGCTCGAGCGAACGCGAAATGCTCTCGGCATTGCGGTGGCTCACGCGTATGTCGCACATTACGGGGAACTTACCGTCGGACACGCCGTAGTCGTCATCGTCGTATGCGGCATTCTGTCCCATGTCGGTCACGTTGAGATTGAGCAGATGGGCGTTGCAGTCCTCCACGGCATGAGCTATGCGCGAAGCGCTGTAGTCTTCGCGCCGGCATCCCACCAGAAGCCGCGAACTTTCGGCCACGGGAGGGAACAGATAGTCATTTTCAGGAAATATAGGACGTTTTATACTCAAAATCTTTCGTGGTTAATTATTTTCTGAGTACTTTTGCAGTGGCGAAAGTGCGCATGTGCCTGCTCGCCGTTACAAAAGTGACTACAAATATACGAAATATTCTCCGAATACGAGCAAAATATGACAAACCTAAGCGTTAATATAAATAAAATCGCCACCTTACGCAATGCCCGGGGCGAGAACCGCCCCGATGTAGAGGCCGTGGCTCTCGACATCGAAGGTTTTGGCGCCGACGGCATTACGGTGCATCCCCGTCCCGACGAGCGTCATATTCGCCGGAGCGATGTGTACAGGCTGCGACCCCAGCTCAAGTGCGAGTTCAATATAGAGGGCTATCCGACCGACGATTTTGTCGATCTTGTCCTTAAGGTTCGTCCCACGCAGGTAACCCTCGTGCCCGATGCCGCCGACGCCCTTACCTCGAGCGCAGGCTGGAAGGTAACGGAGCATGCCGACTTCCTCGCCGCCCTTGTGGAGCGCTTCAAGGATGCCGGCGTGAGGACTTCGATCTTTGTCGACGCCGACCCTGTGCAGGTCCGCGCTGCCGCCGCCACAGGCACCGACCGCATAGAACTCTACACCAAGCCCTACGCCGACAGGTATCCCACCGACCGCGAGGCTGCCGTAGCGCCCTTTGTCGAGGCCGCGCTCGCCGCTCGTAAATCGGGCCTGGGCGTGAATGCCGGCCATGATCTCAACCTCGAGAACCTGGCCTTCTTCCACGAGCGCATACCTTTCCTCAACGAAGTGTCGATAGGTCATGCCCTTATATGCGACGCCCTCTATCTGGGCCTCAAGGAAACTGTGGCAAGATACAAGAAATGTCTCGTGTGAGCCCCGGGCCACATTTTAATAACCACCTAACACCCCTACTGAAATGAGTTTATGGGAATTGTGCCTCCAGGGAGGCTGGACGATGTTGCCGCTCTTCGTGCTGCTTGTTCTCTGCATATATGTGTTTGTGGAGCGTACGCTGGTAATCAACCGCGCCACGAAAGAAGATGAGAGTTTCATGCGCTGCGTCAAGGGCTATATCCACGACGGAGAGATAGAAAGCGCGCTCAATCTGTGCCGCCACACCTCGACTCCCTATTCCCGTCTTATCGAGAAAGGCATCACGCGCATAGGGCGCCCGATGAACGATGTCCTTGTCGCTATCGAGAATACCGGCAACCTCGAGGTGGCCGATCTCAGCCGCGGCCTTCCCTGGCTCGCCACTATCGCCGCCGGCGCGCCCATGATAGGCTTCCTCGGCACGGTAATAGGTATGGTGGAGGCATTCTACGCCATAGCACAGGCCGGCAGCTCGGCCACTATCGATTCGTTCGCCTCTGGCATATACGCCGCCCTCGTTACCACGGTGGCCGGTCTTGTGGTGGGTATCATAGCGCTCTTTGCCTACAACTGGCTTGTGGCGCGTATCAACAAGATTATGAATCTCATGGAGGCCCGTACGATGGACTTTATGGATCTCCTTAACGAACCGGCAGGATAATGGCACTCAAACGACCGCAGCGCATGCTGGAGACATTCTCGATGGCGTCGATGACCGACATCGTGTTTCTCCTGCTGGTATTCTTTATGGTTACCAGTTCCTTTGTCTTCCCTACCGCCCTCGAGATAGATCTGCCCCAGGGCAGCCAGCAGACACCGCTCAAACCCTCGACGCGAGTGTTTGTCGATGCCGAGGGCAATTATTATGTGGCCGCCCCCGACGCCGACCCTGTGCCGGTGCCTCGCGACTCGCTTACTATCTTCTTCGCCAATATAGCGCCCGTCGATTCGCTTGGCGCGGTGGCTGTCTATGCCGACACCGCCACTGCATACGGTAAAATCGTGGAGTTGCTCAATCTTGGCGCACAGGATTCGATAAAAATGGTGCTCGCCACCAAACCATCATCTCCTCAGTCCCCTGCCGAAAATAAATGAATCGACCGCGTGCTACAGCAGCATTGATTACCGCGGCAACAGCTGTATTGCTGGTGCTGTTGCTGCTTGTGTGCCGTCTTTCGTTTGATCCCTCCAGGTTTAAGACCGAGCGCCCTGTTACCGAGCTGATAGAGGTGGAGGAAGAGTATGTGGAGTTTCTCGACCGCCCGGTAAGGCCCTCCAAGCCGGCCCCGGCATACTCCGAGCAGCGCGTACGCCGCAACTCGCGTGCGGCCGAAGCCACGGGTTCCGATCTCAAGGATGCCGGCAAGGCCGGCCCTGCAGCTCCCGATGTGACGTCAAAGGCCCCGTCGCCCCTTCAGCGCAAGGAGACCGAACAGCCCAAGAAGACAGGACCGACGCAGGAACAGCTCGAGGAGCAGGCTCGCCGCCGTGCACAGAAAGGCGTGAGCGATGCCTTCGCAAAGGTGCCCGATGCCGAGGACAATACCGACAGCCGCGGCAAGGAAAAAGGCAACAGCGGCAGCCCCGAAGGGCAGAGCAGTGCTATGGACGGCACAGGCAGCGGCAGTGTGGGCGGCGGTTGGATCATGCCCCGATACTCGAAGGTATCGTCGACCGTGACAGGCCGTATAGAATTGCGTGCCGTCGTGGGCAAGGACGGCCATGTGATATCGGTGGAGCAGACCGGCGGAAAAGCCCCGGCAGCGGCAAACAAGGCCTTGGTGTCGCGCTGTATAGCCGAGGTAAAGGCACGTCAGTTCACGCGCACCGACAACGATGCGCCCGACAAGGCGATAGCCAGAATCATATATACTTTTAAGTAAAAACTAACCGGCCGACAGACCGCCGTCGATAAGGTATAGACCGCCCGAGCAGAAATCGGCCTTGTCGGACGCCAGGAAGTAGACCAGCTCGGCCACCTCTTCGGGTTTGCCGGCATATCCGCGCGGATAATCGGCGTTTTCGGCCTTCCACAGTTCATCGAACGAAACCTCGCCTTTCGCGGCAATCTTCTCGAAAAGACTGTCGACCAGAGGTGTATGCACAGTGCCCGGACATACGGCGTTGACGCGGACACCGCGCGGCAGAAGGTCAAGCGACAGGCTTTTTGTAATCTGCCCCAGGGCGCCTTTGGTCATGCCGTAGGCGAAGGATGCGCGTTTGGCCACCAGGGACTGGTCGGACGCGTTTATTACCACCGATCCGCCGCCCGAGGCTATGATCACCGGTACGGCGGCCTTGAGGGTGTGGAAGGTGCCGTAGAGATTGGTCTTTACCACCAGATCGAACTCCTCCTCGGGAGTGTCGAGCATCGTGTTGCGGCGGTGTATGCCGGCGTTGCAGAATACGCATGTGAGGCCTCCGAAAGCGTCGACGGCAGCGTCGACCGCCGTCTGCACCTCGGCGGCATGGCGTGTGTCGGCATGTACGAAGAGCGCCCCGGTTTCCTCGGCCAGAGCCCGGCCTGATGCGTCATCGATATCGGCAAAGGCCACTTGCCAGCCTTCATGTATGAATTTGCGCACGGCGGCAGCTCCTATGCCCATGCTGCCTCCGGTAATAAAAATCGATTTCATGTGTGCAAAGTTAAGGATTATTGAGATTAAATTGCTAACTTTGCCGGCAGAAAGAGATAATTCACATATTTAGGGGTGCCCTCTGCCACACGGCAAGGCTGAGATCATACCCTTTGAACCTGATCCGGTTAATACCGGCGTAGAGAAAAATAGCAATGAAGAAAAACCTTCTTGCGGCTGGCGTCGTGGCCATAATGGGCGGCGCAGCCGTGCCTGCGTATGCGCAGGCCGATGCCGACACATCTGTCGTGCTCAGACAAGTCGAAGTTGTAGCCAACCGCGCAAACGACAAGACTCCCGTAGCTTTTACAAACCTTACCAAACCCGAACTCGAGGCTTACAACGACGGCCGCGACATTACCTATCTGTTGCGGGCCACACCATCGGTAATCACTACCTCCGATGCCGGCTCGGGCATAGGCTACACATCGATGCGCGTCCGCGGAACGGACGGATCGCGTATCAACATCACAGCCAACGGCATACCTATCAACAACTCCGAAAGCCACAACGTATACTGGGTCAATATGCCCGACCTCGTATCGTCGCTTCGCGATGTACAGATACAGCGAGGTGCCGGCACAAGCGTCAACGGCGCCGGAGCTTTCGGCGCGAGTGTCAATATGCTTACCGACGCGCCCTCGCACGATGCCTACGCGCAGGTGTCGGGGGCTTACGGCATGTACAACACCAACCGCGAGACATTGCGCGTGGGCTCGGGCCTGCTCGGCGGCCACTGGAGCTTTGACGCCCGTGTGAGCCACATGGGCTCGGACGGTTATATAGAGCGCGCGTCGTCGAAACTGTGGAGCTACTTCACTCAGGCTGCCTATCAGAATCGGGGCACATTGCTGCGCTTCATTGTCTTCGGCGGCAAGGAAGAGACATATATGGCCTGGGACTACGCCTCGAAAGAGGATATGGAGAAATATGGCCGCCGCTACAACCCATGCGGCGAATATACCGACAGCAAGGGCAACAGGGCATACTACAAGGACCAGAAAGACTTCTATACCCAGCATCACTTCCAGGTGCATCTGTCGCAGATGCTAAGCGACAAGTGGCGCATGCACGCCGCCCTGCATTATACCGACGACTTCGGATACTACAATCAGTACAAGACCAAGCGCACGCTTGTGGAGTACGGGCTTAAGGATTTTGTCGACGCCGAGGGCAACGAGATATCGAAATCGGATCTTATCCGTCTGAAAAAGAACGACAATGGCTTCGGCGGCGGTATGGCCACCTTCAACTATGAGCACGGCCGCTGGGACGTGACCCTCGGCGGCGCCGCAAACTATTTCTACGGCAAGCACTACGGCCAGGTGGCGTGGGTACGCAATTATGTGGGCCCGATAGATCCGCTGCAGGAGTATTACCGAAACAATGGCAAGAAATTCGACTCGAATATCTACGGCCGCGCCAACTATGACATCAACCGCGAGTTCTCGGCTTTCGCCGACCTGCAGTACCGTCACATCCACTATACCATCGACGGCGCGAGCGATAATTTCGACTGGAACACCGGCGCTCCCATGGCTCTTGACATCGACCGCCGCTGGGACTTCTTCAATCCTAAGGTGGGTGTCAATTACCGCCGAGGCTCGCACCGCGCCTTCGCTTCGTGGAGCGTGGCTCACAAAGAGCCCGTCCGCGACAACTTTACCGACGGCGATCCCAAGCACCGCCCCGAAGCCGAGCGGCTCTTCGACTACGAGCTCGGATACACCTACGACACAAAGCTCTTCAGTGCCGGCGTAAACCTCTACTACATGGACTACAAGGATCAGCTCGTCGTTACCGGGCAGCTGTCCGACACCGGCAATCCGCTTAGCATCAATACCCCCGACTCTTACCGCATGGGTATAGAGCTGCAGGGAGCTTTGCGCCCGTGCTCCTGGTTCGACTGGGACATCAACGCCACGATATCGCGCAACCGCATCAAGAACTTCACGGAGTATATCTATGAGGACGAATGGACAAACCCCATCTCCTTCGACCGTGGCGACACTCCCATCGCATTCTCGCCCGACTTCATACTCAACAATGCCTTCAACTTCCGCGTCGCAGGCTTCGAGGCACAGCTCGCGAGCCATTATGTGAGCAAGCAGTATATGAATAACGCCAAGACAGAGGACACCGTGCTCGACGCCTACTTCGTCACAGACCTCCACCTCGGCTGTACATTCAGGAAACTCAGCGCATGCAAGAGCCTCCACCTCGGTCTGTCGGTGTATAACATCTTCAACGAGAAGTACTTCAACAACGGCTACTGCGGCGCCGGATACTATATGGACGGCTCTGAAAAGGTAATATACCGCTACGCCGGCTATGCCGCCCAGGCGCCGACTCATGTAATGGCCAACATCGCCATAAACTTCTGACAAACACTAATATACTTGACGTATGGATCACTTTCTTGAAATACTCGGCTTCTCGGTAGGCCTCCTTTATCTCTGGTGGGAATATCATGCCGATGCCCGTGTGTGGCTCGCATCGATAGTGATGCCGGCGATATCGATGTGGATATATTTCTCGAAAGGAATCTATGCCGACTTCGGTATAAATATCTATTACCTCGTCATAGCGGTCTACGGATACATCGTGTGGCGCACCGGGGGAGACCGTAAAGAGAAGAAACCACTGCCTATCACGCATACACCGCTATGGGCGTGGGCCGTCGTTCTTGTCTCTCTCGGGGTGCTGTGGGTGTCGCTCGCTTGGTTCCTGAGCAATTACACCGACTCTACCGTGCCGATTACCGATGCCTTTACTACCTCGCTTTCCATCGTGGCCACATGGATGCTCGCGCGCAAATACGCCGAGCAGTGGCTGGCATGGATGGTGGTCGATGTCGTGTGCGTAGGTCTTTACGCTTACAAGGGGCTCATATTCTACCCGGTACTGTATGCGGTGTATACGGTCATCGCCATATTCGGCTACCGTAAGTGGCTCAGGCTCATGAAAGAACAAAATAAGGTTTAATTTGTTTATATTGTGTGAAAATAACGAAAGGGCGTCAACCACGTCCCGATCTGATTGTTCTACTTACACTAATATATAAATACCCTGAGTAATGGAATTTCTAAGTAACGACAAACTCCTCATTGTCGGCGCGGCCGGCATGATAGGCTCCAACATGGCCCAGACAGCCATGATGATGCGTCTGACACCGAATATCACGATCTACGACCCCTACGCTCCGGCGCTCGAAGGCGTGGCCGAAGAACTCTTCGCATGCGCTTTCGAAGGCGTTAATCTGACCTTTACCTCCGATGTGAAGACGGCTTTCGAAGGCGCCGGATACATCGTGTCGTCGGGCGGCGCCGCACGCAAGGCCGGCATGACACGTGAAGACCTTCTCAAAGGCAACGCCGCCATTGCGGAGGAATTCGGCAAGAACGTGCGTAAGTATTGCCCTGACGTTAAGCATGTGGTGGTAATCTTCAATCCTGCCGACATTACCGGCCTTATCACTTTGCTCTATTCGGGCCTCAAACCCTCGCAGGTGTCGACACTTGCCGCCCTCGACAGCACGCGCCTGCGCTACGAGCTGTCAAAGCAGCTGGGTGTCAGCCCCGACAAGGTGGTCAATGCCCGTACATACGGCGGCCACGGCGAGCAGATGGCTGTTTTCGCATCCACTACGACTGTCGACGGTCGTCCGCTGAGCGATATCATCGGTACTGCCGAGCTCCCCGACGGCGAGTGGGAGGCGCTCAAAGGCCGTGTGATACAGGGTGGCAAACACATCATAGAGCTGCGCGGCAGGTCATCGTTCCAGAGTCCGGCATATCTGTCGATCGAAATGATCGCGGCCGCCATGGGTGGAAAGCCTTTCCGCTGGCCGGTAGGCACTTATGTCGACAACGGCAAGTACCGTCACATCATGATGGCCATGGAGACCACCGTCGATGCCACCGGCACTCACTATACATGCGTGAAAGGCAATGCCGAAGAGCAGCGCGAGCTCGACGAGAGCTACCGCCACCTGTGCGAACTGCGCGACGAAGTGATAGAGATGGGCGTGCTGCCGCCTATCAGCGAGTGGCATAAGCTCAACCCCAATATCGACTGATCATAATCACTGTGATATATACGAAGGCGCCGCAATCATACTTGCGGCGTTTTTTTAGTGTGCTTAATCTGTAGAATCTTAGGTGATTTTTCAGCAAAAATCATTAACTTTGCACTTTCGAAAGACTAATAACAAAAGCACGATGAATATATCATATAAATGGCTTAAAGAATATGTCGATTTCGACATGTCTCCCGACCAACTGGCCTCTCTTCTAACCTCGATAGGACTTGAGACAGGTGCTGTAGAGCGAATGGAGAGCATACGCGGAGGCCTGGCCGGTATAGTTGTAGGCAAGGTGCTCACATGTGAGGCACATCCCGACAGCGACCACCTCCATATTACCACCGTAGATCTCGACGGCAAGGGCACACCCACACAGATCGTGTGCGGCGCTCCCAACGTAGCCGCCGGTCAGACTGTTGTCGTGGCCACCGTAGGCACCACTCTCTATGCGCCCGACGGAAGTGAGTTCAAGATCAAGAAATCCAAGATACGCGGCGTTGAATCATTCGGCATGATATGCGCCGAGGACGAGATCGGCATCGGTACATCTCACGACGGTATCATCGTGCTTCCGGCAGCCGCAGAGTCTATGATAGGACGTCCGGCAGCCGAGTATTACAATATCGAGGACGATTTCGTGCTCGAGGTCGACCTCACTCCCAACCGCATCGACGCCGCAAGCCACTACGGCGTGGCGCGCGATATCGCCGCAGCCCTTACCGGCCGTGGTCTGGCAGCGACCAAGGCACGTCGACCCGAAGTTGCCGCTGTAGAGGCAGGCGAAGGCCGTGGCGTCGCTGTGAGTGTAGAAGATCCGGCCGGCGTGACACGCTATTGCGGCCTTACAATCGAAGGCGTTAAGATAGCGCCGAGCCCCGAATGGCTCGCCGACAGGCTCAAGATCATAGGCCTGCATCCGATCAACAATGTCGTTGACATAACCAACTATATACTCCACGCCATAGGCCAGCCCCTCCATGCATTCGACGCCGACAAGCTCGCCGGCGACCGCATCGTGGTACGCCGCGCGGCACATGGCAGCAAGTTTACCACTCTCGACGGTGTGGAGCGTACGCTCGATCAGGCCGACCTCATGATCTGCGATGCCGCCGAGCCCAAATGTATGGCCGGCGTCTTCGGCGGTCTCGACTCCGGCGTTACCGACACCACCACACGAGTGTTCCTCGAGAGCGCATGTTTCAATGCCACCAGCGTACGCCGCACGGCTCGCCGCCACGGCATATCTACCGACTCGTCGTTCCGCTTCGAGCGCGGTGTCGATCCCAACGGCTGCGACTATGCCATGCGCTATGCCGCCGCTCTCATCCTCGAACTCGCCGGTGGCCGCGTAGTGGGCCCTGTGACCGACTACTATCCCACTGTCGTAGAGCCCTACAAGGTAGAGATGGACTACAAGGACTTCGGCCGCCTTATCGGTGCCGAGTTTAGCCACGAGACCATC
Organism: Muribaculaceae bacterium; assembly: GCA_017620635.1. Classification (GTDB taxonomy): domain Bacteria; phylum Bacteroidota; class Bacteroidia; order Bacteroidales; family Muribaculaceae; genus CAG-873. The sequence continues at coordinate 7,553 of JAGAUV010000031.1, read as the reverse complement.
GACACTATCCTTGACGCCCTCGAGATCGAGCGCAAGGCCGAGGGCGACAGCCTCACGCTCGGTGTACCCACCTATCGTGTGGACGTGCGCCGTCCGTGCGACGTGATAGAAGATTTCCTCCGCATCTACGACTACAACAAGATACCCATGGAGTCGCGCCTCCACGCCAGCCTGTCGTACAAGACAGCAGTCGATGCTGCCGACGACCTGCGCCGCACGGTATGCGAGATGCTTACCGGTGCCGGCTGGAGCGAGATTCTCAACAATTCTCTTACCGCCGAGGCATATTATGCCGAGCCCTCCGAGCTGCGTGCCGAGTGCTGTGTCAAGCTGCTGAATCCGCTCAGCAACGACCTCAACGTGATGCGCCAGACTCTGCTCTACGGCGGTCTCGAGACGATAGCGCACAACGCCAACCGCCGCATGCCCGATGCCGCTCTCTATGAGTTCGGCAATGTGTACTTCCTCGATCCGGCCAAAGAGCCGACCAAGGAATCGCCTCTCGCTCCCTATACCGAGCGTTTCCGCATGGGCATGTGGATTGCCGGCGACACCCGCAAGGGCAACTGGCTGCGCAAGAGCGAGGAGACCTCGTTCTACGATCTTCGCGCCGCTGTTGATGCGGTCCTGACACGTTGCGGCATCTACGACGCCGTAGCCATCGTGGAAGACTGCCCCGACGATTCGATTTTCGCCCAGGCTCTTGCCTTCAAGACCGTAAACGGCAAGCTCCTCGGTCATGCCGGTGTCGTTGCCGCAGAAGCTCTGCGCCGCGTCGACTGCAAAGGCCCGGTATATTATGCCGAACTCTGCTGGGATGCCATCGCCGCCATCGCCGCCGGTCGCAACGCGCTCTATGCGCCCCTGCCCAAGACTCAGCCCGTCGTCCGCGACCTTTCGCTGCTGCTCGACAAGGCTGTGACCATGGCCGAGATAGAGGCTGTCGTTCGCGCAGCCGACAAGCGTATACTCCGCTCGGTAGAGCTCTTCGACGTGTACGAGGGCGACAAGCTGCCGGCCGGAAAGAAATCGTATGCCATTACAATTACCCTGCAGGACGACGAGAAAACACTGCAGGACAAATATATAGAACGCGTGATGGGCAAGATAATCAACGATCTTACTCACAAGCTCGGCGCAGAACTGCGTTAAACAGGTCTGAAACCAATCCATTATCGATATAAACATATAAACTGAAATATACATGGGAAGAGCATTTGAATACCGCAAAGCACGCAAGCTCAAACGCTGGGGCAACATGTCGCGCACATTTACGCGCATAGGCAAGGAAATCACCATTGCTGCAAAAGCAGGTGGTCCCGATCCCGACACCAACCCCCGTCTGCGCGCGTTGATGCAGAACGCCAAAGCAGCCAACATGCCCAAGGACACCGTTGAGCGCGCTATCAAGAAAGCTACCGACAAAGATGCCGGCGATTACAAGGAGATCACATACGAAGGATACGGACCCTTCGGTATCGCTATCTTCGTGGAAGCAGCCACCGACAACAACACCCGTACTGTCGCCAACGTGCGCTCATACTTCAACAAGCACGGCGGCAACCTCGGCACACAGGGCTCGCTCACATTCCTCTTCGATCACAAATGCACATTCAAGATCAAACCCGTCGAGGGCGTGAGCCTCGATGACCTCGAGCTTGAGCTTATCGACTACGGCGTAGACGAGCTCGGTCATGACGAAGACGAGGAAGGAAACGAGCAGATCGTGCTCTACGGCGCCTTCGAAGAGTATTCCAACATTCAGAAGCACCTCGAAGAGAACGGCTACGAGATCATCTCGTCGGAGTTCGTACGCATCCCCAACGACCTCAAGGACGTTACTCCCGAGCAGCGCGAGGCTATCAACAAGCTCCTCGAGAAGCTTGAGGACGACGAAGACGTGCAGAATGTATTCCACAACATGCGCGAGGACGACGAAGACGAAGAGTAAACTTTTATAAAGACAATATCAGCCGGGAGTGGATACTACGATCGAAACCACTCCCGGTATTTTAATAATACTTTGAAGAAATACTTTATCGCGCTGTTTGCCGCGCTCTGCTGCGTCAGCGCCATCGCCGGCACTAAGAAGGCCGTCTATATAATCATCGACGGCGTACCGGCCGATCAGATCGAGCGTCTGCATCCCGAGGCAATATTCGATATTGCCGGGAAGAAAGGTTACGCGAGGGCATATACGGGCGGCGAGCCGGGCGCTTACACCGAGACTCCCACCATATCGGCTATCGGTTACACGAATCTGCTCACGGCCACATGGTTCAACAAACACAATGTAGGCGGCAACGATAATCTGAATCCCAACTACAACTACTGGACCATATTCCGCATCGCCAAGGAGCAGAAGAAACCCTTTAAAACAGGCCTCTACTCAAGCTGGACCGACAACCGTACCGTCCTCATAGGCGAGGGCAAGCCGGAGACAGGCAATCTGAGCATCGACTATGTGGCCGACGGCTTCGATCATGACCAGGCCCGATTTCCACACAAGGATCTGGAGCTGCATGTGTTCGACTACGACGAGGCCACTGCCAAAGCCGCTGCCGAGAGCATACGCCGCGATGCCCCGGACATGAGTTGGGTGTATCTGTGGTACACCGACGATGCCGGTCATTACAAGGGCAACGGCGAGTTTTTCGACGAATATGTACACAAGGCCGACAAACAGGTGGCGGAGATCTGGGAGGCCGTTAAATACCGTCAGAAGAAGTTCGGCGAGGACTGGATGGTAGTCGTTACCACCGATCATGGCCGTACCGACGACGGCTATAATCACGGCGGTCAGTCGGAGCGCGAGCGCACCACTTGGATATCGACGAATGTGCCTGTCAACAGCCATTTCGGCGACTCCAACCTTGCCATTACCGACATTGCGCCTTCGATAAGCCGCTATCTCGGCTTCGAGGTGCTGCGCGATGTGCTGTGGGAGCAGGACGGTATGCCTTTCATCGGCAAGACCGACATATGCGACCTGAAGGTACGTAAATATGACGATGCTCTTGCCTTGTCGTGGAAGGCATACAATCCTTCGTCAGCCGATGTGTATGTGGCTACAAGCAATAATTTCAACACCGGAGGCAAGGACGAGTATGTGAAGCTTGCCACTGTGCCGGCCGGCACGACATACTATATTGTCGATCCGAAAGCCCTGCCGGCTTCCGACTTCTACAAGTTTGTCGTCGTCACGCCCAACAACCACATCAACCGCGGTTACAGGAAATAAGGCGGATTAAGAAATAAAAAAACGACTGCGTCGGTGTTTGCCGGCGCAGTCGCTGCTTTTTATAGGCTTGTATTAGTCTTCTTTGTGCTGACGGGGACCACGGTCGCCTTCACGACGGGGCCCGCGTTCGCCACGGGGACGATCGCCTTCACGACGGGGGCCACGGTCGCCACGGGGGCGGTCGCCTTCACGACGCGGACCACGTTCGCCGCGTGGTTTGCGCTCGGGCTCTACCCAGCCTTCGGGCTTGGGCAGGAGGGCACGCATCGACAGGCGGTATTTGCCGGTCTTGGGGTCGATCTCGATGAGTTTGACCTGTACCTTGTCGCCTTCCTTCAGACCGCTTGCAGCCATGTCCTCGAGGCGCTCCCATGCGATCTCACTGATATGGAGCAGACCGTCGCGGTGGGGCATAAACTCTACGAATGCGCCGAAGTCCATGATCGAGCGTACGGTGCCTTCGTATACCTTTCCTTCTTCGGGCAGCTCTACGATAGCGTTGATCATAGCCATAGCCTTGTCGATGCTGTCCTTGTTGGCTGCAGCCACTTCGATGTAGCCGCCTTCGGGGATCTCGTCGATAGATACTGTGGCGCCACTCTCTTCCTGGATACCCTGGATAATCTTTCCGCCCGGGCCGATAACGGCACCGATGAGCTCTTTGGGGATGAGCATGGTAACGATGCGCGGTACGTGGGGCTTGTAGTCCTCGCGCGGTGCAGGTATGGTCTTCTCGATGATGTCGAGGATGTGCATGCGGCCTTCACGTGCCTGGTTGAGCGCGTTTTCGAGGATTTCGTAGCTGAGGCCGTCGCACTTGATATCCATCTGTGTGGCTGTGATACCGTTGCGTGTGCCTGTTACCTTGAAGTCCATGTCGCCCAGGTGGTCTTCGTCGCCGAGGATGTCGCTAAGGATAGCGTACTTCTCGCCGTCGCTGATCAGACCCATGGCGATACCGCTCACGGGGCGTTTCATCTTCACGCCTGCATCGAGCAGTGCGAGGGTGCCGGCGCATACGGTGGCCATCGATGACGAGCCGTTCGACTCGAGGATATCGCTGACGATGCGGCATACGTAGGGGAAATCATCGGGGAACATGCGCTTGAGGGCGCGGTGGGCGAGGTTGCCGTGGCCTATCTCGCGACGGCCTACGCCGCGCTGGGCCTTGGCTTCGCCGGTTGAGAAGGGAGGGAAGTTGTAGTGGAGGAGGAAGCGCTCCGATTCCTGATTGAGCACCTCGTCTACCATCTTTTCGTCGAGTTTTGTGCCGAGGGTAGCGGTGGCAAGCGACTGTGTCTCGCCACGGGTAAAGACTGCCGAGCCGTGAGGTCCGGGCAGATAGTCTACCTCGCACCAGATGGGGCGTATTTCGGTGGTCTTGCGGCCGTCGAGGCGTATGCCTTCGTCGAGCACGCAGCGGCGCATGGCCTCTTTCTCTACGTCGTGGTAGTAGCGCTTAACAAGGGGAGTCTTCTCTTCGCGCTCTTCTTCGGGAAGCGATTCGATGTATTCGTTGCAGATAGCGTCGAAGCTGTCCTGACGCCAGTGTTTGTCGGCGCAACCGGCCTTGGCGATAGCGTAGGCGCGGTCATAGCATTTGGCTTTTACGTCGGCACGGAGATCTTCGTCGTTGACCTCGTGGCAATAGTCGCGTTTTACTGTCTTGCCGGCTTCTTCGGCGAGCTCGATCTGAGCCTTGCAGAGAACCTTGATGGCCTCGTGGGCTGTGCGCAGGGCCTCGAGAAGATCGGTCTCGCTTACTTCGTTCATCTCGCCCTCTACCATCATGATGTTGTCGTAGGTGGCGCCGACCATGAGCTCCATGTCGGCTTTCTTGAGCTGTTCGAATGTGGGGTCGATCACAAATTTACCGTCGACGCGAGCTACACGCACTTCGCCGATGGGGCCGTTGAAGGGTATGTCGCTGACGGCGATAGCTGCCGATGCGGCAAGGCCTGCGAGGCAGTCGGGAGCATCGACGCCGTCGGCGGAGTATAGGGTGATGTTGACAAATGTGTCAGCATGGTAATTGTCGGGGAACAGGGGGCGAAGTACGCGGTCGACGAGACGCGCGGTAAGTACTTCGTAGTCGCTGGCACGACCTTCGCGTTTGAGGAAGCCGCCGGGGAAACGGCCGGCTGCCGAAAATTTTTCTTTGTATTCTACCTGCAGGGGCATGAAGTCTACACCTTCTCCCGCTTCTTTGGCCGATACGACCGTTGCGAGGAGCATGGTGTTGCCCATGCGCACCTCTACCGCTCCATCAGCTTGCTTGGCCAGCTTGCCGGTCTCGATGGTGATTTCCCGGCCGTCAGGCAGCGTGATGGTTTTCTTAAAGATATTCATAAATGCTTGTTATATATATTATTCTCGAATAATCGTGCAAATATACTAAAAAATTGTCGGATAGCCAAATTCGTTGAACAGGGCACTGTCATTTTGCTTTGCCAGACGCGAGTATATAGGAAAATACACCCCGGGAGGGTAATTCTGACTCTCGGGGTGCGGTATGGCTGTCGCTATTATTTGAATACGGGCTTTTCGGCTGTTACCGACGGTTTGCCGCCGTCGACATATGGCCAGCCGTCGCTGTCCCATTTCACGCGGTCGAGGAATACTTTGCGGCCGCCGTTGGGAGCAAAGCGGTCGTAGCCATGATAGAGCATCCAGGTGTTGCCGGCGTCGTCGAGTACGAAATTGGCATTGTGGCCTGGTCCGGCAACTTCCTTGCTGCCGCTGAGCATGAGGTCTAATTTGTTGTCGAGAGCCTTGCCGCCTTCACGGTTTACATACGGGCCTTTGAGGTCCTTGGAACGGGCAACGACTACGTGATAGGTAGAGTTCTTGCCTTCGCAGCACGAGCCGCCCGAGCCGATGAGGTAGTAGTAGCCGTCGTGCTTGTAGATATTTGTGCCCTCGGAGTATGAGCCTGAGATTTTGAACTTCTCGGCGCCGGGTGCAAGGGCGAGGCCGTCGTCGGTAAGCTCGATGCCGTAGATGCCGTGGAAGCTACCCCAGAACATATACACCTTGCCGTTCTCCTGGTAGATCACGGGGTCGATACTGTTCTGTACGCCTATCTCGCTGCTTATGAAGAATTTGCCATGGTCGATGAACGGACCGGTCGGTTTGTCGGCTACGGCTGCGCCTATGCCGCACTCCCACTCGCCGCCCCATTTCGACTTGGAGTAGTAGAGTATATATTTGCCCTTGATCTTCTGTATGTCGGGCGCCCAGATGCCGCCGCCGGGTACCATCTGTGGGCGTGTCTCTTCGGTAAAGGCGGTGCCTGTGAGATTCCAGTTCACGAGGTCGGTCGACTTGAATATCGGGGTGTTGTGAATGTCTTCGGTGCCGTAGAGGTAGTATGTGCCGTCATCGTCGCGGAGGACTGTCGGGTCGGGCACGCTGGATTTGATCACAGGGTTGGTGTAGGCGCCGTCCTTAGGTACATAGGGATCGTCGGACTTTTTGTTGTCGTCGCTTGAGCACGAGCTTGTCGCAACGATGGCAAGGGCCGCAAGGAGTACTGAGATTTTCTTCATGGTCTATGGTTTTTGGTTTGGTGCTGCAAATGTAACTAAAAATCCCGATATTCCTGCATCGTACCGATATAGAAGCCAATTTTTCTTTTTAGAGGCCAATTCCTTTCTCGCATAAAAAAGAGCGGCATGTCTTTCACAGACACACCGCCCCCTATCGTAATTTTGCAGCGTTATCGTATTGCTATCTTGGCCGCTTTAGAGCCCTGGCGGACGATATATATGCCCGCCGATAGGTTCTCGGCCTTGACATGCACGCCCTGGAGCGTGTAGTAGTCGACAGGTGCATTCCAGTCGATGTCGGAAGCATTGTTGTCGGCATCTATATTGTCGATACCCGAGCTTGCACTCAGATATTTGATCTGCGGAGCAATGGCGAACGACACAGGATCGTCCCCGTTATAGTACCACGACTTGGTGCCGAGAGGATTGCCGTCCACATCCTGATCTTCCATGAAGTGGTATGCCGAGCCTCCACCGTCGCTGCGGCGAATCGCGTACATCGCAATGTTGTCGTAGCCATTATTGGGAATGTCGGCGACTGTGATGAAGAATTCGTCTTCTACAGTTACTGCATTGGCAAATACAAATTCGGTGGGATCGTTGTATGTGGTCGAAGCGTCGACAAGCTCTTTGACTGTGAGCGATGTCGAGGCGAGGACCTTGCCCGGCATGCCGTTTTCGGCAGCGCAGACAGATACTACTACGGGTACGTCGGCGCTCTCGGTGTCGTGTTCTACTGACGCGAAATAGATATTTACCTTCGA
>JAGAUV010000030.1 GCA_017620635.1 Muribaculaceae bacterium | reverse complement strand
TGGAGCTGCTGCGTGAGCTGATGAGCCTCGTCGGCCCACTCGCCGGTGTATTGTGTCAGATAATATTCGGGCGCGTCGAGGTGGAGCATCGCCGAGGCATATTTCTCGAGCTCGATCGGTGTTTTCTCGTTATTTTTGATCTCCGACCATGCTTTGAATACATTTTCGGGGCCGTAAGCCGCGATATTGAGAGTTACCTCGTCGCCATAGACAGGATCGGCAAGTACAATAGCCGTACGGGCGGCGCCGTCGATGCTGTCGGTGCGGTAACTCTTATATTTAAGGAGCGTGGACGAGTTGCCGTCGGGACGGTTGATATGCAGAGCCGGCTCGAAATAGTCTTCCATGCCGTGGCATATGTATGCCTCGTTGCCTAATGGCAATGCCCGATAGTCGGTATATCCGCCAAGGCGTGGACCGAGGTACGACTGGTACAGACGTCCGTTGTCGGCCACCTTATATACGAGGGCATTGTCGGCGGTCTCGACAACAATAATTTCGCCGTTCGCGCTGGCACCGAAAGAGGCGGAGACAAACACAGCGGCGAGGAGTGATTTCAGGATTCTCATTATGGTCTGATTAAGGTTTCTTGTTTTTCTGCAAAGTTAGCACATTTTGAAGCGCTCTACAAGCATAATTTCAATAATTCTGATTTTCTTTCTGATTTTTACCGGCAATTCACTTGACAAATTGACAAAATGTTTGTACTTTTGCGCTTTAACTGATAATAAGACACCCATTCAATCATTTCTTAACCTTACAAGTCCTGTATGAAGAAATTTTACATCAAATCGCTAATGGCCTTCATAGCCCTGCTTCTGTCCGGCATCTTCAATGCCGCCGCTCAGGAGAGCTGGAGCTATGATTGGCCCAAAAGCGCCACATCCGATAAAGGCGCTTCAGGGTTCTACAATTATCCCAAAGACGAAACCCTGACAACACAAACCAAAACACTGAATGGCAAGGTTTGGACACTCAACGTTCCTGCCGGCACGTACTTTGCCTATTTGTCATCTTCGAAACAAGCGATAGGCAATTCATCAGGTGTGCCTGAGAAATTTACCCTTGTGAGCAAAGACTTCGAGGGCGTTATCAAGCAAGTAAAAGTAAAAGCACGTCACACTCATAAAGATGCGACCGTAACCGTTAATGTAGGCGGCACCGATATGGTATTGTCGGGAAGCACCGAAACCACAGCCTCGATTACAGCCGGCTCGGCAACAAAAGCATTGGAGCATACATTCGTATCCCCGGCCGGCGATCTCAGTGGCGAGATAACCATAACCTTCCGCACCGGAGAAAGTACAGCCTCCTATTACATCATCTATCTCGAGGTAGTTACCGACGAGGTGGCCAGTTCTGTAGCCGATCCTGTCATCACTCCGGCCGATGGTACATATGATGAAGCCCAGACAGTAACAATATCGGCAGAAGAAGGCGCTCAGATCTTCTATACTCTCGACGGCAGCGATCCGCGCACCGAAGGCAACGAGGCGTCCACCGAATACACCGCGCCTTTTACCCTCGACAAGAGCGCCACAATCACAGCCGCCGCACGGGCCAACGGCGAATGGAGTCGCCGCGCAAAAGCCACTATCGGCATCCGTCAGCCTGCCGGCATCAGCTTCCCGGAGAAGGAACTGACAATCTTCTTTCCCGACGAAAGCAATGGTCTCAAGCTGAACAATCCCAACAATGTAAAGGTAAAATACAGTTCAAGCGATGCTCAGGGCGTAGCCGCAGTGGCATCGTCAAGCGGTGTGATCTGGGCAATGGGTATCGGCGACTGCGTGATAACAGCCACCTTTGCCGGCGACGACAACTATTTGCCGGCAAGCTGCTCCTACGATCTTCATGTAGTAGCGAAAGCACCCCTTGCCGTGCCTGTGATCAGTCCCGACGGAGGCGATTTCAACAAAGTAGTGGAAGTTACCGTTACCGGCCCGGACGACGAACGCCTGACAGGCTTCAACTATATGATCAGCGACGAAGAGCCCCAGCTTGACGAATACGGTGCCATGCCCGGCTCGTGCCGGTCGGCCGAGGGTACATCCTTTACTCTTAGCCTTGACGAGCCCTGCACGCTGTGGGTACAGGCCAAAGGCCATCTGCTGTGGAGCCCCATGGTAAAGGCTACATTCAATATCGTTCTCCCCGTAGAGGCCGCCTTCAGCGCACAGGAGTGCACCCCGACAGCATGGTCGTGCAATTTCGACAGCGAGGAAGAACTCGCCGGCTGGACACAGTCGTCGGGCGCCCAGTGG
>JAGAUV010000029.1 GCA_017620635.1 Muribaculaceae bacterium | reverse complement strand
TAAGATTTAGGATTCGACCTACAAACTTAAGTATTAGTATGTTAACTGCCCTATTCACTTTGTTAGAAAATATATAAAATATGATACCGATTCCAAAAATATTTTTCGAATAAGAAATAAGGATGGATACGTAGCGGCCATTAAGATAGGTTAATAATCATTAAATATTGCTGTTATGACATTAAAAATGGCCTGTGGGCTATCACAGAGGCAGCTGAAACGGAAAAATAGTTATATCTTTGCACGGAATACCAGTCTATCTATTCATATTCGGCAATATCAGATTATTCACTTAATAACATATCAGTCTTGAAACACTCTACATCTATTGTAGCAGCGGTTGCGCTTTTGCTATGTGGCACCGCTGCTTCTGCCGTTCCCGTATCGTCTGTTCCGGGAAATGTGGATCTAACAAAGTTCATGTATAAGGGAAGCCACAAGAGCACAGGCTTCAAGAGTGAGCGCCAGCGTGCCGTCGACTCCGCAGTAGCAAAAATGGAGGCCGGCAAACCCTCACGTTTTGTAAACGCGCTCGAGGCCACCGCTTCCGATGGCAGCTATAATCCCGATCAGGTATTCGAGGTAAAAGACCTCTACGGCGATATCGACGGACCTGACGGCAAGCTGTGGTTCTATTATGGCAATATAGAATACGAATATATTGTGCATAACGAACACTATACAGAGGCTCTCCCCCAGTCCTTCGAGGTAAACATCTACGACAACGAGATGAAACTTCGCGGCACTGTCAAGGACAAGTTCGAGCTTAAGGCCGACGAAGCTCGTGTACGTGTTGTGGACGTTCTCCCCGTCATCACAAAGAACTACTTCAACAGCGACGACAAATATGAGCTTGCCGTATCTGTGATTGTCAATCCCAAGCCTTTCGGTGTCCGCCCCTATACATATGTATACTCACTCGGCGGCGAGAAAGACGCCCAGGGCGACAATGTGCCTGTATCGGTAATAAACGGCATGATCAATGAGGTGCTCGACGCCTCCACTCCCGAGAAGGAGAACGTAATCATGACCTTTATCCACGAATACAATGATTCCGGCGTGAGCGAAGACGATCTGTACGGCACAGACGAAACCGCACGCCAGAACTTCTGGAAGTATCAGCTCGGCAACAAGATCGGTATCAAATCGTACGGTGCCGCCGATGCCTCGGGCAAACTTACCGAAGTGTTCTCCAAGACCACAGTCTACTATCAGGCCAACGGCAACCAGCAGGACGATCCACTGTCGCTGCTGATGGTGCACAACGGCAAGCCCGTGATCGTGTTCCCTTACTATGAGGATATATTCTACAATCCGTTCTACTCCTCCACCGAGGACTTTACCCAGCGTCTGCCCAACAATCTCGTGATAGAGATCTACGAGCAGAGCACTCCCGGCGAGCCTTTCACACTCAAACAGACCTCCAAGATACCTGTAGTCAAGAGTTCGGAAAGCGACGTACTGTTCTCCTATTATTCACTCGGCGGCTTCCGCTACCGCGACGACGTGGCGTTCGACGGCGACATAGCCAACTTCATCATCACACGCCGCGACTATATCCCCGGCAAAGACTCGGAGCGCATGAGCTTCTTTGCCTATAACTCCGACGGCAGCCTCAAGCGCACACTTTTCGAGAACTCGCAGAGCCACGCATCGCTCTCCAACCTCAAGGGCTTCGACCCGATGGAGCTGTTTATCGGCTCTGACGGCACAGACTATATATTCAATTTTGTCAACCTCCGCACATTCGAGACCGAGCTGTCGCTCAACTACGGCCTTATGCTCGACGGCCCCGACGGCGAACCCGATTATATCATGGCCAATCTCGAGCGCACACTTACCGCCGACGGCAAATCGTTTATGTACGTAGCGGAGATGCGTCAGCCCGGCTACGACGATATCAACGATATCAGCTACATGCGAGTGGTATGGCTCAACCGTGACGGCTCTTTCGATCACATTGACCAGATCAACATGGGCGAACGTATCAAATACGCAAAACTCTTCCTTGACGGCCCCGTTCTCCAGCCCGATTTCTTCCACAGCGATGCCAAGCAGGAGTATATGCTGCTCATCAAACGCGATATGCCGGCCGGCAGCGCAAAGGATATTGTAGAGGAACTTTTAGTGGCACAGGCTGCCGATGCCGAAAATCCCGCCGGCAAGGATCTTCTTCTCCTCGGCGACTGCGAGGCCGGTTCACTGTTGTCGATCATTCCTGTCTATGGCGAGCGTAACCGCCTGGCCGTGACTTACGGCACCCAGGGCAGCACACGCGGCACCACACACTACTATGACCTGCCTCTCGACGTAGACTACTCCGGTATCGAGAATGTCGCCGGCCCGGCCGATGATATCCACGTTGTCGGCACCACTGTAAGCGCACCCGGCCGTATCGAGGTGTACAACATGCAGGGCGTGCAGGTAACAAGTGGCAACGACAGCATCGATCTGGCTCCTCTGGCTAAGGGCGTATATGTAGTACGCGCCTCGGCTGCAAGCGTCAAGGTCGTTGTAAAATAATGTAAGATATCCGCTCCGCCGGCAAAAGGCAAGGCGGAGCGGCCCTATTCAACCTTAAAAGAGGATACACACAATTTTCAAATTTAATCTAATATGAAAAAGCTTTTACTATCATTTCTGCCCTTGTTGCTGGTGGTTCTGACGGGCTTCTCCGCTCAGGCTCGCACAGTGACAGTGCAATGGGACGTCCCCGGGGGAATAGTCCTTTATCAAAGTCCGACCTCATCGGTAGTCAGTGCAGATACACCTGTTATCGATCTGTCAGCCGACGCTACCTCATATACCATTTCGGAGAGTGACGACAACAAACAATTTTATACCTTCTATCCTGTAGAGGGCTATTATATTGAATCTGCCACACTCAGCGACGGCAGTGCTGTCGCTTTACAGACAGCTTCCTGGTCGGACGGCACTTCGACGGTCAAAGTAGGACAGTGGGAAAGCAAGTATGACGGCAAGACCATCACTATCAAGCTTGCCAAGTTAGAGTACTACAATGTTAATATAGAAGTGGCAAACGGCGCCGAAAAGCTGATCTGTCAGATCCAGAAAGCCGACGGCAAGAGCTCTCGTAATATCACACTTGCCGATGGAAAGCAAACATTAAAGCTTGCGTCCTACGATAAGATTCTCTATGTGAGGCCTAACGGTAATCCCGTACCGGCACTTTTTGCCTGCATGGTAAACAACACTACTGTAGAACAGCAGTCGTACGGACATTATAATGTGCCTCTTACTGAGGACTGCAATGTATATATCGCATACAGAGACCCCGACAAGCCTATTGTCAAATATAATGTGACATTCGAGTTTGTAAACAACAATCCCGACTGTCTGCTCTCTATCCGCGACTGGACCGCCGGCAATTTCCTTGACCTTGCCAAGATCAATGAGGGCTACCAGATTGAGGAAGGCAGTGAACTCAGGATTAATTTTAAACCGGATAACACTATAAATTCGGTAAAGGCTAATGGTGTCGAGATCAATTATGCCTCCAATTATAAAATAGAGTCCGATACCAAATTCACAATCGATGTCGCAGGTACGAGCTATGCACCTCTGAGCGCTACCGTATATACCAACAATATCGATGCGATATCGTTCAGCAACAGCACCATGCACGCCGATGCCGGCGCCATCACAGTGACAGCCGGCGAGGAGAAGCCTGCAGGCAGCGTTACTTTCAGCAAGGTAGGCTATACTATCGGCGTTCCGACCACCGAATACACACTCGGCAATATCTCGGGCAAGATGAAGAATGTATTCTTCGACCTCAAGCCCGGCTACTATCTCAAAGAAGCCGTTATCGCCAACCCCGGCGAGGATGAGGATAAATACATTGCCGGCGCAATCGCATTCGCCCAGGCTAATGCTCCTGCTTTCTTCAATGTAGGCAAAATTGAATTCAACACACCTGCCCGTGTGTACTATGAGGGCCCCGAAGGCGTAGCCCGTCTTCGTGCCAAACGTGTTACTGCCGACGGAGCAGCCGAGACCGTTACCTACGGCGGCGCCAATCCCGGCGAGACAGTAGCCAACGGCTGGACCGACATCAAGATCGACCCGGCATACAACAGCTACTTCGAGGTATCCATCTATGTGGACGACGCTCACGAGAATTATGAGAAATATGTACTCCTCGACGGCGTGGAGATGATTCCTAACAATGATGATTCCGACGCCCCCGGCGTATTCAGCAACATCCGAATCAAGGAGAACTCCGAACTTCTCATCTTCTTCGGCGAGAAGAAACCTCAGGCCCATACCCTCAGCTTCCTTACCGCCGGCGACGCCAAGGCAACACTTAGCTGCGACGGCACCACAGTGACCGACTTCTCGAAGGACATCACATCGTACTCGACAAGCGAATACACCCTTACTCCCGAGGCCGGCACTACTGTAATAGTAAACGGCAAAGAAGTAAGCCTCGAAGGCGGCAAATACACCTTTACTCCCACTGCCGGCTCTGTAACAAAAATACAGCTCGTCAAGACCGGTTTCAGCAGCTTCGAATGCACCACCGATCCTGTGAGCGGTGCTGTTGTCAAGAACCTCTCGTCGGTAGATGTACTGCTTACTATGCCTGAATCGTTCATGACGGGCGAGAGCACAGCCAATATAGTAGAGAATCCGGCACAGTGGATAAGCGTGAGCGACGGCACGACAACATACGCCGTGAGCTCGTTCGAACCCGGCGATCCCAGCGAAACAGCCATACCGTTTACCCTTACACTCGCCAAACCCATCACAGCCGCCGGTACATATACTGTAAATATTCCGGCCGGTGTGATCTATGAGTCATTCCCCAACGCCGATTGGTCAGAGTTCAACCGTACTGCCGCTTCGAGAGTCAATCCCGAAATCTCGCTCAGCCTTACAGTTGATCCTACCATTGTGTACAAATGGTCGTTTACACCTGCCGCCGGCAGCGATAACGATCTTCCTGCCGCCGACGATGACCCCGTTGTCATAATTCTCAGCCTCCCCGAAGCCAAGAGCCTTTCGGAAGAAGCATTTACAGAAGCTGCCGGCCCGTGGCTGACCTACAACGAAGTACCTGTAGCCAAGGTTGACGACGCCTGGGAGGAAACAGGCTGGTCATTCACATCGACTATGGATACCTACGGCAAGCCTGCCCTGGCTATCGAAATCAGCACCGCCGTATTCAAGACGGCCGGCACACTTTCTATCCTTGCCGACGAGGGTGCGTTCACAGTCAACGGTGTCGAGGCTTCGCCTGCACTGGAGTATAGCGCAAACTTCGGCGAGGTCAAGACCTACAGCTACGAGTTCACTCCTGCCGCAAGGACCGAGATCAGCGACTGGAAAGAGTTTACCCTCACTTTCCCCGAAGCCAAGACTGTAGAAATCGACGAGGCCAACGCATATGTCATGCTGTCGCAGGGCATGACATGGGGCACTATGACTGTTGATATGACAGTAGAGGGCAACACCGTTACCTTCAAGCCTCAGAGCGAGGGCGAACCGAAGACCGGCGGCCTTACCCTGTATATCGGCGAAGGCACCTTCATCATCGACGGTGTGAATCCTTCGGCTGAAATCTCTGCTTCCTGGAACTATGTACGTTCTGCCGCTGTCAACTTCGAGTGGACCGCCAGCCCCTCGGGCAAGCTTGTAAACGAAGGCTGGGGCCTCTACGGTGCTATCGTATACGACGAAATGGAGACTGTAAGCCTGTACGAACCCTCACAGATCGTAGTCAAGTTCAACGACGAAGTGCTGCCCGCACTCGACTGGAACAATCTCGACAATATGGGCAAACAGATACTGAGCGAAGGTAATGCTATTATGGTAAATGTAGCCGGCGGCATACTTCAGGATGCCACAACATCGGGCAAGCTGAGCGTGAGCATACCTGCCGGCGCCCTGCGCATATCAGGCAAGCCCAACCCCGAAGCCATAGAGCACACATGGGACGTCGTAGCCTATAAGGACTACACACTCGTTACCGATCCTGCCGACGGTGCTACCGTACGCGAGATCAACACTGTAACAGTGACATTCCCCGAAGCTGAGAAGGTGGCTCTCCACGATAACTTCGTAGACGGCTGGATCAGTGTATATCAGGGCTACTCGATGATCGCCAAGTGCACCGGCGTCAGCCTCTCGGCCGACGGCGTAGCCACCGTTACTTTCGACCCGATCACAACAGCCGGTAACTACACCATCAAGATCGGTCTCGCATGCTTCTATCTCGACGACGCACAGGAATCGGATGCATGCTCTATCAAGCTCACAGTCGATCCCAACATGTCGGGTATCGAAGGTGTCGATGCCGCCAACGGTCTCTACACAGTATATAACCTGCAAGGTATCCTCGTACTCCGCGATGCTACATACGACGAGTACAAGGCACTTCCTGCCGGCATCTATATCGTGAACGGCAAGAAGACCGCCAAACGATAAGTAAACAGATATTTTGGAATCAGGGACATACGTTCCTGATTCCAAAATTCTTTTTTTATTAAGCTATTTTTTAAGATATTAAAGCAAGCGCCATGTTTTACCTATTATTTTTAGAACCCGAGCGGCTGAGGTTGTAGATTTATTCTGTTTTTTGCCTTGCCGGTTTAATTTTGTAATATAATATTTAAGATCTATCATAAATCAATGACAAAGTATTATTTAACCCTCTCTCTCATGCTGCTTGGCCTATGTGCGTGGGGCAGGACCCTGAGCCCCGAAGAGGCCCTTTCGCGTGCAGCATCCGATAACGGAGTACGCCGTGTGGCCGCCAAGGCCAAGGCGAATCCCAAGCTTGTGTACACCGCTTCTACCGAATCGGGCGATCCGGCCGTGTATGTGTTTGCCGACAATAAGAGCGGCTACATGATTCTCTCGGCCGACGATGTGGCCTACCCCGTGCTCGGCTATGCCGATCATGGCACTCCCGATGCCGACAACATGGCACCGTCCATGCGTTGGTGGCTCGGCGAATATGCCCGTCAGATAGCGTGGGCCAAGAGCCGCGGCCTCGCGTACAAGGCCGCCCCGGCACCCAAGGCAGGGCGCCGCGACGTGCCTGCGATGATCAAGACAGCGTGGGACCAGGGCGCTCCCTACAATCAGCTGTGCCCTGTGGTCAACGCCGAGCGTGCCTACACCGGCTGTGTGGCCACCTCGATGTCGCAGATCATGTACTACTTCCAGTATCCTGCCGTCGGCAAGGGCAAGATAAGCTACAACGACTCGGAAGGCTGCGGCAAGCGTCTGAGCTGGAACTTCGCCGAGCATCCCTTCAAATGGGACGAGATGCTGCTTACCTACACCCCCGGCAAGTACACCGATGCCCAGGGCTATGCAGTCGCCGAGCTTATGAAGTCGGCCGGCGCATCGGTAAAGATGAGCTATGGCGCCGATGCCTCGGGCGCGCTGTCGATGCTCACAGCGTCGTCACTTGTCAAATATTTCGACTATGACCCCAATCTGGAGTACTCGCTCCGCAGCTATATGTCTACGACCCTCTGGGACGAGAAGATGTACGATAACATCGCCAATGTAGGCCCCGTACTCTATGGCGGCGCGTCGATGCTTGGCGGCGGCCACTCGTTCATTGTCGACGGCTATCAGGCCGAGACCGGCTTCTATCACTTCAACTGGGGCTGGAGCGAGATGAGCGACGGCTATTACTCGCTCGACGCCCTCAACCCCTCGTCGCTCGGTGCCGGCGGTGGCGAAGGCGGCGGTTACAACTTCACACAGGACGGCGTGTTCGGCATACAGCCTCCCACGGGCAAGCCGGCGAATCCGCAGGTGCTCCGCCTTACCCAGCAGGGTACACTGGGCGGCACAGTGACCGGCAGCCAGATCAAGCTGTCGATCATAGAGGAGTCGCAGCCAATGTGGATCAACTATACACTCTATGATCTGGATGTTATCTTCGGTGTGAGCATACAGGAGCAGGGCGACAGCAAACTTGCTGCCGACACCGTCGTAGTGCCGCTGTCGAAGCCTATCAGTATGCTTGCCGGCTACGGCGCACAGGCCGGAGTATGCAATAAGCTCGACCTGTCGAAGCTCGACCTTGCCGACGGCAAGTACACCGTGACAATGACGTCTCTCATTACCAACCGCGAGAACCAGACCTGGCAGCCCGTGCAGCAGAACTACGGCTATTCGAACTCGTTCACTCTTACCAAGAGCGGCTCGAAGTACGAGATCACGACAGTGCCGGGTGCATTCTATTCTGTCGACGAGATAGCGCTGGAGTATGAGCTTTACTACGGCTGCCTTGCCAAGATACACTACAAGATTACCAACCACAACGACATAGAGATAAGCCGCGGCATAGCGCCGATGCTCTATACCACCGACCAGCAGCCGGCATTCCTGGGCAACAGCAAACTTGTGACCCTGCAGCCCGGCGAGACCGCTGAAGGTGTCATCGTGACCGAGTGGGTGCCTCTGAGTCAGCAGACGGGAACGGTATATGATGATACAGAGTTCCTCTTCACACTCTTCGACGAGACATCCTACCGCATCATGGCCGACCAGATACTCGGCAAGGTAACCATGCACGGCAACCCCGGCATGCCCACAATCACAATGATGAAGCCTCTGGCCATCAAGGGCGCCGAGCTTGTCGACGGCGTCTATCAGGTAACAGATCCGTCGAACATGGAGCTGTCGGCACGCGTGATGCTCAGGAAGGGTGTGATAGCATATCCGATGTATGCCGTCATCCTCGAAGAGCCCGACAAGTTCGGCAATGCAGCCGTGATAGACTATGTGGGCGAGAACGTGTTCATGTTCAAGGACAACAGCTCATACGATTTCCAGCAGACATACAACTTCAAGTCGGCAGTGCCGGGCAAGACCTACTGCCTCTCGCTGGCTCTCGGCGTGGGCTCGTCGCTGGCGCCTCTCGTGAGAGAGATCCCGTTTGTCGTAGTAGACAACAGCGGTATCGACGATATAGAGGCCGTGACGCCCGACGTGCCTGTGGAGTACTACAATCTGCAGGGCCTGCGCGTCGATTATGAGTCGGCACCGGCCGGTGTCTATATCCGTCGCCAGGGCAATGACGTGAGCAAGGTACTCAAGAAGTAATACCATATGACAAACGCCTGAATGTCAGGAGCGGCGGTCGCACGGCCACTGTCCCTGACATTTTTTTGACGCATAGCGAGGGCCGATGTAAAATTAATTTTGCTTAGCTCTCGACTTATTTGTATATTTGCAATTTGAAACAGAAAATCGACATTTTAAACGATGAAAAGAACTAAGATATCCGATATTTTCGCCCCGGAGCTGATAGGGTCCGAGGTGGATGTCAAAGGCTGGGTGCGTACCCGGCGAGGCAACAAGAATGTGCAGTTTGTGGCTCTCAACGACGGCTCGACGGTGCGCAATCTTCAGATTGTCTTCGATCTGAGCCGCTTCAGCGATGAGGATCTTAAGCTTGTCACCACCGGATCGTCGATCCATGTCACCGGCAAGCTTGTAGAGTCGATGGGCAAGGGCCAGACCTGCGAGGTGCAGGCCGACACACTCGAGATCTACGGCACCGCCGATCCCGAGACATATCCCCTGCAGAAGAAAGGGCACACGATGGAGTTCCTTCGCGAGAAGGCACATCTCCGTCCGCGCACAGCTACCTTCGGCGCTATCCTTCGCATCCGCAGCGCCTTGGCTTTCGCTATCCACAAGTTCTTCAACGACAAAGGTTTCTACTATCTCCATACACCCCTTATTACCGGCAGCGACTGCGAGGGAGCCGGCGCGATGTTCCAGGTAACGACGCTTCCGCTCAACGATCTGCCCAAGACCGAGGACGGCGCCGTAGACTACAGCAAGGACTTCTTCGGCCGTCCGACAGCGCTTACCGTCAGCGGACAGCTCGAGGGCGAGCTCGGAGCGACAGCGCTGGGGGCCATCTATACTTTCGGCCCGACATTCCGCGCCGAGCGCTCGTTTACGCCGCGCCACCTGTCGGAGTTCTGGATGATAGAGCCTGAAATGGCATTCTACGACATTACCGACAACATGGATCTGGCCGAGGAGTTCGTGAAATACTGCATACAGTATGTACTCGACCACTGCCGCGACGATATCGACTTCCTGGCCGAGCATTTCGACCCCGAACTGGTGTCGCGCATGGAGTTTGTGCTTCACAACGATTTCGTGCGCCTGACATACACCGAGGGTATCGAGATCCTCAAGGCTTCGGGCCACAAATTCGATGTGCCCGTAGAGTGGGGCATCGACCTCCAGAGCGAGCACGAGCGTTTCCTCGTGGAGCAGCACTTCAAGAAACCCGTTATCCTGACCGACTATCCCAAGGACATCAAGGCATTCTACATGAAGCAGAACGAGGACGGCAAGACTGTCCGCGCCATGGATGTGCTCTTCCCGAAGATCGGCGAGATCATAGGCGGCAGCGAGCGCGAGGCCGACTACAACAAGCTGCTCACACGCATCGAGGAACTCAACATACCGATGAAGGACATGTGGTGGTATCTCGATACCCGTCGCTTCGGCACCGTGCCTCACTCGGGCTTCGGCCTTGGCTTCGAGCGTCTCATGCTCTTCGTGACCGGCATGGCCAACATCCGCGACGTGATACCCTTCCCCCGTACGCCCAACAACGCCGATTTCTGATCGACGGACGGAAGGTCCGCGCCTGAACTTCTACACCACGACCGCATCGCAATTGCGGCCGTGGTGTGCTCGTTTTCTGTCGAAATGCCTTTTTAACATTACCATTGGTCGATTTTTTTTGCCGATAAGGAAAATATTATTAATTTTACAAGCCAAACCGAATTTTAAACTTTATACCATGAACAAGTTTCTATTATTTATTTCTGCTCTCCTCATTGCTTTTGGTATAGACGCTCAAGAGACAAAGCTGACCGGCACCATCATAGGGGTGCGGCCGAACAATGATAATAATGTAGCCGAAAAAGCATTTGACGGCGATCTTAATACATTCTTCCGCGGCGACTACTACAACAGCGACTACAATCGTCTCTGGGTCGGTCTTGACCTGGGTAAAGAGCATGTGATCACTAAGATCGGATTCGCTCCCCGTCAGGACTCCGACTATGCCAAGAAAGCCGTTCTGTCGGTGTTTCAGGGCGCCAACAATCCCGATTTCTCTGACGCCATGCCTATAGCCATGGTCAAGGAGGAATACGAGAAAGGCAAGATGCACTATATCCCCGTCAATGTGTCGATGGGCTTCCGCTATGTCCGTTTCATGGGCGCCAGCGGCGTCAAGGGCAGTGTGGCCGAGCTCGAATTTTACGGCTATGAAGGCGTGGGCGACGATTCGCAGTTCTTCCAGGTAACCAATCTGCCCACGGTGGCGTTCAATACTCCGAACATGAGCGAGATATTGAGCAAGGAGGACAAGCACCCCGGCTCGACCGTCTATGTGATATCGGAAGACGGCACTCGCATATTCGCCGACTATAACTGCCAGATGAAGGGCCGCGGCAATGCGTCGTGGAACAATCCTAAAAAGCCTTTCCAGATCAAGCTCGACAAGAAGCGCAACATCCTCCCCGATGCTCCGGCCAAGGCAAAGAAGTGGACTCTTATCAATAACTACGGCGACAAGACGCTGATGCGCAATATGGTGTCGTTCGAGATGAGCCGCCTTATCGGTATGCCTTACACCCCCTATATCCGTTTTGTCGACGTGATATATAACGGCGAGTACGAGGGCTGCTACCAGCTGTGCGACCAGGTGGAGGTAAATCCCGGCCGTGTGAATGTGACAGAGATCGAGATTGACGAGACAACACACGAGCCTGTCGATCCCAACGCCGATATCTCGGGCGGCTATCTGATTGAAATCGACGGCTACGCGAACAACGAGCCAGCCGGCGGATGGTTTACCGGAAATTATGCGTCGTACAGCATCCCCGTTACCATCAAATCGCCCGATGATCTGACCAAGGCCTCGAAGCCGTATCTCTACATCAAGGCGCACTTCGAGAAGTTCCTTGCCAATGTACTGTCGTGGCAGGCCGCCAACAATGTAGGCATGATAGAGAAGTATCTCGACCTGGACAGCTTCCTGAAGTATGTCCTCGTGGGCGAGCTCAACGGCAATACCGATACATTCTGGAGTACTTACATGTCGAAAGAAGTAGGCAGCGACAAATTCGTGGTAGGCCCGGTGTGGGATATCGACCTCGGTTTCAACAACGACAACCGTACATACGATATCAACAAGCGCTTTATCTACGACTACCTCTGCCTCTCTGACAACGTGAGCTATGCCAGCAACGGTTTCCGCGATGTAGTGCGCCGTATAATCAAGGAGAACCCCGATTCTCGCGCCCGTCTCAAAGAAATATGGGAGGATATGCGCTACAACGGCAACTGGACCTACGGCTATTTCGACGAGAAGATAGAGGAATGGGTCGACGAGATCTATGAATCGCAGTATCTCAACTTTGTCCGCTGGCCTATCCTGAGCTCGTCGGTACATATGAACCCCGGCTCGCGAGGCTCTTTCCGCGGCGAGGTCAATGCTATAAAGGAATATCTGCTTGCCCGTTTTGTCAACCTCGACAAGATAATCGGCATCAAGTCGCCGTCGGGCATCGAGGATGTCGTCGCTACTCCCGAACCCGGTGTCGTGAAGTACTACAACCTCTCGGGTATAGAAGTATCTGCCGACGATCTGACTCCCGGTATCTATATCAAAGTCGACTCTACCGGCAGTGAGAAGATTCTCGTAAAGTAAACGCACGAAGCCAAAGGCTCATGGCCTTTGGCCTGTGCTCTTATCTCATAGACTAATATTCCAACCATAAAATTAATCCTTAAATCTTGCAATTCGAGATACTTGACTCATTCAAACCCGTCACACTCGCCGAGATGTCGGCGGTGCGTCTGATGAATCGTGTCGATACGAAATATCTGACCACTATCCCGGTGCTTAAAGCCTTGCTCGAGCTGCTCAGCAAAGAGTACTATGTGCAGGATACCGACGGTCTCAGACTTTTCCCGTATCATACGGTGTACTTCGACACCCCCGAGCACCGCATGTACATGATGCATCTGAGCGGCAAGAAGACGCGTCAGAAGATACGTATGCGCACATATGTGAACTCCGACGTGCACTTCCTGGAGATAAAGAACAAAAACAACAAGGGCCGAACCAAGAAGAAGAGGATAAGCATAGAAGCCATTACCGGCGAGACCGCGCCTTACGAAGAGTTCATCACACGCTACAGCG
The DNA here is from genome assembly GCA_017620635.1 of Muribaculaceae bacterium. Taxonomy (GTDB): domain Bacteria; phylum Bacteroidota; class Bacteroidia; order Bacteroidales; family Muribaculaceae; genus CAG-873. Next base: position 10,109 of record JAGAUV010000029.1, on the reverse strand, counting down.
CTTTTTCATCGCGACAGCTTGTGCCGCATATCGAGAACTTCTTCAACCGCATCACGCTTGTCAATCACGATTTTACCGAGCGTCTTACCATCGATACCGGCCTCCGCTTCCACAACCTTATCAACGACCGCACGTGCGAGCTGCCGAACATCGTGGTGATAGAGCTCAAGCGCGACGGCACCATAGTGTCGCCGGCGCAGAAGCACCTCAACCATCTGCGCATCAAGGCGTCGGGATTCAGCAAATATTGCATGGGCATGGTGTTCACATCGCCGGAGCTCAAATTCAACCGTTTCAAGGCGCGCAAGAGATACGTGGAGAAGATGAATGGCTGATCATAATACTTGAATATATAACCTAAAGAAGACACATAAATGGAATTAAGCGAATTTGTAGAGGACATACCTAACATGGTGGGCTCGCTGGAGCTATTGCTCCGTTTCTTTCTGAACACCATCATAATCACTATCATCATACATCTGCTCTATTACCCCAAGAGCCGTCGTATCGATTACTACTTCACTTTCATGCTCATAAGCGTGAGCATCTTCTTCCTCATATTCCTTCTCGGCAGTGTAAAACTTAAGATCGGCTTTGCCTTAGGCCTTTTTGCCATATTCGGCATCATAAGGTACCGGACCGAGTCTATGCCTGTGCGCGAGATGACCTATCTCTTTGTCATCATTGCCGTGTCGGTAATCAACGCCCTGTGCTCGATCGACAATTATGTAGAGCTGCTGATCTCCAACTCGCTCTTTATCCTTACCATATGGATACTGGAGAGCAACCGCTGGCTCAAACACATATCGGAGAAGCTTATCCTCTACGATCGCATCGATCTGATCACACCCGAGAAGCACGACGAGATGCTTGCCGACCTGATCAAGCGTACAGGTCTTGATATCAAGCATTTCGATGTGGGTGCCATCGACTATCTGCGCGATACCGCAATGGTAAAGATCTACTATGATCTCGACGGAAACGAGCACAATACCATTGACACCATGCTTAAACTACCTAAAGAAAATAAGAAATGAACAGAAACCGAATATTCCTCGTCTTCCTGATAGCGCTGATGGGCTGTCTGGGTGCCAACGCCCAGGAGCTGTGGCTCTCGGCCCAGGGCCGCGCCAATATTACCAAGGCTCTCCGCGCCGATATCGAGATGGAGCATCGCTCGCGCGACGGCTTCGATGCCACCTCGCGCTGGTCGGCGGAGGCTGCCCTGTCGTACAAGTGCCTGCCCTGGCTCCGTGCCGGTGTGTCGTATAAGTTCCTCTACAATCGCGACGGCGGCAAGAGCACCAAGAAAGGCAATTATATACCGGCCTACTGGCAGACAGGCCACCGCGTGCAGGTAACGGCTACCGGCGCATGGAAAGTAGGCAAATTCGAGCTTTCGGTGCGTGAGGCTTACCAGTTTACACGTCTCCCCGGCCAGACGGTCGATAAGTTCAGTGCCTCGGGCATACAGAAGGACGACGAGATCATCGAAGCCGAAAGCCGCCATATCCTCCGTTCGCGCGGCCAGGTGGAATACAAGCACAAAAAGAAAAGCATACTGACTCCGTTCGCGTCGTTCGAGATCTACAACGACCTGTCGGGCGGCTTTGCCTCGACAAAGAAACGCTACACCGCCGGTACAGACATACGTCTGGACAAGCACAACTCGCTGTCGGTATTCTATCGCTTTGTCGACCGTACAAGCGGACGCAACACCAACGTGATCGGTGTGGGATACTCTTTCAAACTCTGACAAGAAACATAAACTACGCGTCGTCGCACACGGCGGCGCCATTAATATTGTAAAATGAAACTTACCAAATTTTTATCGATATTCGCTGTTGTGTTCTGCATGGGTGCCGTAACGGTATCGTGCAGCGATAAGAAAGACGGTGGCGAGGACGAACCCCCAGTAGGACCCGTAGAGCCCACCCCCGAACCTCCGGCATCGAAGGCTCCCGAATTTGACCCTGAGATCAGGCCCTTCGACACCGCCAACCGTGCGACCGACTCCTATACCCCCGGCGACGACAATGACGTATACTGGCAGGCAAATACATTCACACAGACCGTAAGAATCGACTATGAGGGCGCGACCGCCAAGGTAACGACATCATCGTCCAACGTCAAGACGAAAGTGTCGGGAGCCCATGTAGCCCTCAATATCTCGGGCACAGAGAAGACTGCCATCGAGCTTGCCGGCAGCTCCGACAACGGCTCACTCAAGATCTATGCCAACGCCAAGGTAATGCTCACTCTCGACAATCTCGAGCTGGCGTCGAAGACTGGCCCGGCAATCAACAACCAGAGCAAGAAGCGCATGTTTATTGTGCTCAAGGACGGCAGTGTGAACAAGCTTACCGACGCCGAAAAATATGAGGACGACCATTATTATGTCCTCGGTTCCGACGCCTCCATAGAGGACCGCAAAGGCGCCCTCTTCTCGGAGGACCATATCATCTTCAGCGGCAGCGGTCTGCTGCAGGTATTCGGCAACAACCGTCACGGCATAGCCTCTGACGGCACCATACGCATTCTTCCCGGCACCACGATAGCCGTAGAGACCGGCAAGGGCGATGCCATACGCGCCAAGGGCAGCAACAAGCAGCAGCGCGGCGTGACCGTAGACGGCGGTTATGTGTACGCTCTCTGCACGGGCGAGGCCGGCAAGTGTATCAACAGCGACATGGACATATATGTCAATTCAGGCACATTGTCGCTCAACAACTCGGCAAACTCGATCTTCGATACCAAGGACAATGACACATCGTCGGGCGCCGGTATCAAGAGCGACGGCAATATCAATATTACCGGCGGAGAAGTAGTGGTAAAGACCACCGGCGACGGCGCCAAGGGCCTCAATGCCGACGGCGACATCAACATTGGAGGCGGCAACGTGACCGTGACATCCACAGGCAAGCGCTTCGTGATGAGCGCCACCGTGACGGCATCGCCTTCGGGCCTCAAAGCCGACCGCGGTCTTACCGTCAAAGGCGGTATTGTGAACGTGGCAATGCTCGGCGAGGAAGCTAAGTCCGACGGTCTCGAAGCCGATGCCGGCTTAACAGTAGCCGGCGGTCAGATCTACTGCGAATCATACGGCAACTGTATCTTCGCCAAGGACAAACTCCGCATTACCGGCGGCTATGTATATGGCGAGGCCAAGAAAGAGGATGCCATAAAGTCGAACAACACTGTAAGTATTACCGGCGGTTTCGTGATCACTCACTCGCCGGCCATGGAGAAATCGTCGGTAAAACTGCTTAAGGTCAACGGCGGCACAGTGATCGCTATCGGCGGCAATTTCATGATAAATGTCGATGCGGTGGCATCGCCCACATGCAAGGTATTCGACAATATCAGCCTTGGCGCCGACGAGCCCTTCGCTGTGATATCGTCGAAAGGCACGGGCCTGTTCGCAGCCAAGTTCAGCTCGGCAGCAAGCAATGTGCCTCTCATGATAGCGTCGCCCTCGTTCAAGAAGGGTACGAAGTGGACGCTTGCCACCGGCGGCAAGATTACCGGCACTGCATCGCCATGGAACGGCTATTATTCAGGGTGCACCCTTGCCGACCCCAAGACTGCAATAGATTTCTCGTTCTAAACGGGAACAGACCATACAAAAAACACGCCGCTGTCACATACGAGGAACAGCGGCGTGGTTTTTTATGCAGTGGTGTCAGACCGCCGGGAGGGTAAGGATGGTCTGCAGTATTTCTACGGCTTCGGAGACAGACGAGACGCCGGCGAAAGTGAAGCTGCGGCGGCCGTTGCGCTCGCGTATGGCCGTGCGGCGCGAGTTGATCTGCAGATATGCCAGCATACGGCCGAACATCGCCGACTGGTAGTATGCCTTGTTGTCGTCGCTGACGAAGTATGTGAACATCTGCCCCTGCTTGAGCACTAATTTCTCGATACCTAATTTACGTGCGAGCGAGCGCAGACGCGGCACTCGCAGCAGCTCTCGGGCGGAATCGGGAATGCGGCCGAAACGGTCGCGCAGACGGCTCTCGAATGCTTCGAGCTGGTCGGCGCGTTCGATGCTGTCGAGCTCCTGGTAGAGCGCAATACGTTCGTTTGCCTGCGCCACATATTCCACGGGCAGCAACAGCTCCAGATCGCTCTCTATCACGCAGTCGGCTACGAAATCTTTCTGTTCGTCCTTCTTGCTGTCATCGAGGTCGGGGAACTCCTCCGTCCGCAGCTCCGTCACGGCTTCGCGCAGTATCTTCTGGTATGTCTCATATCCGAGGTCGGCGATAAAGCCGCTCTGTTCGGCTCCGAGGAGGTTGCCTGCGCCGCGGATATCGAGGTCCTGCATGGCAATGTGTATGCCGGCGCCGAGGTCGCTGAAGCTCTCTATCGCCTGCAGACGCCTGCGTGCGTCGGGCGTGAGTGGATTGCCGGGCGGTACCATGAGGTAGCAGAAAGCCTTGCGCGACGAGCGCCCTACGCGTCCGCGCAGCTGATGCAGCTCGCTGAGGCCGAATTTCTGGGCGTCGTTGATGATTATCGTGTTCACGTTAGGCATGTCGATACCGCTCTCGATGATGCTGGTGGCAAGGAGTATGTCGTAGTCGTGGGCTGTGAAATCGTTTATTATCTTCTCGAGCTTGTCGGGCGGCATCTGTCCGTGAGCCACAACGGTACGAGCGTCGGGCACGAGTCGCCGTATCATGGCCTCGAGGTCGTAGAGGCCCTCGATGCGCGGATTGACGAAGAACACCTGTCCGCTGCGAGCTAGCTCGAAGTTTATAGCCTCGCTTACCACATCGTCGTTCATGGCGTCGACCGATGTGATGATGGGATAGCGGTTGGGGGGCGGCGTGGCGATAGTGGAGATTTCACGGGCACCCATGAGCGAGAACTGCAGTGTGCGCGGTATGGGCGTGGCGCTCATGGTAAGGGTGTCGATGTTTACCTTCATCTGGCGCAGCTTCTCTTTAACGCTGACGCCGAATTTCTGCTCCTCGTCTACTATGAGCAGGCCGAGATCCTTGAACTTGACCGATTTGCCTATAAGCTTGTGTGTGCCTACTATTATGTCGATATTTCCGGCCTCGAGGTCGGCGAGGATCTGCTTTGTATCCTTGGCCGACCGAGCGCGCGACAGATACTCCACGCGCACAGGGAACTCGGCCAGGCGGTCCTTGAAGGTATGGTAGTGCTGATATGCGAGTACAGTCGTGGGGACAAGCACCGCCACCTGTTTGCTGTCGCTTGCGGCCTTGAAGGCGGCGCGTATGGCGATCTCTGTCTTGCCGAAGCCTACATCGCCGCATATCAGGCGGTCCATAGGCTGCTCGCTCTCCATATCGGCCTTTACGGCCTGTGTGGCGGTAAGCTGGTCGGGAGTGTCCTCGTAGATGAAAGACGCCTCGAGCTCGTGCTGCATGTAGCTGTCGGGCGAGAAGGCGAAGCCTTTCTCCTCGCGCCGTGCGGCATAGAGGCGTATGAGGTCGCGCGCGATATCCTTGAGCTTGCTCTTGGTGCGCTCCTTCATCTTCTGCCACTGACCGCCGCCTATGCGGTTGACCTTCGGCGGCACGCCTTCCTTGCCGCGATATTTGGCGAGCTTGTGGAGGGCGTGGATCGACACGAAGAGGATGTCGTTGTTGTCGTAGACGAGCTTTATGACCTCCTGCATCTTGCCGTTGACATTCGTGCGCAGAAGTCCGGCGAAGCGTCCCACTCCGTGGTCGAGGTGCACGATATAGTCTCCCACCTCTATCTGCCCGAGCTCTTTGAGCGACAGAGCGAGTTTGCCCGAGCGTGCGCGGTCGCTCTTGAGGGTGTATTTGTGGAATCGGTCGAAGATCTGATGGTCGGTAAACACACATATCTTGCCGACATGGTCAACGAATCCTTCGTGGAGAGTACCGCTCACAGCCTCGAAATCGATCTTGTCGCCACGGTCGGCGAAGATCTCGCGCAGGCGGTCGAACTGCTTCTCGTTGTCGGAGAGTATGAGGAGGCGGTAGCCCTCGTTTCTGAACCGGGTAAAGGATTCGGCTATGAGGTCGAAATTCTTGTGGTATATGCCCTGGGGAGAGCAGTCGAAATCGACTGTCGGCGTCTTGCGTCGTGCCGGCTTGTCCTCGCTGTCGCCTGTGTTGCGCGCGGCCGTGAATCCTACACGGACGAATCCGGCGAGGCGTGCGGCAAAGGTGTCGGCGTCGACAACGGTGTCGAGAGCCTCGGCGTCGCCCTCCTCGCTGAGAAGTGTCTTGTCGGATATTCCGGCGGCTACGATGGCCCTTATGCGCTCTATTGTGTAGGTTTCGTTGCGCATCACTATCAGCGAGGCCTGAGGTATGAAGTCGAGGAGGCTCTGCAGCGATTTGCGGCTGTCGACCTTGGCTGTGATGTCGACCTCGTCGAGCCGCTGCGCGCTGAGCTGTGTCTCTACGTTGAACGATCTTATCGAGTCGATTTCGTCGCCGAAAAAGTCGAGTCGCAGGGGCAGCTCTGCCGAGTAGGCGTAGATGTCGAAAATAGAGCCGCGTATAGAGTACTGGCCGGGCTCGTACACATAGTCGACCTCGCGGAAGCCGTTGTCGCGCAGCCAGTGTGCGAGCTCCGTCATGTCGGCGCTGTCGCCGTTTTTCACGTGCCGTGTGTGGCTTGAGAGCTCGTCCTTCGAGGCCACGGTCTCGGCCAGGGCCTCGGGGTAGGTAACAAGGTATGGCGCCGTGCCGGCGGCTATGCGGCGCAGTGTCTCGGTACGCAGTATCTGGTTAGGCGCGTCGGCCTGGCCGTATTTTATGTCGCGCTTGAATCCGGAGGGCAGAAATACCGTCTTGTCATCGCCGACGATACGGCATAGATCGAAATACAGGTATCCGGCATCGTCGAGGTTTTCGCCAACGACGATTACGGGGGCATCCTTGGGCCGGGGCAGGGCGGCTATCATTACCGCGGCCGACGATCCGGCCACGCCTGTTACCATTGCTCCCGTTTTGCCGGTAAGAGCCTTGAGGGCCCGTTTGCGGCCTGTGCCGGCAATAAGGCTTTCGAGATCGGAGATGAGCATATATACATGATTAAGGTCTTTAAGGCCGGTGCGACCTTAAAGACCTTGTGGTGTTGTCAGATATTATTCGAATGAACCCATTTTGAGGTAATTGACCTCTTCCTGAGTAAGATAGCGCCAGCGGCCGCGCGGCAGGTTCTTCTTGGTGAGTCCGGCGAAGTATACGCGGTCGAGTTTGGTCACGTGGTAACCGAGCGACTCGAATATACGGCGCACGATGCGGTTTCGGCCCGAGTGAATCTCTATGCCGGCCTGGTTGCGGTCGGTCTCGGTGGCGTAGCTGATGGCGTCGGCGTGGATAGGCCCGTCTTCGAGCTCTATGCCGTCGGCGATGCGCTGCATATCGTCCTCGCTGATGTCGCGGTCACACCATACGTGATAGATTTTTTTCTTTACGAATTTGGGGTGTGTAAGCTTCGATGCGAGGTCGCCGTCGTTAGTGAGCAGGAGCACGCCTGTGGTGTTGCGGTCGAGACGTCCGACGGGATAGATGCGTTCGTTGCATGCGCCCTTGACGATATCCATTACCGTGAGGCGTCCGTTGGGGTCGTCGCTTGTGGTAATGCAGTCCTTAGGCTTGTTGAGCAGGATATAGCACTTGCTTTCGGGTGTAACGACCTTTTCGTCGTATTCTACGATGTCGTTGTGCGAGATCTTTGTGCCGAGCTCTGTCACGACCTGACCGTTGACTTTTACGAGACCCTGCTGTATGTATTCGTCGGCTTCGCGGCGCGAGCATATGCCGGCGTTGCTCATGTATTTGTTGAGACGTATCTGTTCGTTGGGATCAGGTATGGGCATTTCGTACTCAACGCGTTTGGGGCGCGGAGTAAAGCTCTTGCCACGTCCGGGGAATCCGTTTGCGTCCTGACGGTTGTTGCGGTTGTAGGGTCGCTGACCCGGACGGCCCTGATTGTTTTAAGGGCGCTGACCACCCTGATTGTTGTAGGGACGCTGAGGGCGCTGACCGCCTTGTCCGCCCTGGCCGTTGTAGGGTCGCTGACCGCCCTGATTGTTGTATGGGCGCTGCTGACGCTGCTGATATCCGCCCTGGCCGCCCTGATTGTTGTAGGGACGCTGCTGGCGCTGCTGATATCCGCCCTGCTGGTTGTTGTTATTGTGGTATGGGCGCTGCTGACGGGGTTGGTATCCGCCTTCGCCTGTCTGGCTGCCGGTGTTATTGTTGTCGTACCTGCGCTGCTGATAGGGACGGTTGTTATTGTAGTTGTTGTATCCACCCTGACGCTGCTGATATCCGCCTTGAGGGCGCTGCTGGTATGGACGCTGCTGACGATATGAATCGCCTTCAGTCTGGTTTTCGGCTGCACCCGTATCGACACGGGGAGTCGGATTGTAGGGCCGATCGTAGCGCGGACGTTCCGAGCCCTCTTCGGGAGCGTGGAAAGTCTGGCCTATGCGCGGACGTTTAGGTTTTTTTTCAGGGGTATTGGAATCCATCTGTTTGTTAGGTTTTATTATTGATACGATTGTTAGAATAAAATTATGCCTCGCGGCACGTGGATGTAGATTATTAAATCAGTGTTAATTCTTAGTAGTGTCGACTGTAGTTATTAAGTTGTGAATTATGGGCTTTTGATGTGTTTTGCGCCTTATGCGTTTTGTCACTGCAAAGATAACAAATTTGGAGGGGGTGTAGCTGTTAAATATTCTTAATTTATTAAATGTATATGGTTTAAGGCCTGTTTTTTTTCTTGGCTGAGGGCCGCGGACGGGGCGGATATGAACTTTCGGCGATGCCGCTTTGTTTTGATAGTTGAAACGAACATAAAAATGATTCACTCGCAGAAAGCGTTTCAGACTATTGAAACTAAGTAAAAAATCAATTCATAAACGTAACGATATGAAGAAGACTCTCCTTGCAGCCGTTGCCCTTGCATCGCTGACAACAGCTGCCACCACCGCCCAGGTGGTAGAAACCCCTAAATTATTCGACAATGTCTACATCGGCCTCGACGGCGGTGTTACCACACCTCTGAGCCATCATCCCTTCTTCGGGTCGATGCGAGGCGCCACCGGCCTCTATATCGGCAAACAGATCACACCTGTGTTCGGTGCCGGCGTAGAGAGCATGTTCGGAGTCAACACATCGTCGTGGAACAACATGACTCATTCGAGCACAGCCTTCGACAACTCCTATGTAGGCGTCTACGGCACGGTAGATCTCTTCAACCTCTTCGGCGGTTACCAGTGTGGAGTACGTCCCTTTACCATCGAGGCTCAGGCCGGCGCCGGCTGGGGACACTATTACCGCACCGAGTCGCCCGACTGGAACTTCTTCGCCACCAAGGTAGGCCTTAACTTCAAGTTCAACGTAGACGAGCACTTCGCCATCGCCATCCGTCCGTCGGTGGGCTGGAACATGAACCATGACTTCGGTCAGAGTGCGACGGGCTATAATGTGAACCAGGCCGCCTTCAACCTCATGGCTTCGGTAAGCTACCGCTTCGGCAACGGCTTTACATGCGTAGAGCCTTACAATGCCGCCGAGGTAGCGGCCCTCAACCAGCAGATCAATGACCTCCGAGGCGCTCTCGATGCCAGTGTGGCCGATGCCGGTGCACTGGAGGTTACTGCCGCCGCCCTCGCCGCTCAGCTCGATTCGTGCATGAATGCCGAACCGGAGGTAATAGCGATCAAGGAAGTGAAGAACGAATACAACTCCGTGCGTTTCGTCTTCTTCCGTAACGGTTCATCGGCCATTACCGCCGACCAGATGCCCAATGTGACCATGATTGCCGACTATATGAAGAATCATCCCGGCTCAAAGGTTGTGATCAAGGGCTATGCATCGCAGGTCGGTAACCTCGATTTCAACATCCGTCTGGCCCAGAAACGAGCCGAAGCCGTGAAAGATGTTCTTGTAAAACGCTATAAAGTGGCTGCCGACCGCATACAGGCCGAGGGCCAGGGCGTAGGCCACATGTTCGACGAAGAGAGCTGGAACCGCGTGAGCATCTGTACTCTCGAAACCGAATGACAGACACATAACTGACATAACATTCTGACATAAAACACAAGAGGCGCCCGACAGCTCGCTGCCGGGCGCCTTTGT
>JAGAUV010000028.1 GCA_017620635.1 Muribaculaceae bacterium | reverse complement strand
GTTTTGATTATTAAATTTGCATGTTTCAATTTTTATTTTTAAATTTGCAACACATATTTCAAAACTTAAATTCGTGGAAAACGACGACAAAAACCCTGTTTTAGACAGATTGATCCTATTTATAAACTCTACCGGGCTTTCGAGCACACAGTTTGCAGACAAAACCGGTATACCCCGCCCCAGCTTATCACAAATGCTGCATGGGCGAAATAAATCTGTCAACAATCAGGTCCTCGCGAAACTTAATGCAGCTTTTCCCGAGCTCAACATCTTATGGCTTTTATTTGGCCGTGGAGATATGTTGCAAACAACAAATATCGAAACCTCAGAGCTTCAAAACATGCAGTTTGTTGAAGGAATGCCAGCCCAAGCAACTGATAATGAAGCAACTTCTAACTACGACACTGCCGAAAACGCAAATTTATTTTCGTTCTCAAATAGAACAAACGAGCAGACAAAACCCAATACAGACCCATCGCGTACGGTATTCCCGAACAACAAGACGCCAAACGATAATTATTCCGACAAAAACAGGACCACACAGCAAACACTTGCTGAAATACCTAATGACGACACCCGTCAGATATCGTCGATAATAGTATTATATACAGATGGGAGTTTTGAGACCTTCAGGCCCCAAAACTCATAATCCATTTTATCTATTAAGTAATTCTATGATGTAATCAGGTTCTTCGGCTTCAATCTCAGGCAACTGGATAGTCAGAACCTTATCTTTTATAGAGAATCTGAGATTATCGCGGTTCTCAAAACTCTTTACATACTTTACCTTCTCGGTCATCGGTATCGATATTGATCTAACTGAAGGATCAAGCACATGGATAAATGTAGTATCTCCACGATGAGTAGATGTGCCCCACTCTGCTTTTGGCAGACGGCTTCCTGTGGTTGAATAAATGGTCTTTCCGTTTTTATCAAGCCACTTACCCATACCGTCAAGACGGTCAAGTGCAGCCTGTGGTAAGTTACCATCGGGTTGCGGACCGATATTTAGTAAGAGATTAGCACCTTTCCCGGCTGTACGTACCAACAACCTTATAAGTTCCTGAACGCTCTTATAGTTTTGATCCTGGATCTTATAACCCCACATGCCATTCATTGTCTGGCACGTTTCAAGGGGCAAACGGCTGACCGACTGTCCGGAAAGGCCTGCTGTATTCTCGCCGGGCACATCTCGCTCAAATATCTGGATATCCTCGCCGGCAAATGGAGTCTGATGATGATTGTTCCCTACCATACAACCGGGGCGAAGCTGATGTATCATTTCATACTGCTGTTCGAGCTGCCAGTCGAACGGTATTGAATCGCTATCGTGATCCCACCACCCGTCAAACCATATGGCTCGTATATCGCCGTAGTTTGTAAGTAGCTCTTTGAGCTGATTGTTCATAAAATCATAATAGGCCGGCCAGTCGGTTTTATCGGTTTCACGACCTGTAGTATGCCCTGTGCGGCCGAGCGGATAGTCAGGTCTCGTCCAGTCAAGATGGGAATAATATAGATGCAGACTTATCCCGTTTGCCTCACAGGCATCCGACAGCTCCTTTATAATATCACGGCCAAAAGGAGTGGCATCGACAATATTATACTTGCTCTGCCCTGTATGCCACATTGAGAATCCATCATGATGGCGAGAGGTAAAACAGATATATTTCGCGCCCGAATTTTTGATAGCCTTTACCCATGAATCAGCATCGAAAGAGGCCGGATAGAAACCGCCGGCAGCCTTTGCATATTCTTTAGCTTCAGGACCGTAGTTGAGATACCACTCGCCTTGTCCGAACATGCTATAGATACCCCAGTGCAGGAATATTCCGAAACGTTCACTCTCAAACTCCATTTGAGATTTCACGACCTCCGCCGTTGGTGTATATGCCGACACTACCAATGAGGCTGCAATGGCAAGACACTTGATTAAATTACTGTACCGATTCATTGTATTAAGGTTTTATACAAAGGTATATAAAATATTCAGATCGGCCAACACAATTACCGGCCATACAATAATTTTTACAGCCCATATTTCGGCTATTCAACAAAAAAGATGTATTTTTGCACTAAAATACAGAACAATAAAATCTATTAAAGGTATGTCTGATATCAAATGCATAGGTATACTTACTTCTGGCGGTGATGCCCCTGGTATGAATGCCGCAATACGCGCAGTCACTCGATCAGCTATTTTCAGCGGTCTAAAAGTCAAAGGCATATATCGCGGCTACCGCGGCCTCATTACCGATGAGATTGTCGATTTCCGCACCCAGAATGTTTCTAATATAATACAACAAGGCGGTACAATATTGAAAACTGCCAGGTGCAAAGAGTTCCAGACTCCGGAAGGCCGCCAACTGGCCTACGACGTAGTACGTCGTCATGAAATCGACGCTCTCGTTGTAATCGGCGGCGATGGTTCTTTAACCGGCGCTCGCATATTTGCCAATGAGTTCAACTTCCCTATAATCGGTCTGCCCGGTACTATCGACAATGACCTTTTTGGCACCGATACTACTATCGGTTACGATACTGCACTCAACACTATTATGCAGTGCGTCGACAAGATCCGCGATACAGCCACAAGCCACGAACGTCTGTTCTTTATCGAGGTAATGGGACGCGATGCAGGCTTCCTTGCTCTTAACGGAGCGATAGCATCAGGTGCCGAAGCTGCCATTATCCCTGAAATTTCTACTGAAGTCGACCAGTTGGCCGAACTTATACAGAACGGTTTCCGCAAGAGTAAAAACTCTTCTATTGTATTAGTTGCGGAAAGCCCCGTAACAGGTGGCGCCATGGGACTTGCCGAACGCGTCAAAAACGAATATCCCGGCTATGATGTACGAGTATCTATCCTCGGACACCTGCAGCGTGGCGGCAGCCCGACAGCTCACGACCGCATTCTGGCATCACGCATGGGTGCGGCTGCAATCGATGCACTTATGGAGGACCAGCGCAATGTTATGATCGGCATCAAAAACGACGAGATCGTATACGTGCCTTTCTCAAAAGCCATCAACAACGACAAACCTATCAACCGCGAACTACTGAACACACTTCGCCGCTTATCTATATAATATGAAAACGACAGAAGAACTTATCGACGCATTGATCGACCTTTCGTTTGCCGAAGATATAGGCGACGGAGACCACACCACCCTCTCTACTATCGGCCCTGACGCCATGGGCCGTCAGCACCTTTTGGTAAAAGAAGAAGGTATCCTTGCCGGTGTCGACATAGCTCGCCGCGTATTCAATAAATTTGATCCCTCGCTCAAAATGACCGTCTTCATAGAAGATGGCGCGCACGTAAAGCCGGGCGATATCGCATTTGTTGTCGAAGGTCCTGTGCGCTCATTACTGCAGACCGAACGTCTGATGCTAAACATCATGCAGCGAATGAGCGGTGTCGCAACCATGACCGCAAAATATCAGGATCGCCTCAAGGGGCTGAACTGTCATGTACTCGACACTCGCAAGACAACTCCGGGCATGAGAATCCTCGAGAAACAGGCTGTAGCCATTGGTGGTGGTATGAACCATCGCATCGGTCTCTTCGACATGATACTTATCAAGGACAACCACGTAGATTTCGCAGGAGGTATACCTCAGGCCGTAAGGTCGGCAAAAGAATATTGCAAGGCCAACAACAAGAATCTTAAAATCGAGCAAGAGGTACGAAACACCGACGAGATTCGTCAGGCTCTTGAGGCCGGTGTCGACAGAATAATGCTCGACAACTTCTCGCCCGAACGAACAGCTGAAGCTGTAAAATTAATCCGCTCGACCAATCCCACTGTAGAGATTGAATCAAGCGGAGGTATTACACTCGACACCCTTCGCGCATATGGCGAAGCCGGAGTCGACTATATTTCTGTGGGAGCACTAACCCACTCTGTCAAAGGGCTCGATCTCAGCTTTAAGGCTTGCTGATCAGATAATCTCGAGGTTTTCAGCGAGTCGCTGACGAACAACCTCATACATCATTACGCCGGCAGCGACACCCACGTTAAGCGATCCTATGTGACCGAACATCGGTATTGCGGCACGGGTGTCGGCCAGGCGTAAGATATCCGCACTTATGCCACACCCCTCGGCTCCCATTACTATTGCAAGCGGAGTCGTGTAATCTGCTGTCGTATAGTTCTGACTCGATTTCTCTGTCGCGGCAACTATCTGGCAGCCGCTGTCGTGAAGATAAGCGACAGCCTTACTCAATGAATCCTCGCGGCATACAGGTATACGGCACAACGCTCCGGCCGACGTACGCACCGCATCGGCTCCTACACTCACGCTGCCTTTGGATGCTATGACAATAGCATTGACGCCGCAACACTCGGCTGTACGGGCTATAGCTCCGAAATTTCTCACATCGGTAATACCGTCAAGCACAAGGATAAAAGGCAATACACCTTCTTCAAACAGCATCGGCATAAGATTGCCGAGACTGGTATATTCTATAGCCGATATCATCGCAATAACTCCCTGGTGGTTCTTCCGGGTAATTCGGGTAAGACGCTCTTCCGGCACAACCTGAAGAGGAATACCGGCAGCTCGTGCTCGGGCTGCGACCTCGCTACGGGCATTTTTCACATAAATCTTATCAATTGTGCGGCCGGCCTCTATTGCCTCAAGCACAGGATGTATACCATATATATAGTCCATATCGGTCTGTTAGTTTAATTATAATGCTGAATTGAGCAATGCATCGGCACTGGCAAGAGCTGCCTGATCATCCGGATTGCCGCTTATCATAAGAGCCAGTTCCCGGCGCCGGCCTGCATCGTCAAGTATTCTGATGTGGGTGTTGGTGGTCTGGTCGTCATCTTCCTTATACACCTTGAAATGCTTGTCGCCAAGCGCTGCTATGCCGGGAAGATGCGTTATCGCTACCACCTGCAGATAACGGCTTACAAGAGCCATTGTAGAGCCCATACGTCCGGCTATATCACCTGAGACACCGGTATCTACCTCATCGAAAATTATCGAAGGAAGTTTCGTCCGCTCAGCCACGATACTCTTAAGAGTAAGCATCAGTCGCGAGATCTCGCCGCCACTGGCAGTAGCTCCGAGAGGCATAGGCTCCTGATTCTTATTGAATGCAAACAGGAATTTTACGCTATCCATGCCATCGTGACCTAATTTACCTTTGTCTATCACTATACTGCATCGAAGATTCGGCATCCCCAACGGAGCGGCGCGTCGCACCAACTCGGCCGACAACTCATTTGCGGTGGCACATCTGCGCTCCGACAGCTGCTGTGCGATATTGATAGCCGATTTCTTGGCTCGTTTGGCCACTGTCTCAAGCTCTTTAAGTATATTGTCGCCGTTGTCGAGAGTGTCTATCTGAGCTTTTATATTGTCTCTCAATTCTATAAGAGCGTCTGTAGTATCTACATGATGCTTAAGCTCAAGAGAATATATTTTGCTTAGTCTGTCCTCTATTTCCTGCAGGCGCTCAGGGTCGGCAGCAATGGTCTCACCTGCTTCTATAAGCGTATCACTGATATCCGATATCTCGATTCTGGCGGATTCAAGCCTCTCGGCAAGTACTCTGAAATCTATCGATCGTTCGCCCTCCCCAAGTGTATCGGCAAGACGAGTGAGTGCATCCACAGCATTGCTTATAAGTCCGAGTGCATTGGGGCTTTCATTGTTCAGAGGATCAAGAGCCGCTGCAAGGTTCTCATTGATCTCGCCCACATTAGCCAGCATCTCCCGTTCCTGTTCGAGCGCCTCATGCTCACCGGGCTGCAGATTCATTGCAGCCAGTTGTTCGTACTGATACACCAGGAAATCGGCATCATCACGATTGCGACGCAACATGTCTCGAGCCTTCGTATACTTCTGCAGAGCTTCACGGAAAGAAGCAAATACCCTGTGATATTCCGCCAGAAGCTCTCCGTTGCCGGCAAGTATGTCAAGTACATTAAGCTGATAAGTCTCTGACGTCAGTTGCAGATTGGCATGCTGAGAATGTATATCTACCAGATGCGACGCAAGTTCCCTCAGCACAGGCAGTGTTACCGGTGTGTCATTGACAAAAGCGCGGCTGCGGCCACCGGGCAACAACTCGCGTCTGAGTATACACTCGCCATCCACAGGCTTGTCAAGCTCATTCTCTGATATTATACGCTCAACATCCGGAGCATCGCCGAGCTTAAAAACGCCTTCTATCACAGACTTGCGTTCGCCACGGCGCACAGCCTTGATATCAGCCCTTTCGCCAAGCAACAGCGACAGTGCGCCAAGTATAATCGATTTGCCGGCACCGGTTTCTCCTGTTATAATATTAAAACCGGAGTCAAACTCGATGTCTAACGCATCTATCAATGCATAATTGCTTATATGAAGTGTCTTTATCATCGCTGGTCTTCCTGTCCTTTACGTATTTGTTCAAGACGCTCGTTTTCTGTCGGATATATCGGTTCTAACAATTTGAATACCTTGTTACGCTCCTCGGCCGGCGCTTTGGAGTAAACATTGACAAGTTCGTCGAGCTTTGCGTCTTTAAACATCGATATCGCCACAGACATGGGAGCTACATCAAAAACATCCTTTATTGTCTGGAGGCTCTCGGAAATCGAAGCTCGCCCCTTGTCCGGACTAACCGCCATCTGATCCAGCCCCTGACGATGATACTTATATAACATATCGCGAAGAGAGACAGTAGAAGCATCCGTAAATGCCGACAGCACAGAAGTGCGGTTCTTATTATCCTCAAATGCTTTCCATCCGGTCTCGCCCGACGACTGAGCCTGCTGGACTATGAGTTCGAGCCTGTCATAGTACGGATTGCCGCCACGTGGTGCAAAAGAGTCAAAGTCAATCGCAAGTATGAGATAGGCATAGAAATTAAGTATCTGTGTCAGCTGGCTTTCCATCGAATTTACAGAAAAAACAAGCGGCTCGTTCTCTCTGTATGTAAATTCAATTTTTGTATCCTTGAAGTTTATCAGCGTTGTTGTGTACGAACTGTTATATACCGGTCTGAGCGACTGAACCTGAAGATCTCCTTTGAAAGTATCGTCATTATATTCTTTTACAGTCAGGAACAGACGACACTCTATCTTCTCGTTAGCCGCAAACTGAGCGTTCGTAAATGTTGTGGTGTTAAGGTAGTCGTTTATGGCCTGCTGCAGAGTCTCGAAAACCTGTTTGTTACCCGATATCTGATCTGAATTTATGCTTACCTCACAATTAAGCTCTTGTGCTCCGATCAAAGGCAGACAAGCATAAATCATGGCAATTACCACGGACAACCTCTTCAGTCGCAACATCATAGATTCTCTATACAATCAAAAATATCAGCGGCGACAGCAGTCTTACTCTTAAGTGTATAATTATTTGACGGCCGGCCGTCTGCATAATATACGCTTATCTTGTTTGTGTCGGTTCCGAATCCGGCACCGGCATCAGCAAGGCTGTTGAGCACTATCATATCGAGGTTCTTTCGGGTAAGCTTTTCCTCTGCATTGGCAGCCCCGTTATCGGTTTCAAGAGCGAAACCGACCAATATCTGATCATCTCTTTTCTTCTTTCCAAGCGACGCCGCTATGTCCGGGTTCTTAACAAGTCGGATACTGTCTACATCTTCATGCTCTCGCTTGATCTTTCTGTCGTGGAACTCTGCCGGTGCATAATCAGCAACCGCAGCAGCCATAATTGCCACATCGCAGGAGTCGAAAGCTTTGTCAGCTGCCTCAAGCATCTCCCGGGCACTTTCAACATCAATCCTCTTAATCATAGGGTTGGAAGTCGTGCACGCACATGGACCACATATCAGAGTCACGTCAGCTCCTCGCGACGCCGCCTCTTCGGCAAGTGCGAAGCCCATTTTACCACTTGAGAAATTACTGATATATCTCACAGGGTCTATGCGTTCTACCGTCGGTCCGGCTGTAATCATGACGTGTTTACCGCATAAAGCCTGATTCTTGGGAGCAAAAAAAGCATTAAGTAATTCTGCGATCTTTTCAGGCTCCTCCATGCGGCCACGACCGACAAGATGACTTGCAAGTTCGCCTGTTTCCGGTTCTATGACAATCACTCCGTCATTACGTAGAGTTGCCAGATTTCGCTCTGTCGAGGGATGCGACATCATGTCAAGATCCATAGCCGGAGCGACAAATACCTGACTGCGAGCCGACAGATAGGTCGTAACAAGCATATTGTCAGCTACTCCATTGGCCATTTTTGCTATTGTCGAAGCCGTAGCCGGTGCAATAACCATGGCATCAGCCCACAGACCGAGATCGACATGCGAATGCCACTCGCCGGTGTTGGCTGTAAAGAACTCGCTTATCACAGGTTTGCCGGAAAGCGACGACAACGTGACCGGTGTTATAAACTGCTTTCCATTGGGTGTGATTACCACCTGCACATCTGCTCCTGCTTTTACCAACAGACGAAGCAGCACCACACTTTTATAAGCGGCTATTCCTCCGCTTATACCAAGTATAATATGCTTTCCTTTAAGATTTTGCATTTTTCTTTATGCGCATAAATACGCGCGTGAAAGCTTTTTTCGTATTCCGGGGGAAATCGCCGCCCATTATCCAGCTGTAATAGCCACAATCGGTAGCAAGCACCTCCTCGGCAAGACGTCCTTTGTATTTTCCGAAATTGATGACCTCTCGCCCATTACTGTCATAAACCATGCGGCCCATTATATCGACATTGCGGTTGGCCGAGGCATATTCCGCCAGCGCGCCTATTTCCGTAGGCACATCATCATAACGTTCGAGCTGAGCCAGCAGCACTTCCATTGTCGCACGGGTATCCGCAAGAGCGCTGTGCGCATCCTCCAGATTCTTGTCACAATAATATTTATAAGCAGCGACAAGCGTACGAGGCTCTTTTTTATGATATATCGTCTGCACATCAATCATACGTGCACGCGATATATCAAAATCTACACCGACACGTTCGAACTCCTGATCAAGCAGAGGAACATCGAAACGGTTGCTGTTGAATCCGGCGATATCGCAGTTGCTCAGCTGTTGGGCAAGTGATGATGCTATCTGCTTGAAAGTCGGCTCTCCTGCTACATCCTCGTCGGTAATATGATGTACGGCCGTAGCCTCCTCGGGAATGTGCATCTCGGGGTTGATACGGCGTGTTTTCTCTATCACACGGCCATCGGGCATGAGTTTGACAAGCGAGATCTCGACTATGCGGTCTGTCACTATGTTCGTCCCTGTAGTCTCAAGATCAAAAAACACCAGGGGCCGGGTAAGCTGAAGCTTCATATCAGAATTCGCCTACAGTCATGGGCATCAGAAGCATCACAAGCTCGGTGTTCTCGGTCTCCTCGCTCGGACGGAATACTCCGGGACGGCCGGCATCTCCGAGATTCACTATCACTTCCTTGCTCTTGATTGTACCAAGTATCTCATTCAGATAAGAAGCGTTGAAGCCGATAGTAAGCTCACTGCCGGTGTACGAACACGGCACTTGTTCACGGGCGCTTGTGCAGAGGCTCGGATCATTGCTCTTGATGAGAATATTCTCTGAGGTAATACGGAATTTCTCCAGACCGCCGTCTACCTCTACGAAGATACCTACACGACGGACGGCATTCGACAGAGCCAGACGGTCGACTGTCAGTACATTTGTATTGTTACGCGGAATCACGCGGTTGTAATCCGGATAGTTGCCATTGAGGAATGTGCACTGGAATGTATAGTTTCCGCTATCGATTACAGCGCTACGGCTATTCATCGTAATAGAAAGCGACTCGTCTTTGGCGAAGACATTCTTGATGATGTTGGCAGGCTTGGACGGTATGACACAGCTGCCTGTAACACCGGGCGCTGTACGGCGGTCGATATAGCGCACAAGCTTGCGTGTATCTGTTGCTACGAATGTGACGCTGTCCGGTGCGATGTCGAAGAGTACACCCTGCATGATAATGCGGTACTCGTCGTTGCTGACAGCAAACATTGTATTGTCAAGGCCGGCGATCATCTGTTCGGTAGCGATGCTGAAGCTTATAGGCTCGCCGGCACTCTCTGGTGTAAACTGAGGATACTGGTCTGCCGGAAGGCCTACAAACGTATAGTGACCGCTCTGATAAGTCAGTTGCATCTCAAGTGTATCAGGATTGAGATCTACAGTCACGCCCTGATCTGGAATCTCCTTCAGAAGCTCTACCAGACGACGGGCTCCGAGGCAGACACTACCCTCGCCTTTTGCATTTTCAACCTCAAGATGAGCTGTCAGGGCATTTTCCTGATCGCTACCGGTTATAGTAAGCGTGTTGCCGCTCAGGTTGATAAGAAAATTGTCGAGAATGGCAAGGGCATTTTTCGAATTGATTACCTTGCTCACTGCGGAGGTGGCGTTGTAGAGAGCTTTGCTCGATACGTTGAATTTCATGTCGCGGTATATATGTTTATTATTTTTCAGTTAATAAGAGAATGTGCTTTAGCACTCTCTTTCAATCTACAAATTTAAGAATTATTCCGCAACGCCACAAATTTTTCACGATGCATTTTTGTCAAATTTTCATAAGCCATTACCCTGAAGAAGCATCTTATTCAGGCAAACATGCCTGTCAAAAAGCAGACTCCTGCATCTGCCATAATCCGACAGATGCAGGAGTCTGTATTACAATAGCCGGCTTACTTGGTTTGAGAACCGTAAGTCTCCTTTATTACCCATACGACAGCTGCGCCGATCAAAAGAAGCACACCCGAGACAAACAACATGCCAGGGGTCATAGGCGCGCCGTTGGCTGCTGCCGGGAAACAATGCAGTATCGCGCCACCGCATAATGCCGCTACAATCTGAGGCACTGTAATCGTACAGTTGAACAATCCGAGATATGTACCGATATTACCGCCGGAAAGAGCGTTTGTAAGAATTGTAAACGGCATAGACAGCATCGCAGCCCACGCACATCCCATCAGAGCATAGCTGATCCACAGCAGATACTGGTTGTGGATGAAAAATACCGAGATAAAACCGGCTGCACCGATCACAAGGCTCAACGAGTATGCCGGTTTGCGACGTTTGACACCGCCGAGAACAATAGCCCATAATACTGCGGCAATACCTTGTATCGCAAGTAGAATACCATTCCAGTCGCCTGCATTCTGATATTCTGAGGTCGATGGATTGAGTATTGTGTTATAGTTGAGTTCGATCTCTGAAGGAGAGTTTACTGCAGGAAGCTCGCTTGTCTGATCGAGCACATACTTGCCTGTCCCTTGATCAAGATTTGCTATATGAGCCAAAGTAAGAGTCGTTCCCGGAGATATCAGAGAAAACTCAGACACTGCATTTGCTCCTTTTGTAAGCAGGATATCGTTTCCATCGATATTAATTGTTCTGCCTGCTTCTGCAAACATACGGTCTGCCGAAATTTTTTCCACACCGTTCGTAACAACAGGCACTCCGCCACGAACAAGAGTATCACCGTCAAAGACAACCGTATTGGGCCTCGTCATCTCACCGTCGACTTCTATGCCGGCTATATTGAGACGACCATTTGAAATGACAGGACGTTCATTATTAAAGATAAACTTGTCATCGTACTTTTTGCCATCTATAGTGACACCGGTAACAATCTGCATCGACGGAGCATTAAAAGCCTGATGTGCAACGGCATCGGTAGAATATGTCCACATATACAGAAATGCCGCCCAGCAGAAGAACTGAACCAGGCCGACCGTCCAGAAAACCTTCGGAGCCTTGACAAGAAGACGGAACATATTTTCCGACGAGGCTTTATCCGTCTTGGTATCATCTATACCATGGAATTGAGCATATTCATGAGGCGGCATCTCGCGTACCTTCGCAAATGTATATACCACGCAAAGAGCAAGTATTATCGCACCGAGATAGAACGCCCACGTAACAGTCGGCGGAACTTCTCCGGCCGGCGCAGTGTTACTGAGGAACCAGGCAAGCACAAATGGAGCGATATAACCTACAACAGAACCTGCATTGCACAGGAACGATTGTATAGAATAGGCAAGACCCTTCTGGCGCTCGTTTACCATATCCCCGACAAGCATCTTGAACGGCTGCATGGCCATATTGATAGATGTATCAAGCAGCATGAGCATTACCAGGCCAAACATAATGGCGCTCGATATAGTCAGGCCCAAGGAGCCGGCATTGGGCAGCAGACACATTACTATTATCGCTACTGCCGCACCTATGAGCAGATAGGGCAGACGCCGTCCGATACGGGTCCATGTGCGGTCACTGGCGCTACCGACTATAGGTTGCACGATAAGTCCCATAAGCGGCGGCAGAATCCAGAAGTAACTCAGATCGTGTGGATCGGCGCCGATAGTTGAAAATATACGGCTTATCTGCGAGCTCTGTAATGCATACGCTATCTGTACGCCGAAGAACCCGAAGCTAAGATTCCATAATTTCCAGAAACTTAGATCTCTTTGATTTTTCATGTTTTAGTATTTAAGTAAGTATGATCTTATAGTATGATTCAATATTGGTTATGTTCAGGCACTTAGAGATTCGAGCCATTCAATCTCTGCCTTCCATAAAGAAGGATCGGGAGTTTCGAGTATCATTGGTATGCCATCGATATTCGGATCAGACATCAACATGGCAAAAAATTCGTTTCCTATAGTGCCGTTTCGTATTGACGCGTGCCTGTCGATACGTGAGCCAAGAGGCCTTACGGCATCGTTAATATGCATTCCTCTAAGATATTTCATGCCAATAAGCCTGTCAAACTCATCCCACGTGCGTTTATATCCCTCTTCGGTCGACATATCATAACCGGCCGCCCAGGCATGACAGGTATCGATGCACACACCCACCCTGCTCTTGTCTTCAACTCTGGCTATGATCTCTGCTATGTGCGCAAAATCATAACCGATATTGGAGCCCTGTCCTGCAGTGTTTTCTATCACAGCAGTCACACCACCGGTACGCTCAAGCGCATAGTTGATACTTTCGGCCACAAGAGCTACCGCATCAGTCTCGCTCATCTCCTTTAAAGTTGCTCCCGGATGGAAATTAAGCATTGTCAGGCCCAGACGTGCGCAAAGATTCATCTGATCGCATAGAGACATTCGCGAGAGACTGAGTTTTCGCTTGTCGGGCGAACACAAGTTGAGCAACAGCGATGCGTGAGGCAGAATCTGAGCCGGAGCGAATCCAAATGAAGCACAAGCAGCAATGAAATCGGCTACTGCACTGTCGTCATATGTCGGCAGACTCCAGCGACGGGCATCGCCGGGGCAAAAGGAAAACGCTTTTGCCCCGATCGAGGCGGCCGCCGCCGGAATCTCAGACAGATTGCCTTCTATTTCGATATGGGCTCCGAGATATTTCATCAGGCTATGCCTGTTTAATCCTCAAGAGAATGTATTACAAGCCCTGACCGTAACTTCGGCTCAAACCATGTGGTTTTGGGCGGCATTATATTACCCGTATCGGCGATTGCCATAAGCTGATCCATGCTGACAGGATATAAAGCGAGCGCAAATGCCATTTCGCCGGAATCCACACGATGCTTAAGCTCCTCGAGGCCTCTTATACCGCCTACGAAGTCGATTCTCTTGTCGCTTCGCAGGTCTGTTATACCTATTATATCGCGGAGAATAAGATCTGAGGATATCGTTACGTCAAGCACGCCAATCGGGTCATTGTCATCATATGTTCCGGGACGGGCCGTAAGCGAGTACCAGTGACCTTCAAGGTAAAGCGCGAAATTATGGAGAGCTTCAGGACGATATAACTCCTCGCCTTTGTCTATTACCACAAAGTTCTTCTCAAGACGCTCGAGGAACTCGGCCGGAGTAAGCCCGTTAAGATCCTTTACCACACGGTTGTAGTCTATGATCTTGAGATGCGAAGCCGGGAAAGCGACTGCGAGAAAATAATTATATTCCTCGTCGCCACGATGATTTGGATTCTGTTTTGCCTTCTCATCGCCGACAAGAGCGGCCGCAGCACTGCGATGATGTCCGTCGGCAATATAAAGGTATGGTATTCCGGCAAAGGCCTTGGTAATTCTGTCGTTAAGCGAATCGTCCACTACCCAGAATTTATGTCCGAAACCGTCGGGAGCCACAAAGTCATATTCAGGCTTCTCGACTATTACCTTACTGATGACCTCGGCAAGATCTTCGTTGTCGGGAAAAGCAAAGAAGACCGGCTCGATATTTGCATTGTTTATACGCACATGCTTCATGCGGTCTTCCTCCTTGTCGCGGCGAGTCAACTCGTGTTTCTTGATGCGGCCCTCCATATAATCGGCCACGCTTGCTGCTACGACAATACCATACTGTGTACGGCCATCCATAGTCTGTGCATAGATATAGTAATGTTCTTTCTTATCCTGCACAAGCCAGCCATTGTCGCGGAACTTTCTGAAGTTGTCTACGGCACGGGCATACACCTCTGGGGCATGTTCGTCGGTGCCGGGAGCGAAATCGATCTCCGGCTTGATTATATGATAGAGCGACTTTGGATTACCGTCTGCTTCTCGACGGGCTTCCTCGCTGTTGAGCACATCATAAGGTCGCGAAGCTACTTCTGTCACAAGCTCACGAGGCGGACGTATGCCGCGAAAAGGTTTTACTTTGGCCATAGATTTAAAAGTTGAACTGAATGACAATCATTTAAAAATAGTTTCAGTACGGTCCGGACCCACAGATATTATGGTTACCGGTACACCGACTTCACTTTCTATAAACGCCACATAGTCTTTAAAAGTTTTCGGCAGCTCATCAAATGTGCGCTTATCGGCAAGAGATGTCTTCCAGCCTTTGAACTCCTGATATACAGGTGTCATCGAGCCGGAACCCTCGGCGTTATCTCCGATACTGTACGGGAAATCACGGGTCTCGCTGCCGTCGGGCAGGCGATATGATGTCGCTACCTTGATTGTATCGAAGCCGTCGAGTACATCGCTCTTCATCATGATCAGATCGGTAGCTCCGTTGATCATTACCGCATAGCGCAGAGCGACGAGGTCGAGCCAGCCACAGCGGCGTTCACGTCCTGTAACAGCACCGAACTCATGACCTATGCGACGGATCTCCGCGCCGGTCTCATCGAAAAGTTCAGTCGGGAAGGGACCACTGCCGACACGGGTACAGTAAGCCTTGAATATACCGTATACCTTACCGATGCGACGGGGTGCGAGACCAAGGCCGGTGCATGCGCCGGCAGCCACGGTATTGCTTGATGTTACAAACGGATATGACCCGAAATCGATATCAAGCATTGTACCCTGGGCTCCTTCACAGAGTAGGCTTTTGTTATCGTCAAGCGCTTTGTTTACATAATGCTCGGTATCGGTAAGGCGGAAACCGCAAAGATACTTCACAGCCTCGAGCCATGTGGTTTCTAAATCTTCGAAATTAGCAGGTATCTCAGCTCCGGCTGCTTTAAGCATCGCAAAATGACGATCGCGAAGAGCGTGGTATCGCTCAATGAAATCCGGGCCTATGGCATCGCCGACACGCAGACCGTGACGCGAAACCTTATCTGTATATGTAGGGCCGATGCCTTTGCCGGTAGTACCGATCTTCGACGATCCTTTCGCACGCTCTCCGGCTGCATCAAGCAGTCTGTGTGTCGGCAGAATAAGGTGCGCCTTCTTTGATATGCGCAATATCGAATGGAGGTCAAGTCCTTCTGCTTCGAGTGCTGCGGCCTCTTCACGGAAAAGGACCGGATCAAGCACTACTCCGTTTCCTATTATATTTGCTCCGCTACCGCTCGCGAACACTCCCGAGGGAATTGAACGCAGCACATGCTTACGGCCATCAAATTCGAGTGTATGGCCAGCGTTCGGACCGCCCTGAAAACGGGCTACTATATCGTATTTCGGTGCAAGGACATCAACAATCTTGCCTTTGCCCTCATCGCCCCACTGGAGGCCTAACAGAATATCTGCTTTCATTTTCTCTTTTGAGATTTTGATATGGTTTTGTTTGATTTACTCTTATTTTTGACCGCCTTGGCACAAGCTCCGCACATACCGTACACCGTCATCGCATATCTTGTAGGCGTAAACGACGAAAAGCGCCTGTTAGCCACTATAGCGTCGATGCTTGCGTCTCGCAGATCTCTTATCTTTCCACAGACCGTACACACAAGGTGCATGTGTGGAGTCGATGCTTTTTCGTAATATGTGACTCCGCTGTCGAAATGTCGTGCTGTAAGGATTCCGCAATGCGTCAGCAGATCAAGTGTGCTGTATACTGTCGCCAACGCTACATTGTTGTGTCCGGCCTGCAGCTGATTGGCTACATCTTCCGCCGTAAAATGACCCTTCATGGACTCGGAGCAACTCAGCACCATCATTCGCTCCTGAGTACGCCTGCGATGAGTCGACTGCAGATATTGGTCGAATATCTGCTCTGCGGCACATGCTCTATGTCTGTCGGTCGTCATTGTCCGGGCACACTTATGTGTTTGGTTTCTCTTGCAAAAGTACAAATAATTTTTTATTGGACGGCTAAATTTTTGTACCTTTGTGCATTCTTCTATTATTATGAGTACAGACAATGGCGCTAAAGCGCCCAATATGAATGACTATTATCTGGTTGCGTTTACAGTGACACCTGCAAGCGCCGATGCTTGCGACCTCCTTGCTTCTTTTCTGGCCGATGCCGGATATGAAAGCTTCGAACAGGATGAAGTATGTCCGGGCGCGACCATGAAAGCATATGTAGCGGCTCCTCTTTTCGACAAGAGCGCTACGGATATGGCCATCGAAGCCCTTCCCTTCGACATTAAAGTGGATTACACTACCGAGTTTGTGCCCGGGCAGGACTGGAACGCCGAATGGGAACGTCACTATTTCAAACCTATAATCGTAGGCGGCAAAGTTGTCGTTCACAGCAGCTTTCACACCGACATACCAAAGGCTGAATACGACATTGTAATAGACCCCAGAATGGCATTCGGCACCGGCCATCACGCCACTACCACGCTGATGATGAAGTATATACTCGGAGCCGAAATGAACGGCAAGCGTCTCGTCGACATGGGCACGGGCACCGGTATATTAGCTATCCTCTCTCGCATGTGTGGCGCAAGCGAAGTCCTTGCTATTGAAATTGATCCGGCAGCGGCAGAGAATGCTGTCGACAACGTGAAAATTAACCTGCCGGACAACAATACAGAAGTAACGGTACGCCTCGGAGATGCAGGCTTGCTGCCCGACGGCTTCGGCGCCGACTATTTTCTGGCCAACATAAACCGCAACATAATCACAAACGATATACATCGCTACGCCTCCGCGATACGGCATGGCGGCAAGCTGATTGTCAGCGGTTTTTATGTAGAAGACCGGGATATTATAAGAGACAAGGCCGAAAAATCGGGATTCGATTTCGTTGAAGCGGACGAAATAGACCGTTGGTCATCTATGGTATTCATCAAACGCTAAACCAATCATGAGAAAGATATATATAATTATCATCTGCGTCATATGCGCTATAGGAGCATATGCGAAATCCGACATTCCTGAAAACAATAGGACTGTCTTTGCGTGGGGTGCCGACGCCGGAGCATCTATCGACATGACAGGCAGCGACATGAGCGATATCAATTTCAGCGCTCAGTTCGGTTTAAAACGCGGATGGATCAACTTTCTCGGCATAGGTCTCGGGGCTGATCTTACAACAGCCAACTCATGCCGCTCTTACGATATTTTCGCCGACTTCAGGACGAACTTCGTCAATCGCCCTACCCTGCTTTTCTGGCCGACCCGTCTGGGTGCTTCGCTCAATTATCTCGAGCACAACCACGAACAGACTGGTTTCTATGGGTCGACCGGCATTGGTATAAATCTGGCAAGAGGCAAAAAATACTGCTCATACATGATCGTGGGATACACATTCCGCGAACGCAGATATATCGAATCTGAGGACGGTTCAATGTCGCACGACTTTAAAAACTTGCACTACGCCACGGTAAAAATCGGAATCACTTTCTGATGCCGCACTTACACCTCTTTTTCCCGGAGAACGACCTTGCGCTGGCCGCTGACACGGCAAGATATACAGCTCCGCCGATTGTAGTGAAACTTCGCCGTGCAGGCGCAACCTTACCCTTATGGTACGGTAAGCCGGGCGACTTTGTCATGACCGAGGGCATCAACGCTCAATGGTTCGACAGGATTAAATCGACCTTCAGACTAAGCGTCGATCCGTTTTCGCAATATAGCAGCGACATGACTCCTGCTCCGTGGGGCTGGTCTATTGCTTCGCGCCGTTTCTTTGAAATAAACGGAGTCCCGGCATCAGTTCTCCCTATCGACCAATCGCTGTCGGAAATACGGCAACTGTCTCACCGACGCACAGCGGCGCGGATCGCGACACTTATCCAGGAGACTATACCGACCGCTTTAGCGCCTGTCGCCCATGAATGTTCTTCAGTAAATGAAGTTCGCGATATCGTGACACGGCTTGGAAGAGCCGTTATTAAATTACCATGGTCATCATCCGGCAGAGGTGTCATACCAGTGGAAGCAAAAGATTTCGACAAGCAGGAAAAATCGGTCGAAGGAATGATCCGCAGGCAAGGCTCCGTCATGGTCGAACCGTTCTATGACAAGAAGCTCGACTTTGCAGCTCTATTCGAGCTCTACGACGGTCATTGCTGTTTCTCCGGCTTCTCTGTTTTCGAGACCGCCGGTTTCAGTTCTTATTCAGGCAACAAACTCGCCCCCGACGAATATCTGCACGACATGATATGCTCCGCCCTCGGCGACAACAGACAGCTCGATGCGGTCATATCCGCGATGCCACCCCTTATTGAAGAACTGATAGGGAAAAACTATAACGGAGCACTCGGAATCGACATGATGGCCGTCAACGCCGACGATTACTCTCTCGTGCCTGCTGTCGAGCTTAATCTACGGATGACAATGGGGCACGTATGTCATCGTTTCTATAGCCACTTTGTCGCGAATGGCCGAACCGGGCGCTTCTCTATAAGCAAGGCGACAAATGCAGGACTCATCGATTGTGATGTACGCGATGCCCGTATATATGGTGGCACTCTCGACCTCGCTCAGCCCGGCGCCGACTTCTCATTCCTTGTTGATATACATTGAATAAAAAATCGGCTGCATCCCAACGTAACAAGTACTATTGAGACACAGCCGATCCTTCGCACTGTATATCTTTATTTCTTATCTGACCATTTGGATGAAACGATACTGTTTGCCGGCAACAACAGCACAAAATGCTGCTTGCCGTCGACAACCGTTACATTTACGCCCTCGCCTCCGGAATTACTTGCCACAAACGCCTTGCTGCCGTCAGGATTGACAAAAGCGGCATAGGTAATACCATTTGCAGCCTCTCCGCTTGTTGCGATGCGCTTGGCTCCAGGTTTTACAGCACTCGACATATGCGCCATTATATAGTAGAATGAATTGCGGCGTATTGTCGAATAATCATCTGATATATCTACCGCACCGAAACCGGTCGTACAGCCGCCGGGACGGTTCGGACCACGCTTCGAATCAAGCATAAGGTTCCATATGATCGAGCCGCGACACCAGCGGTTGACTGTGCCGAGTGTGATCTCCTCCATATCATTCACAAGGCGTTTGCCGAGATTTGAGCCGTCATTCCAGTCTCCTGCTGTCGACTCAGTAAAGACGAGCTCTTTACCCGGAAATTTCTCATGGATAACATTGAGCTCTTCTTTGTTGCCGCCATAATTGTGATATGCGGCACCTGCTATATACTTCGAAGCCTCAGGGTCTTCAAATATTTTTGCCGGATAACCATTCTGATCATCCATATTGTCATAATTGTAGTTATGATCGAATGCATAGATCTTCGTGTCTATCCCGGCCTTCTCGAACGCCGGACCAAGAGCGGTCTTGATGAAATCGCGCTGCTCGTCCCAGCCCATAAACATTGAAGCCGAATTGCCTCTGTTGAGCGGTTCGTTCTGCACCGTCATTGAATATATATCTATACCATTGCTCTTAAACGCTTCGATCCACTTCACAAAATATGTGGCATAGTCCTGATAGTAGTCTGGATTAAGATGGCCAGAGGTCCATTTGTCGTGAGGCTTCTTGTCCTTCAGATCCTTTACCTTCATCCACTTTGGAGCGGTCCAGGGAGAGGCGATAATCTTTAGATCCGGATTTATCGCAAGTATTTCCTTAAGTACAGGAATCACATAATCGGTCTCTTCGCTTGTTAGTGCGAAATTCTCGATGCCGGGTGTATCACAACATGTATAATCGCTCAGCGAGAAGTCCGAGCATCCGATACATACACGCACATAGCTCATGCCATAACCCTCAGTAGGCGAAAAAGTCTCCTTGAGGAACTTGGTGCGGTTCTCCGGTGTCATCTTCAACAGATTATAGGCTGTGGCTCCGGTAATGGCCGCGCCAAAACCGTCAATAGTCTGGAAGGTATTGTCCGGCTGGAGCTTGATCACGTTGGTCGCTGTTTTATTTGCTCCGTTCATCTCTACAGTCGACGGAGACAAATCCTTGCTTCTGTTGGATGTTGTAGTAAGCACCTCCACTTTTACCGGCTTTTCTGCCGGTTCGCTATTGCTTGAAGTGTTGTCACTTTCTCCACATCCTATAAGCATAAGACACGGAATAATAGCACTCAAAAAAATATGTCTCGTGTTATTTATCGGTTTATTGTATTTAGCCATGACCAAATTTTTCTCCAAAGGTACAACATTTTTGCTTAACTGCAAAACCATATTGCAACAATACATAATTCGAGGCTATCGTGAGGGGTCGTGAGGGCATCGTCTGTAGGCATTTGCCAAGATTGTTTTTTTTGACTAACTTTGCACAACCAGAAAAACTTTGTGCATCTATGAAAATCAAAACGTTTTTATTACTAATCCTAACAGCCTCATTAAGCTTCAACGCGGCAGCAAACACTCCGGTGGATTATGTTAATCCGCTTGTGGGCACCCTGTCGAAGTTCGAACTTTCTACAGGCAACACTTATCCGGCTATCGCAATGCCTTGGGGCATGAATGCATGGACACCTCAGACCGGTCGCATGGGCGACGGGTGGGTCTACACCTATACTGCTGATATAATACGTGGTTTCAAGCAGACTCACCAGCCAAGCCCGTGGATGAATGACTATGGCCAGTTCTCTATCATGCCTACCACCGGCAGCGCAGTCTTCGATCAGGACAAACGCGCAAGCTGGTATTCTCACAAAGCTGAGACGGCGACTCCTTATTATTATAGAACATATCTGGCCGACTACGACGTCGTGGCCGAGATCGCGCCGACCGAACGTGCTGCGATCATGCGCTTCTCCTTCCCTGAGACTGATTCAGCATTCGTTGTCGTCGATGCCTTCGACCGTGGTTCGTCAATAAGCATCGACAAAAAGAACAACCGCATTGTCGGCTATACCACTCGCAACAGCGGTGGCGTTCCCCAAAATTTCCGCTGCTATTTTGTCGTTGAGTTCGACAAGGACTTTACTTATAGCGCTGCCGTCGCCGATGGTACTATCGACACCGGCAGTACAAGCTTCGACGGCAAACATGCCGGCGCTATCATCGGTTTCCCAACAAAACGCGGCGAACAGGTCAACGTCCGTGTAGCCTCTTCATTCATTAGCCCCGAACAGGCAATCGACAATCTCAAGGAACTCGGCGACAAGGATTTCGATCAGATCAAAGCGGCCGGCCGTGACCGTTGGAACGAAATACTCGGCAGTGTCGAAATAGACAGCAACGATCCCGACAAACTCCGTACATTCTACTCTTGCCTCTATCGTTCTGTGCTCTTCCCTCGTAGCTTCCATGAATACGACAAAAACGGAAAGGCTATCCACTACAGCCCTTACAACGGCGAGCTTCGCCCCGGCTACATGTACACCGACACCGGATTCTGGGACACTTTCCGTGCACTCTTCCCTCTCGTCAATCTGCTCTATCCGGCCGAAGCTGCTAAAATGCAGGAAGGTCTGGTCAACGCATACGAAGAAAGCGGATTCCTGCCTGAATGGGCAAGCCCCGGTCACAGATTCTGCATGGTAGGCAACAACTCGGCATCGGTGGTCGCCGACGCATACCTCAAAGGTATTCGGGGCTATGACGCCGAAAAACTTTGGCAAGCCGTAGTGCATGGAGCCGACAACTACCTCAAAGGCAGCTCGAGTGGAAGACTCGGTCACGAGTATTATAACAGACTCGGCTATGTACCTTATAATGTAGGTATCAACGAAAGCGCCGCTCGCACACTCGAATATGCGTATGACGACTGGTGCATATACAAATTCGGCAAGGCTCTCGGCAAGTCCGACAAAGAGCTCGAACGCTACGCGAAAAGCGCCATGAATTACCGCAATCTGTTCAACAAGGACTTCCGTCTGATGAGCGGCCGCAACGAGGACGGTTCTTTCCCCAAAGACTTTAATCCGCTCAAATGGGGCGACGCATTTACCGAAGGTAACAGCTGGCACTATTCATGGTCGGTATTCCACGACCCTCAGGGGCTTATCGATCTCATGGGTGGAAAAGACGGTTTCAATCAGATGATGGATTCTGTATTCATCCTTCCTCCCATTTTCGACGATAGCTATTATGGCGGCGTTATCCACGAGATTCGCGAGATGCAGATTATGAATATGGGCAACTACGCTCACGGCAATCAGCCGATACAGCACATGATCTATATGTACAACTACTCCGGCCAGCCCTGGAAAGCCCAGCAGCGCGTTCGCGAGGTTATGGACAAGATGTACAACGCCAACTTCGACGGATACTGCGGCGACGAAGACAACGGTCAGACTTCGGCCTGGTATGTATTCTCCGCTATGGGATTCTACCCCGTTTGCCCGGGCTCTAACGAATATGTGCTCGGCACTCCGTTCTTCAAATCGATGAAGATACATCCGCAGGGTGGCAAGACAATAGAGATAACCGCGCCCGAAAACTCCGACGAAAATCTCTACATCAAATCGATGAAAGTCAACGGCAAAGAGTATACCAAGAACTATCTCAGCCACAAGCAACTTACCGACGGCGCTAAAATAAACTATGTAATGACCGACAAGCCCGTAACCACACGAGGCACAAAAGACAGCGACGCGCCTTATTCATTCTCTAAAAATAAGTAACCCTCTAAAACCTTAAAATTGAAAAAGATATTTATCGCAGCGGCACTGTCACTTGCTGCTTCCGGAGCCTGGAGCTCAAACCCCGTTTTTGACGGTTGGTATGCCGACCCCGAAGGTGCCATATTCGAAGGCAAATACTGGATATTCCCTACCTGGAGTGATCTCTACGAGAAACAGACATTCTTTGACTGCTTCTCGTCCGACAATCTCGTTGACTGGGAGCGCCACCACGCTATTCTCGACACTGCCCGTGTAGAATGGGCCGAGAAGTGTATGTGGGCTCCGGCAATCGTCGAGAAAGGCGGAAAATATTACCTGTTCTTCTCCGCCAACGATGTTCACGAAGGCGAAATTGGCGGTATAGGCGTAGCCGTCGCAAACAAACCCGAAGGTCCTTACCGTGATCTCCTCGGAGAGCCCCTGATCAACGATATCGTAAACGGAGCTCAGCCTATCGACCAGTTCGTCTTCGAGGACAACGGCGTATGGTATATGTTCTACGGCGGTTGGGGACACTGCAATCTCGTCCGCCTGAACGATTCCTTTACCGGCCTCGAGCCTTGGCCCGACGGTACAATATACCGCGAGGTCACTCCGAAAAACTACGTAGAAGGCCCATTCATGCTCAAACGCGACGGCAAATATTACTTCATGTGGAGCGAAGGCGGATGGGGTGGCCCTGACTACTCGGTGGCTTATGCTATCGCCGACTCCCCCGAGGGGCCGTTCGAACGCATTGGCAAGATTCTTAAAGCAGATCCTTCTGTAGCGACTGGCGCCGGTCATCATTCGGTAATACAGATACCCGGTAAAGACGAATACTACATCGTATACCATCGCCGTCCGCTTGGCGACAACGGCCGCGACCACCGTCACACCTGCATCGACCGTCTATACTTCAACTCTGACGGTACGATCAAACCTGTAAAAATTACTAAAGAAGGCGTTAAAGCCCGTCCTTTAAAGAAATAACATGTTACCTGTATTAACATTCAAACCAATATACAAGTCTGTCCTGTGGGGCGGATCTCGAATAGCTGAATTTAAACATGAAAAAGCCGATATGGAAAACATCGGCGAATCATGGGAGCTCTCGCCTGTGCCCGGTCACGAGTCTGTGGTCGACGAAGGCGTATTCGCCGGCAGAACATTGGGCAGCCTATCAGAAGAATTCGGTGCTGAGCTGCTCGGAAAACGCACAATCGAAAATTTCGACGGACGCTTTCCTCTGCTAATCAAATTCATAGACTCTTGTCAGGATCTCTCGGTACAGGTACACCCCGACAATGAACTGGCAAAAGCAAAGCACAATTCGGCCGGCAAGACAGAGATGTGGTATGCCGTAGCTCCTACTCCCGACGCCTACCTCTACGACGGTTTCAACCGCGCCATGGACAAGTCTTCATTCATGGCTGCTGTCGAGGACAAGACCATTATCGACTGTCTCGCCAAACACAATGTACGCAAAGGCGATGTTTTCTATCTCCCTGCAGGACGTGTACACGCTATCGGGGCCGGTAACTTTGTCCTCGAGATTCAGCAGGCCAGCGATGTCACATACCGCATCTACGACTACGACCGTCGCGACAGCAACGGCAATCTGCGCGAGCTTCACATAAAAGATGCTCTCGATGCCATCAAATTTGATGATGAGATACCTGAAGCTGCGAATGTACAGGCCTCGACAGGAAACATACAGACACTGGTAGATTGTCCGTTCTTCAAGACAAGTCTGCTCGGCGTCGACGGAGACTTCGAATTAAAGCTCGACAAAAACATGTCGTTTACCATTATCATCAGCACTGATGGCGACGTGACTATTACCGATCCGGATAACACAACGACAAAACTGCCTCAAGGCCGCACCGCCCTTATACCGGCATCAATGCCTTTTGTAAGCCTCTCAGGCAAAGGCAAAGTCGTGTTAGTAACCACCTAATAACTGAAAAACTATGTATCAACACGATAACAGAATAGTAGTTACCCTCGATGCCGGTGGCACCAACCTCGTATTCGGGGCTATGAAAGCTTGCGAATTTGTTGGGTCTACCATCACTCTGCCTTCAAATTCAGCCGATCTCGACGAATGCCTTGCCACTATAGTAAAAGGATTCCGACAGATTATCGACTCGCTCTCTGAGGCTCCGGTCGCAATATCTTTTGCCTTCCCCGGTCCGGCAGACTATGCCAACGGTATAATCGGTGGTCATCTGCCCAACTTCCCCTCGTTCCGCGACGGTGTTGCCCTCGGCCCTTTCCTTAGCAAGACTTTCGGGCTCCCGGTATTTATCAACAACGACGGCGACCTCTTCGCTTTCGGCGAGGCAACGGCCGGAGCCCTTCCTTATATCAACAAAAAAGTAGCGGAAAGCGGATCCGACAAAAAATACAAAAATCTGTTGGGCTATACTTTCGGCACCGGTTTCGGTATCGGACAGGTTGTCGGAGGTAATCTGAATCTTGGCAACAACTCGTGTATCGAGACATTCTGCCTCGACTCCTACCACCATAACGGCATAATGGCCGAAGAATACTGCTCTATCCGCGCGGTCGTGCGTGAATATGCTGCATTGTCCGGGCAGTCAGACGAGTCTCTTACTCCTCGCGATATATGTGAGATCGCCGACGGCAAACGTGACGGCGACCAGGAAGCGGCCCGTGAAGCTTTCGCTCGTCTGGGACGTCAGGCCGGCGATTCTATGGCTACTGCCGTAACACTGACCGACTCTCTTATCGTGATAGGTGGCGGACTTACCGGGGCGGCTCATCTAATCATGCCGCATCTGCTCAAAGAATTACGTTCGACCATAAAGTCTCTCAACGGAGAAGAAATCGGACGTCTGCAACTCAAGGTCTTCAATCTCGATGACGAAGCGGAACTCGAACAGTTCATAAAAGGCGACGCACGAAAACTTAAGGTGTACGGCTACGACGATGTTGTGACATACGACCCGATGAAACGTACCGGCGTCATGATATCGAAGCTCGGAGCTTCTAAAGCTATATCAATAGGAGCGTACACATATGCACTCTCTCAGCTCGATAAGAAATAAGTTCTGAAGATAACTTGAAGGCGTCGGGAATGAACAACCCGGCGTCTTCTGTCATTATATATGGTATATGCACGACTATAAATACATATATTATGGCAGACAATACCATTTATTCGAAGTTTGAGTCTATCGTCGAACGTCAACCTGATGCCCCGGCCATTATTACGGAGGAGCAGACACTCACATACAGTCAGCTCAACGATATGGCAAACGAAATAATGGCGCTATTCTATGACCGGCATATTCCGAGAATCGGATTAATAATGCGGCACGGCCCACGTCAGATCGCTGCCATGCTCGCTATTCTTAAGAGTGGTGCTGCATATGTACCGACCGAACCTTTCATCCCGAAGGTAAGGACCGACTATATGATGCAGACAGCCGGCGTAGACCTTATAATAACGGATGACTATTGTAACAAAGCTCGCGGCACCGGCCGTGTCATGCCAGACAGATCTGAGCCGAACGCTCCGGCATATATACTATATACCTCGGGCACATCCGGCCGGCCAAAAGGTGTGATAATTGAGAATCATTCTGTTACAAACTACACCCGAGCATTTGAAAACGAATTTAATATCGGCCGAGGAGATATAATGCTGCAGTACTCTGTATGTTCGTTCGACATATTTGTAGAAGAAGTTTTTGCAACATTACTCAACGGTGCAGCCCTGTGCATACCGTCTGAGAAGAAGCGCAACGGCAACATCCGCGAACTCATGGAATTTGTAGAAAAACACGGAGTGACAATTGTCGACGGGTTCCCCTATCTGCTTGCAGAGATGAATAAGCTTGAGAGTATACCGCCCTCTATCCGCTTAATTATCAGCGGTGGAGATGTCGTTCGAGAAAGCTACATAAACAATCTGCGCGACAAAGGCATCATAATATATAATACTTACGGTCCATCGGAAACCACCGTATGTTCCAACTACTACAGAATCGACAATGCAAAAGCTCTGCCCGACGGCACATTCCCCGTCGGCAAAGCGATCAAAGGCGTTGAAGTGAAAATTCTCGACAATAATCTTAGGGAAGTCCCCAAAGGTACAGTTGGAGAGATATGTATTTTTGGCGAAGGTATCGCCCAAGGATATACCGGGAATCCTCCTGAGCAAAAAAACTTCGTCTCAATAAAAAACGGCGCAAGATTCTACCGAAGCGGCGATGTCGGATATGAAATGGACGACGGAAACATAGTATTTCTTCATCGGCGCGACAATCAGGTAATGATTATGGGCAAACGTGTCGAACCCGAAGAAGTTGAGAACATCCTTAACACCTGTCCTTGTGTCGACAGAGGCATTGTCCGGGCATTCCTCGATGAAAACGGATTGTACTATCTCGTCGCTTATCTCATGCCGAAAGCAGCCTGTACGCTTCACGAGATTCACAAATGGCTTTCTGAGCGTCTTGTCGACTTCATGGTGCCAGAGTTTTTTGTGAAAATGAAACAGATACCTATAACACGCAGAGGAAAAATCGATTTAGAGATGCTTCCTGTAATCATGAAAGAAGGGGCTGCAGTATGATATCTATAGTCAAAGTCGAGGCAGTCCCGACACTGATACATTGGAGGATGGAAGTTATTCGCTCTGTATTCGGCATCGAGCCCGACAAACGCCTTCTTGTGGCCAACCGGCGATACTATCGCGAACACATCGCCGACGGGTCTCATTTTGCAGTCATTGCAAGATATATGGGCGAGGATTGTGGATGCGGTGCTGTATGCTTTTATTCCGAACTCCCCTCTCCCGACAATCCCTCGGGGCTATGCGCGTATATAATGAACATATATGTGCGTCAGCAATTCCGCAACAAAGGGATCGGTCACGCTATCGTCAGGAGACTTATCCGGGAATGCCGCGAACGCGCATGCGACAAAATATTCCTCGAAAGCACACCGATGGCTAAATCACTTTATGAATCAATCGGATTCGCTGCAATGCCCGATATTATGACATTAAAAAAATGAATAGACACGATATAGCCGGCATGCATGTAATGTGCAGTTCATCTACAAATCCGGGCCGCATCACATACATATTATATCCGGTCGATATCCTCGGCTCATGGATTGACTCTGCAGCCCTGCGCTACGACACCACAATCGTTGTAGTCACTGGAATGCGATGGCTGGATGATCTGACCCCATGGCCGGCAAAGGGACAGCCAAAAGGCTCGAGTCCGTTCAAGGGGCTTGCACCCGGGTTTCTCGAAAAGCTGCGCGATGAACTTATCCCGGACACGGAAAAACGCCTTGGCTGCGACTGTTCTGTCGTTCGTGATCTCGTCGGAGTCTCTCTGTCTGGCCTTTTCGCGACATGGCAATGGGTCATCTGCGATATATTCAGATCAATAGCTTGTCTGTCTGCATCCTTATGGTACGAAGGTTTTACTACATGGCTTAATATCCGTGACATTCCGCCCAAACAGGGTATGGCCTACTTCCTGCTTGGCAATAAAGAAAGCAAGACTCGTGTCAAAGCTTTTAAATCTATTGCGACAGACACCCAGCTCGTCTTAAAAAGGCTCGACAAGTTTGGAATAGACACAGTATTCGAGTCTGTACAAGGCAATCATTACGACGGTATGATATCCAGACTCGACAAAGCTTTTACCGCATTATACATAAAGCACGAATAAAAAATAGTTTCTCAAACGAAGATAATCAAGCAAAAGTTTTGTAAGTTCGCAAATTCTTTGTAACTTTGCGGCCGAAAACGAAAAACGTCTTTCGTTTTGCTCAAAGATTCATAAAATATAACACCAATGAAGGTAAAAGAATTTATGGCTGACCTGAGCCGGCGCTTCCCTAACGAGCCCGAATATCTCCAGGCCGTCGAAGAAGTGGTAAGCTCTATCGAAGAAACCTACAACCTCTACCCTGCTTTCGAGCGCTACAATCTGCTTGAGCGTCTGTGCATCCCCGATCGTATAATATCGTTCAGGGTTTCATGGATCGACGACAAAGGTAACGTAAGGAATAATATGGGCTATCGCGTGCAGCACAACAATGCCATTGGTCCGTATAAAGGTGGCATAAGGTTCCACTCATCGGTAAATCTGTCTATATTAAAGTTTCTTGCCTTCGAGCAGACTTTCAAGAACTCTCTTACAACACTTGCCATGGGCGGCGCGAAAGGCGGCAGCGACTTCTCTCCAAGAGGCAAAAGCGACACCGAGGTAATGCGTTTCTGCCAGGCTTTCATTACAGAGCTATGGCGCAACCTTGGCCCTGACACCGACGTCCCTGCAGGTGATATCGGCGTTGGCGCACGTGAAGTAGGATATATGTTTGGCTGGTATAAGAAAATGACTCGCGAGTTTACCGGCACATTTACAGGCAAATGCCTCGAATTTGGCGGCTCGCTCGTGCGTCCCGAGGCTACCGGCTATGGAAATGTATATTTCCTCCTCAACATGCTTGCGACACGCGGAATCGACATCAAAGACAAACGTGTTGCCATTTCTGGATCTGGCAACGTTGCCCTCTACACCGCCAAGAAACTTCTGAGCCTCGGTGCTAAAGTTGTTTCGATGAGCGACTCGGACGGATCGATCTACTTGCCCGACGGAATGACCGAAGAGCAATTCGAAAGAATCTTCGAGCTCAAGACTGCCTATCGCGCACGAATCAGCGAGTTCGCTGAAGAGAGCGGATGCCAGTACTTCCCGAAAGAACGCCCCTGGAAGCACGTCGATTGCGATATCGCCATGCCGTCTGCGACACAAAACGAAATCGACGGCGACGATGCTCGTGCTCTGCTCGCACAGGGTGTGATCGCTGTGAGTGAAGGTGCAAACATGCCTTCTACTCCCGAAGCCGTTGCCGAGTTTATCAAGGCTCGCATACTCTATGCCCCGGGCAAGGCCGCCAATGCCGGTGGCGTTTCCGTTTCCGGCCTCGAAATGGCTCAGAACTCACAGAAAATGCACTGGACTGCCGAAGAAGTTGACAACAAGCTCCGACAGATCATGGCCGACATTCACTCGCAGTGCGAGAAATACGGCCGTGAGGACGACGGATACATCAACTACGTCCGCGGTGCGAATACCGCCGGTTTCATGAAGGTCGCTAAGGCCATGATAGCTCAAGGTATTTACTAACTTGGTATAACATGAATGGTCGAAGGGTCGTGGCTCTGCTGCGGCCCTTCGATTGTTTTTGGTATATCACAAAATTTGAGTAACTTTACAAAAGATTTTCAACGAAATAACCTCTATCGATGAAAAAAGTCATTATTCTTGCAGTCGCTATAGCTATCGGAGCTTTTGGCGCCTATATGGTCTATCACGAAGCCGTGAAGTTGGGTCTTACTCGTTCGGAGTCGCAGAATGAACATCCTGCATGGTTCGAGACCGATTCTGCGGCAGCAATAGCGGCGCGCACCGCCGCCGACTTCTCTTTATCGAAAGACGAGATACTCGAAGCCATAAAACAACGGCATCCCGACATTACAGAAGCAATGCTCGACACATTCCTCGCCGGGCACTACATCGAAGCTATGACAATAGATGGAGTCCGGCGCTTTCATCGTAAATCGCCGAATAATCTCGACCTGCTCAACCCTGAGTATTCTAAAGCGACTAACGGCAACGGCGATCTTGCCGCAAGAAACAGATACTCTTACGTCGACTCTGTTCTCGAGTACTATAAAGGCAACAACCCTCTTGGGCTCAGCCATCGGGTAAAATACAGATTCAGCATCGACGTTCCCGGACACGAAATATATTCCGGCGACACTCTGAAAGTATGGATGCCGCTGCCGTTGACAAATCCGGAAGGCGGACGCCAGCGCGACTTGCGTATCATTAGCGCATCGCCGGCCGAATATATTTTATCCGACAACCGCTCGGTCCACAACACCATATTCTTCACAGCTCCGGCACCGCAGCCCGGCGATACCGCTCATTTCGAATATGTCGGAGAATACATCGTCTCAGGCGCATACTATTCTGAAGACGCGATTATCAAAGCGATCAGACCTTATGACAAAAGCAGCGACACCTACCGGCAATACACATCCTTCGAAAAGCCACATATCATCCGTCTCGACTCCCTCGCCCACGAAATAACTGGCGATGAGACAAACCCCTTCCGACAGAGCGAGCTTATCTACGACTGGATCGACACCAACTTCCCCTGGGCCGGAGCCCGTGAGTACAGCACAATCCCGTGCATACCGCAATACGTACTGACCGAGCGGCACGGCGATTGCGGCCAGGTATCCTTGCTGTACATCTCGCTCATGCGTAGCCTTGGCGTCCCGGCTCGCTGGGAAAGCGGCTGGATGCTGCATCCGGGCGAGACAAATCTGCACGACTGGGCCGAAGTTTACTTCGAAGGCATCGGATGGGTTCCCGTCGACATGTCATTTGGAAGATACAACGGTGCCGACAAGCCCGAAATAACCAACTTCTGCAGCCATGGCATCGACGCACACCGCTTCGCCACCAATAAGGGTGTCTGCGGCAATCTCTTCCCTCCCAAAAAATTTGTAAGAAGCGAAACTGTCGACTTCCAGCTTGGAGAAGTAGAGACAACTCGTGGAAACCTCTTCTATCCGGCATGGGACATCAACTTCGACCTTATTTCCATAACTCCTATAGCAGAACCCTAAAATGAATTATCTCGCCATAATAGCCCTATGCGTCGCCGCAGTGCCGGTCTACGCCCAGTCTTCGGCAAATATGCTTGCCAAGGCACAGGAATGCATAAAAGACGTAAAAGCGGAATATGCACCCGACGGCCGACAGATAGTATACGACATAAAGGCCTATAACAACAACGAAGGCAGCCTGGTTGTCGGCGGCGATGTATCCGATTCAACAGCAATGCGCGCCACTGTAAAAGCCTTGGACGAGGCCGACATCGACTATGCCGACAAAATCAACCTGCTGCCTTACGACAAATGGGCACAGGTCAGAATATCGGTGGCAAGTATGCGCACGGCCGGACGGCACTCCGCCGAGATGGCGACTCAGGCTCTTATGGGTACCCCCCTCCGTGTACTGCATAAAGGCGGCGACTGGTGGCACGTACAGACACCCGACGGATACATCGCATGGATTCCTTCTTCGTCGATTGTAGCGAAGACCCCGGCCGAGATGAAAGAATGGCGGCAGGCTCGTCGTTTTATCGTTTCCTCTCCTTTCCAGACAAGGGCATGGCGCACACCCACAACCAAAGGCCTGCGCGATGTTGTGTCCGACCTTGTCAACGGATGTATAGTCACTGTTCCCGGCAATGAAGTGCATGTCACGGACGGACGCATAGGTGTAGAGCTCCCCAACGGCCGCACCGGCTTTGTCGACACCGACGATCTTACCCCGATCGAGACCTGGGCGGCACAGAATTTCGATGCCGACCGTATCCTCGACATCGCATATTCTATGGAAGGCACTCCCTACCTATGGGGCGGAACATCT
Organism: Muribaculaceae bacterium; assembly: GCA_017620635.1. GTDB lineage: Bacteria > Bacteroidota > Bacteroidia > Bacteroidales > Muribaculaceae > CAG-873. The sequence goes on along the minus strand of JAGAUV010000028.1, from coordinate 7,991 downwards.
CCCAAAGCCCTCGACTGCTCCGGACTTGCAAAAGTAAGCTATTACGCAAACGGACTCATTCTAATGCGCGACGCCTCGCAACAAGCACGTACAGGGCGCAGGATAGAAGCCGCCAACTGGCGCTCATGCCGCCCCGGCGACCTCCTCTTCTTCGGTAACGCACGCACTGGCAAAGTTACCCACGTTGCTATATACGACCACGACGGCAACTACGTGCACTCTTCCGGCCGGGTCAAACGTAACAGCGTCGACCCCGAATCCGAGAGCTACCTCGACACGCCTTTCCTCCATGCCGTCCGCATTGCTGGCAACGAAGAGACTCCGGGCATCACTCGTGCCCGTAACCATCCCTGGTACTTTTAACTCTCCATAAATAACAACCCGACAGTGAATCGTAGAAATTTTATCCGCACAGGCATACTCGGCACTATTGCCGCCACATCCCCAATATCTTTCTCCGCCTTCGGTCAGGCGACAAAACAGACCGGACGCAGCGGCTCGCTCAATCTGAGATTCCGCCCATATGAGCTACAGCTCCGGCACGCATTCAATCTTGCCCGTTCACAACGCACCACCACACCGGGCGTACAGGTCGAGATCGAATACGACGGCTTGGTCGGCTATGGCGAAGCTTCCATGCCCCCATATCTGGGAGAATCGGTAGCTTCGGTATGCGAGTTCCTTTCTAAGCTTGATCTGAGTCAGTTCAACGACCCCTTCCGTATCGAAGACATTCTCGAATATCTCGACAATGTGGCGCCCAACAATCGTGCGGCAAAAGCATCTGTCGACATAGCCCTGCACGACCTTGTCGGCAAGATTATGGGACAGCCGTGGTACAAGATATGGGGTCTCAATCCCGACAAGTGCCCCAACACATCCTTTACAATAAGCTACGACGCCGATCCCGATGAAATGCGCAAGAAGATCGAGGAGACAGCGCCATACAAGGTCATAAAGATAAAAATGGGTCTTGATCACGACAAAGAGATCGTTGAGGCCCTGCGGAAACACACCGACGTGCCCATTTGCGTAGATGCCAACCAAGGCTGGAACGACAAGAACAAAGCGCTCGAGATGTGCCACTGGCTTGCCGACCGCGGTTGTCTGTTCGTTGAGCAGCCTATGGACAAAAAAGCTATCGACGACACCGCCTGGCTGCGTGAGCGCTCGCCCCTCCCTATCATTGCCGACGAGTTCCTGCAGCGCTTGCCCGACATAAGACGTGCGGCCGGAGCATACGACGGAATAAACATAAAACTGATGAAGAGCACAGGCATGCACGAAGCCTATCAGATGGCGACTCTCGCTCGGGCTATGGGCATGAAAGTGATGCTCGGATGTATGACCGAAACATCTTGCGCCGTCAGTGCCGCAGCTCAGCTTGCGCCTATGGTAGACTGGGCCGACCTCGACGGCAATCTCCTTATCGCCAACGACATATTCGACGGCATGAAAATCGTCGACGGCAAAATAACGCTGCCCGACCGCCCGGGCATAGGCGTAGTGCCTGTCTCTGAGCTATCCTGACCTAAAAACAATCCTTAATACCAAGCCATGAAATTATCACATCTTACCTTAAGCCTTCTTTTGTGTCTCTCGTCCGTCATGGGCGCGGATGCAAAAGTGACATTGCCGGCCGTGCTTGGCGACAACATGGTGCTCCAGCGAAATACCGACGCTAATATCTGGGGCAAAGCAAAACCGGGCGCGACAATAAAAGTCAACCCTTCTTGGGACAACAAGACGTATAAAGCAAAAGCGGACAACGACGGCAACTGGACGACAACAATCGCCACCGGAGATGCCGGCGGTCCATACACTATCACTATAAACGATGGCGACAAGGTAGTCCTTGACAATATTCTCTTGGGCGAGGTATGGATATGCAGTGGACAGTCCAACATGGAGATGATGGTACACGGCTTCATGCACCAGCCTGTCGAGGGCGCTCTGGACGCGATACTCGACGCTCCCAATCATCCCGACATGCGTTTCTTCACTGTCGAAAGAGCATCTCTCGACAGCCCGGCCGACGACTGCAAAGGCGTGTGGCAGGAATCCACCACCGATGTCGTGGCCGATTTCTCTGCTTGCGCATACTTCTTCGGGCATCTCCTCAATCAGATACTTGGAGTGCCCGTAGGCCTTATATCTACCAACTGGGGCGGATCTACTATCGAGACATGGATCGACAGCGAGACTTTCGACGGCATAAAGGACATTGATATTGCTCATTCTCGCAGCATGGACCAGCCCAACTCGCAGATCGCAAGGCTCTACAACGGCATGATACATCCTATTGCCGGATACACTGCAAAAGGTTTCATCTGGTATCAGGGCGAATCGAACCGCGGACACCACGACGATTATGTAAAACTGCAGACCGCTCTCATAAACAGCTGGCGTGAGAAATGGGGCAATACAGAAATGCCGTTCTACATGGTGCAGCTCGCGCCTTACAACTATGAAGGTGCCGAAAAGATGTCTCTGCCTCTGATGGTGGAGGCTCAGTATAAAGTAGCCGAAAATGTGGACAAGGTAGGTATCGCCGCCACGACAGACATAGGCAACCCTACATGTATCCATCCTCAGTGCAAGAAAGAAGTAGGTCAGCGACTCGCCTTCCTCGCCCTTCAGAACGACTACAGCATCAAAGGTCTTCCGCTGCCGGCTCCTACATACAAGTCTATGACTGTTAACGGCAACAAGGCTACATTAGAGTTCAATAACCTGTTGTTTGTACACGACTGGTGGGACGGAAACTCATTCCACAGCTATCACGACACATCATACATACGGCCTCTCGGATTCGAGATTGCCGGAGAGGACAAGGTATTCTATCCGGCCACGGCGTCTTTCGGTCATGGAGTCAACACAATCGAGCTATATAGCGACAAAGTGGCAAAGCCGATCGCTGTGCGCTACTATTTCCACAATTATGTACCCGATGCAAACGTAAAGACATGCCTCGGCCAGCCTCTCGTCCCGTTCCGTACCGACAATTGGGACGTGAATCCGTGGTAAAGGCTCTATATCTTATCTCTCCGCACGCACCGGATTTGTCAGGAAATCGTGATAGGCAAGTCTTATCCCTTCCGGCAGTTCGGTGCGGTAAGTCCAGCCGAGTTTTGTAGCTTTCGACACATCAAGGAGCTTGCGTGGCGTTCCGTTAGGCCGTGTCCTATCCCAGTTGATACGGCCTTTGTAGCCTACTGTTTCGGCCACAAGTTCCGTCAGTTCTTTTATCGACAGCTCTTTGCCCGTACCGGCATTGACAGTCTCGTTCCCGGAGTAGTTGTTCATGAGAAACACACACAAATTCGCAAGATCGTCCACATAAAGAAATTCGCGGAGTGGGCTGCCGTCGCCCCAACATGTTACCTCCTGTGCTCCCGATTCCTTGGCTTCGTGGAATCTTCGTATAAGCGCCGGCAGCACGTGTGAATGCTCGGGATGATAATTATCGTTAGGGCCATACAGGTTTGTCGGCATCACTGATATATAGTCGGTGCCGTACTGACGGTTGAGAAACTCGCAGTATTTAAGACCTGAGATTTTGGCAAGAGCGTAAGCCTCGTTGGTTTTCTCGAGTTCAGATGTCAGAAGACAACTTTCCTGCATTGGCTGAGGTGCCATTCGGGGATATATACACGACGAGCCGAGGAACTCGAGCTTTTTCACGCCGTTTCGCCACGCTGCGTTTATCACATTCATCTCAAGCATCATATTGTCATACATGAAGTCGGCGAGATGATTCTGATTCGCAATTATGCCGCCCACCTTAGCGGCGGCAAGGAATACGTATTCCGGTTTCTCTTCGGCAAAAAAATCGTTGACAGACTGCTGATTGATCAGATCAAGCTCCTTGTGTGTGCGTGTTATTATATTTGTATAGCCCTGTCGTTGCAGTTCGCGTACTATCGCAGAGCCTACCATGCCGCGATGTCCTGCCACATAGATCTTTGAATCCTTATCCATATCTACATCACTTCACAATACCTTTCTCAAGAAATTCGGCAAGATTTGTCCTCACGCTGTCTCCGGCTCTTTCTACTGCCACTTTGGCCATGTCGGCGTCTGTCATGATCTTTACAAGCTCTTCAAAGCTCGTCTTCTGCGGATTCCAGCCAAGTTCTGCTCGGGCCTTGGTCGGATCACCCCAGAGATTTACCACATCGGTCGGACGGTAGAAATCCGGGCTTACCTCTACAAGCACCTTGCCCGTCGCCTTGTCGATGCCTTTTTCTTCGGCGCCCTCGCCGGTCCACTCTATGTCTATGCTTACGTTGCGGAAGGCAAGGGTGGCGAACTCCCTTACCGAGTGTTGCTCGCCTGTCGCTATCACAAAATCTTCCGGACGCTTATATTGCAGTATCAGCCACATGCACTCTACATAATCCTTGGCGTATCCCCAGTCGCGCAGCGACGACAGGTTGCCGAGATAGAGTTTATCCTGTTTGCCCTGGGCTATCCTGGCTGCCGCAAGAGTGATCTTGCGTGTCACAAAAGTCTCGCCTCGCCGTTCCGATTCATGATTGAACAGGATACCCGAGCAGCAGAACATGTTATAAGCCTCGCGGTATTCCTTTACAATCCAGTAGCCATAGAGTTTGGCTACTGCATAGGGGCTGTATGGATGGAACGGAGTATTCTCGTTCTGTGGCACTTCTTCCACCTTCCCGTAAAGCTCCGAGGTTGAGGCCTGATATATTCGGCATGTATCGGCAAGGCCGCACTGACGGACTCCCTCGAGTATACGCAGAACGCCTACAGCATCGACATCGGCTGTGAACTCCGGAGAGTCGAACGATACCTGTACATGGCTCTGGGCCGCAAGATTATATATCTCATCAGGTTTGACGCTGTTGATTACTTTAATAATCGACATAGAATCGCTGAGGTCGGCATAATGCAGGTGGAAATGTGGGCGGCCTTCAAGATGTGCTATGCGTTCACGGTAATCGACCGACGAACGACGGATCGTGCCATGTACATCATAACCCTTCTCAAGAAGGAACTCTGACAGAAATGAACCGTCCTGGCCGGTAACACCTGTTATAAGTGCTGTTTTCATAGTTTTCGTTTATAATTACACGTCAGTCGCGCCTGAAGAGATCTCGCGTATAAACCTTATTCTCTACATCATCGAGATCACTGTCATACCTGTTGGCTATGATAGCGTCACATCCTTGCTTGAACTTGTCAAGATCATTGACTACAAGGCTGCCGAAGAATGTAGAGCCATCGGCAAGCGTCGGCTCGTACACAAGCACCTGCGCGCCCTTTGCCTTTATCCTCTTCATCACACCCTGTATCGACGACTGCCTGAAATTGTCGCTGTTCGACTTCATTGTCAGACGGTACACACCTATTACAATATGCCGCTCGGCTTCGGGGCTGTAGCCGGTGTTTTCCCTGTAACTATAATAACCGGCCATACGGAGCACCTGATCGGCGATAAAATCCTTGCGCGTCCTGTTGCTCCTCACTATGGCCGACATCATATTCTGAGGCACATTCTCATAATTGGCAAGCAACTGCTTCGTATCCTTTGGCAGACAGTAACCGCCATAACCGAACGAAGGATTATTGTAGTGTGTGCCTATGCGTGGGTCAAGGCCTATGCCTTCTATTATGGCCTTCGAATCAAGACCCTTGACCTCCGAATAGGTATCAAGCTCATTAAAGAAGCTGACTCGGAGCGCCAGATATGTATTGGCAAACAATTTTACCGCCTCGGCGTCCTTTAGGCCCATAAACAGTTTGGGTATGTCTGTCTTGACCGCTCCCTGCTTAAGAAGCTCTGCAAACAGATGTGCCTGGCTTGTAAGATATGGTATATCGGCAAGGCTTTCTATCGCTGCATTCTCCTCGCTCGATTCCTGATTGGCTATGCTTCTGGGTATTCCGACTATTATACGGCTCGGATAGAGGTTGTCGTAGAGTGCCTTGCTCTCTCTCAGGAACTCTGGGGAGAACAACAGGTTGAGTCGTTTGATTCCTTTGTCCGCATAGCGCCGGTAGAGACTGCGGCAATAGCCGACAGGAATCGTCGACTTGATGATCATAGTCGCATTTCGGTTGACCGAAAGCACAAGGTCTATGACATCCTCTATATTGTGAGTGTCGAAATAGTTTTTTACCGGATCATAATTGGTAGGCGTGGAGATTATCACAAAGTCGGCGTCGGCATATGCCGACGCTCCGTCGAGTGTGGCCGTCAGATCAAGTGTCTTCTCTGCGAGATAGCGCTCGATATAATCGTCGGAGATAGGAGATATGCGACGGTTTATCATATCCACCTTTTCCGGCACGATATCGACTGCCGTCACTTTGTTATGCTGGGAAAGCAGGACTGCTATACTCAGACCAACATATCCTGTTCCGGCTACTGCTATTTTATATTGTTTCATTATTATCTTTGTTTTTATGCAAAGATAGATTATTTTTCGATACTAAACGACATTATTTTTATAAAAAATGACCGTCTGATAGTATATCCTTCAGAAAAATTGTCTAACTTTGCAGTGTGCATAAATATATATGCCGACAGCTTTAAACCTTAAATAAACTTAATTCTTTTCACATAAACAATTTCAATCTAAGATCCATGTCAAAAACAGCAACCGTAACTGCGGCTAAAGCTTCGGCAAAGGGCAGTATCGTGGCTATTGTGGCCATGTTCTTCCTTTTCGCGATGATCTCGTTTGTAACGAATCTTGCCGCTCCTCTGGGTACTATCTGGAAAAACAATTACGAGTGGTCGGGTATGCTCGGCAACATGATGAACTTCCTGGCTTACCTATTCATGGGTATTCCGGCTGGCAACATGCTTGTGCGCATCGGCTACAAGAAAACAGCCCTTACCGCTATGGCGGTTGGTCTTATCGGCCTTATCTTCCAATGGCTTTCCGGCCGTGTTGGCGCAAGCGTTGAAGTTTTCACTGTTGCTCAGCAGGCTGTGACTCTCAACTTCATCATCTACCTCCTCGGTGCTTTCATATGCGGTTTCTGCGTATGCATGCTCAACACCGTTGTTAATCCCATGCTCAACCTCCTCGGTGGTGGCGGTAACACCGGCAACCAGCTCGTTCAGGCCGGTGGCTCGTTCAACTCGCTCGCAGGTACTCTCACTCCCCTCTTCGTAGGTATGCTCATCGGTCAGGTTACTGCCGAGACCTCTATGCTCAATGTGGCTCCCCTGCTCTACATTGCAATGGGCGTGTTCGTACTTGCTTTCATCATCATCAGCTGCGTGGCTATTCCTGAGCCTCACATGAAAAAAGAAGGCACTGCAAAAGTTAAATACACTCACAGCGCCTGGAACTTCCGTCACACTGTCCTCGGTATCGTCGGTATCTTCTTCTATGTTGGTATCGAAGTTGGTATCCCCGGTGTGCTCATCTTCTACCTCAGCGACTCTGCCGCTTCGGGTATCACTGTCAATGCTACAGCTGTAGCCGGTGGCGTTGCCGCTATCTACTGGCTGCTCATGCTCGTTGGCCGTCTCGTTTCTACCGTCATCTCCGGCAAGGTTTCGAGCCGCACTCAGCTCCTCGTTGTCACAACAGCCGCTATCTGCCTCATCTGCGGTGCTATCTTCCTTCCCTCCGACATCCGCGTTTCTATGCCTGCTTACAGTGCTGCCGACGGCTTCACTACTGCTGAGGTTCCTGCCAAGGCCCTTCTGCTTGTACTCTGCGGTCTCTGCACTTCTGTTATGTGGGGCGGCATCTTCAACCTCGCCGTTGAAGGTCTCGGCAAATACACCGCTCAGGCTTCGGGTCTCTTCATGATGATGGTTGTAGGCGGTGGCGTGATGCCTCTGATCCAGAATGCTATCGCTAACAGTGTTGGCTACATGGCTTCTTACTGGCTCGTTATCGCTATGCTTGCTTACCTCCTCTTCTACGCTGTTGCCGGTTGCAAGAACGTTAACAAAGACATCCCCGTTGACGAAGTTACTCCCGATCCTCGCGATCTCTAAT